>DAHWFY010000061.1 GCA_027336365.1 Bacillota bacterium | reverse complement strand
TAAATGTCCGTCGCGGACCACAGGGACCTTCTTAATTTTTCGCTCGCTCAACACCCGCGCAATCTCATCGACCGGATCGTCACCTTTCACCGAGATGACCCGTCGCACTCCGGCGTCCAACGCGCGACGCTGACAAAACTCCCGAAACTGCTGGGCAAATACCTCATCGTCATCCATGGCTTCAAAAAACGTCAACACATACATACCTGTCTCAATGGCGTGCAAAGGCTGATAATTTTTGGCAAAGGCCCGCATAATGTCCCCATCACTGATGTAGCCCACCATCTTATCGCCATCCTTTACGATGGGCATGCCACCAATCCCGTATTCCACAAACTTACGTAAAACCGTTTCGACAGTATCCGTGTCTTTGGCGGTGATGACAGAGTGAATCATAATGTCCAGCGCCCTCATGGTTTCCATCTCGATTCTAATAGGAGTTGTTCGGAAAGGGCTCAGAATTCCCCGGCGCATTCCTTCGTCGTCCCCCAAAATGCCCCTTCAAGTACCAATCAAATCTCATTATACGCCACACATCAGCAATGACTCGCATTCACTGAAGTGACCTCAAAAGGTCCTGATGTTAAGGTCAATCCACCATCCACTGCCACCCTCTGCCCCAACTTTCACCATGGCAAATGCCACAGCTCATCCAATCCCCCGGCTCGCTCCAGTCACCAGGGCTTTGCGGCCCTCTAAAACTTTGCTCATGACGTGAGCCCTTTTCCCAACCACTCACCACCGTCGATGACAAATACCTCACCGTTCACAAAATCCGCATAAGGAGACAGCAAATAGCTAGACGCCTGAGAAATTTCCACGACGGTTCCAAACCTACCCACGGGGATTTTTTCTTTCAATCTCATCTCGTCTTCTGGACGCTGCCACAATGGACGGGATCCCTCCGTGTCAGTAGGACCGGGACATATCGCATTTACCCGTATCCCGTGGTGAGCCCATTCCACCGCCAGAGTTCGCGTCAATGCCACCACCCCAGCCTTGGCCGCAGCAGAGTGTACGGTTTTAGGTCCGCCTGTCCAAGCATAACTGGCCACAATAGAAAGAATCCGACCGGGTTTGTGCAATGCTATCATCTTCAGGCCCGCCGCTCGAGTACAGTAAAACGTCCCATGTAAGACCGTATTCACCACGGCGTTCCAGCCGTTCACAGACAACTTGTCCGAATCCACGAGGAAATTTCCGGCAGCAGAGTTCACCAGCATATCCAAACTTCCCGTTAACCCAACGGCCTCGGCCATCAAGTGCTCTACTTGTTCTGGATTACGAATATCCGTAGGTACCGCAAAGGCCTGTCCACCGCCAATGCGAATGTTCGACATCGCTTCCTTCAGCCGTTCAACTTTGCGGCCTGCCAGCACAACGGTTGCTCCCAACTGAGCCAACTCTTTCGCAATGCCATAGCCAATGCCACTACCTCCGCCGGTAATCACGGCCGTTTTACCCGCAAAGGTGCCTGCCGGCAACATGGTGTTCGACATCTCATGTCTCTCCTTCATAGAGATTGTCCGGAAAGAGAGCAAAACTTTGCGTTGTATCTTACTTGACCTTTTCCGGACACCAGCTCATCGTGTGTTCTATACTGACAAATCAGCTTATTTACCACGAAACTGCGGCTTGCGCTTTTCCAAGAAGGCCTGAATCGCCTCTTTATGATCCCATGTGCTCGCCAATCGATCCTGCACACCCGTTTCCAGTGCCATGGTTTCCTCTAAACTGTGTCCCGCAGCATCGTCCAGCAACTGACGAATCGCCGCAAACGCCCGGGTGGGGCCCGCAGCAAGCCGACTGGCCAAAGATTGACACGCATCAGCAGCTTGTTCTTCCGTGTTCCATACGGTTTCCGCCAGTCCGAGGTGTACCATCTCCTCTGCGGAGATCCTTTGCCCGGTGAACAGGACCTGCAAAGCCTTGGCATATCCTATCATCCGGCTGAGAAAAAAACTCACTCCCGAATCCGGGGCCAAACCCACCTGAACAAACGCGGGTATTAATACCGCTTGCTGTGTCACAACCCGAAAGTCTGTTGCCAACACCAAGGCCATTCCTCCACCCACAGCGGGGGCAGTGAATAAAGAAATGGTGGGCTTTGTCATGGAGCGCAAAGCTTGCACAATGGGCACGTATTCTTGTTCTACCATCTGCCCCAAACGGTTTTGACCGTCTTTATACAGATCTGCCAATTCCTCAATATCTTGACCCACCGAAAACGCCTTCCCCATAGCGGTAAGTATCACCACCCGAACATCGGCATCCGCATCTGCCCGTTGTAGGGCCGCTAATAGGTGAACTCGCAATTCATGTGTCAAGGAGTTTCTGGTCTCTGGACGCTCCAGTCGCAATGTCACCACTGCACCCCTCTGAGAGTATGTGACTGGAGACGAATCAGACATACTCATTCTCCTTTCTCCTCACCCGCATGTGTATGAAAATACAAGAGTTTGAACAATGCGAAAGAATATACGCTGAACATTATACAAGATTCAAAGATTAGACTCCAATGTCCTGCCCCCTCTCGCCACGGATCAATCCCTTAGCCTTACCCACAACAATTGGACGGGTGCAGGAGTTCCCACATATCGTAGTTAGGTCATAAAGATCGTAGTTAGGTCATAAAGACGGCAATTTCACGCGGCACGGATCAAAAAGTCGTGGTTGCTAGCCGCGAGAAAGAGCAGGAAAAGCACAAATAGAGAAATATGTAACTCGCTATGTCAAGGCGAAAACTTAAATAAATTCGATGAATTCGTTACAAAAAATTCACAGTTTCCGTTAGACCCTTTGCTCCAAGAGCCCACAGGTTTGTTAAAATTAAAATGTGCACTCAGTGAAATTGTGTAGAGTGCCATGGTAAGGAGTTGGAAGTCCGTACCATGAATTTCTGTCCCAAAACACGGGATGGTTTAAGTAGGTGATGGACTGTGGCTAGGAACTCAGACCGCCAAGTAGACCTGAATCCAGTTGTGCAGTTCGAAAAGATCTGGAAGTTAGCTGAAAAAATTTCTACAGCCGTGGCATTTTTACTAGTCTTCGGAACGGTGGGTGCTATCTCCGCACATGCCTTTATTTGATAATTGGCGTGATAAATGAATCAGCTAACGCACTCATCTTTGCTGGATTCTGTACACTTGGATTCTAACAGGTCAAGATAACAAGAGATTGAAAGATCACAAGAAATGAAATGGAATGTTTATACAAAAGAGGCAGGCATAAATGCACCTGCCTCTTCGCTGCTCCTCTTACCTCACACCTTGGCAAATACGCTCTCAACCCACTTGACGTGTGCCCAGTAGATGACTGCGCCAGTACCCCATGTTTAGGGAGCTAATGCGGACTCCACCGTCTTCCGCATCAATAAAACGCCCGTTACCCAGATAAATCCCCACATGAGAAGCCCCGGGTCCATCTGCGTTAAAGAAGATGAGGTCTCCCACTCGAGCATTGGACAAAGGCACCCAATGGCTGACATCGTACATCCCATAGCTGGTCCTTGGTAGATGTACTCCCAATTGACCATAGACGTACTGGACAAACCCAGAACAGTCAAATCCGGCTGGGCTTACTCCTCCCCACTGATAGGGTGCTCCCACCAGCTTTTCCGCAGACAGCGCAACGGACTCGCCGAACACGGAGGCGCTGCTGAGGTATGTACTGCCTCCGCCGCGACCGCTTAAGTGGCTATCTGAGGAGTGGGTGCGAGCGGTGTAACCCTGCGGTAGAACCAGATGTTGGCCCGGGTGGATGAGACTTGAGTGAAGGTGATTCTCACTCTCCAGTGCCGTGACACTGGTGTGGTAGCGTTGAGAGATGGACCACAAGGAGTCTCCGGAGTGCACGGTGTACGTCGTGGCCGCTTGGGCCAAGGTGGGAAGTGAAAATACGGTAAATACGGAAGCAGCCGACAACAACAGAGTCTTACCAAGTCCGACGGAATGACCCTTCACCCAAACAACAGCCCCTTGGATCCTGCGAGGTTAGCTGACGGGCTCGGGAAAGGGCTTTCTCCCCTACTGAATATCAATCAAATTGATTGATAAACCAGACTCGCCCCAGAAAACATGGTCCCCCGCCTCCCGCGCCATGGGAGTTCGGAAAATTTGCGGCGCATCTAAAAATCTAGCGATAGTATAGTAGACTCTATAGAAATAGGCAAGCAAAATTCCTCTGAAAACTGCGGCGTTCGACATCTTTATCAAAAAATGACACAGGTTTTAAAACAACCCTTAGGTCTGGATCCCCCTCACACATCCTCCACCGTCAGAGTTTGCCTCTCCAAAACCCTTAATTTTCGTGCCACAACGCGAGTACTACTGGCCTGCAGTCCGATGGTAATGAGAATTGCGAGAAAAGTGACCGCAGCAATTCGATGGGCTCCTTCAATCCCCTCAGCAGCAATCACCCCCGTTAAAGCTGCTGGGATAACCCCCGTTTCGCGAACCCAAAAAAGAAACAGCAACTCTCGCCAGCGCCAGTTGGCCGTTTTATCGACTAACGTCGAAGCCAATACCGTGGCAGGCCGAGCAATGAACATCAAGACCAGAGTCAATCCTAGCCCCAGCCAGATATTTTCGACAATGGTGGAGAAATTCACTTGGCTGCCCAGAAACTCAAAAATCAACATGCGCATGAGTAGGGTTGTCGCGTTATAAAAGTGACGGATGTTTTCCTCCGTGTGCTTGGCCAGAGTCCAGCTAAACGTTTTTCCGTTACCCGCCATCAGTCCTGCTACAAAAGCCGCCATGAAGCCGCTACCATGCAGAAACTCCGCCATTTGAAAACTGCCTAAGGCCACAGTCAGCATGACCAGAGAGCCAAACTCGTGGAAAACACCCCAACCATGGTGAGACACTAAATACAACCCCAGTAACCCCATAACCACACCACTAGCAAGCCCAACACCAGCCAATCGGACGAACCCTTCGGCAAAAGCAAGGACATTCATGTGGACGTTCCCATTCACTCCGGTTAATAGCACCATGACCAGGATGGATCCGACAGCATCATTAAAGGCAGACTCGGACTCCGCTGTGTATTGGAGTTTCTTGAGAACAGGAACCTGCTTAAAAACTGGAATTAGGGTTGCGGGGTCAGTGGAAGCCACCACAGAAGCAGTTAACAAGCCCAGAACCCAGGACATGCCAAATATCCAGTGAGCCACCCCGCCCACCAGAGCGACTGTAATAAACACGCCAAGGGTAGCCAACAACACAATACTTAACCAAACTTTTTTTAATACAACGAAATGAATTCCCCGTCCACCGTCAAATAGAATCAGTACTGCCCCCACATGGAGAACAAACTGGTTCACCTGAGACACGAGAGGAATGGAAATCCAGTCCAGGATTGAGGGGCCAAGAATAATACCCAAAAAAAGAAATGCCGTCACATCAGGAATATGGAGTTTCTCAGCAAACTTTCCTAATAAGAGCCCCCCGGCAAGCACCACCAACAAAACAATCATTGCGGTCTCCCATGAGCTCATTCCCAAAATAAATCCTCCTGACAGCCCTTTCCCCGCCGAAACGGGTCTTTCCGTCCAGGCCAAACGTAGTGTACCATAGGCCAGGAGGCGCGCAAAATTTGCCGACAAAAGGGGAATAGGCGTGCATACGGTTCGATTTCCATCAGATGAACTTCCCGTTGAAGTCATCTACAGTCCACACCGTCACACAACGGTCTCTTTAGAGGTTCACCTAGACAAAATCTTAGTCCGCGCTCCGCGCAAAGTTTCTGCTGACAGCATTAAAGTTCTCATTGAACGCAGGAAATCGTGGTTACATAAACGCTGGCAAGCGTTGTATGACAGACAACGACGGCAGGTCACGGCGAATGCAGATCCGTCTTGCACAGGTTTGTGGTTATTTGGGAACCCCTTAAATGCCGATATGATTTATAATTCTAAAGCTACCTATATCGTTCGTTTGGAGTCCAACGGGCGCCTAGCCATCACAGGTCCGTCCCATTCTCCACGAGAACCGGAAGCTCAAGCAGCGATTGTCGCCTGGCTAAAACAACAAGCCCAACAGGTCATTCCAAACCGAGTGCAACAATGGGCGACGCAAATGGGGGCATCCTATGGCAAGGTTCGCATCAAAAACCAACGGAGTCGCTGGGGTAGCTGCAGTAGCCAGAGAAATCTTAACTTTAACTGGCGCTTGGTAGAGGCACCTGATTATGTGTTGGATTATGTGGTAGTCCATGAATTGTGCCATCTGTGGGAGATGAATCATTCCGCGCGTTTTTGGCGGCTTGTTGGATTGTATTTCCCACAAAACAAGGAAGCTCGCACCTGGCTGCGACAAAATGGTATGTCCTTATTGTATTAAACATTCGGTTGTTATGGAATCAGATGGAATAAATTAGACCGTCACCTTTCACCCTGTCAACCAGTCGTTTGCAAGAAGCGGTACACTTGCTGAATAAAAGCCTGGGTTGCCTCCAAATGAATTGTGTGCCCCGCTTGTGCGATGGAAACGTGCCAAGCCGTTGGAATGAGGGCGTTCATTTTCTCAGCAATACTACAAAACTTTTGATCTGACTGTCCTGTGAGCAACAGAACAGGTTGGGTAAACTGGTCCAACGCCCCCCAAAAAGAAGGTTGAGCACCGCTTCCCATCCCTCGCAAACTGTTGGCAAGGCCAATAGGAGTGTGTGACAGGCGAATGGCCCGTTCTTGTTGCCTCACCGCTAGAGGGAGAGTCCGTTGGCCGGAAAACAAAGATATATTCTCCCAATAATCCACAAATTGCTCTATGCCAACGGACAGCAACCAAGCTGCTAGACGCTCATCTGCTTCCTGACGAGTTTGACGTTCGATTGCCGTCGCTAACCCTGGAGACCCGCTTTCCACCACCAACCGTTTTATCTGTTGCGGCCACAGACACGTCAAGGCGATGGCCAGTCGCCCTCCCATGGAATACCCCACACAAGAAAAACGGGAATATTCTAACGCTTCCATCACCTGTACCAAGTCTGATGCAATCTGCTCCATGGTGTACCGCGAAGACTCCGAGGGAGCAGAGGTGCGAGCATGACCAAGAATATCCACCGTAATCACGGTATAGTCGGTCGCCAAGGCGGACCCTACAACATTCCACGTATTGGCACTCCCTGTAAATCCATGAAGTAACAGCACGGGTTCTCCATGCCCACGTATTTGGATATAATAGGATACCCCATTCACTTGAATTATTCGTTCCAATCCTATATCTCTGCTCACAAATTGCCTTCTCCTCGGCCAGCATCCATGGTTTTAGAAATTGTATTTTCACTGGCATGTATGGCGGTCACTACTTGATTGGCCACAGATTGCCGAATGTGGGTACTGGTTTGTGCGTCCGTGTCCACCTGAACGACGGTCCACGTATCAGAGACAAATCCTTTCTGCACTGCCTGACGAAATTCGTGCCAGTTGCTGGGGTGACGGTACTGCCCACCGTACATCTCGACGGCTGCCTGAAAATCAAGACCGTGAGGCGTACGGAAGAATGCAAAGGTGTCCGCTTGGGTTGCCTGCGGCAGACCGTAAAAAATTCCCCCGCCATCATTGTGAATCAGGACAATGACACAGCGCAGATGATGTCGTGTCGCAGCCATCAACCCACCCAGGTCATGGTAAAACGAAACGTCCCCAATGACCAAGACCAAGGGTTCTGCTCCCCCACCACAGGCACCCAGCGCGGAAGAAACCACCCCGTCAATCCCACTCAATCCCCTGTTTGCCAAAATCCTGACGGGGGCAGTCCCCTGATTTGGCCAGAAGGCGTCCAGGTCCCGTACGGGCATACTGTTTCCCACAAACAAAGTGGCGGATGGAGGAAGTACCTTAAACAGCTCCGTAAATACCCTACCCTCAAACAAATTGGGCGCACTTTCCACACCAGAAGTCATGCTTTGCACCGCAGTCTCCTGTATCTCCGTCCACCCAAGCAACCACTTCTCCGTAGCCTGTTCCCTATTTTCACCCGTAAAAAAAACAGCGGACCGAGAGAAACGCTGGGCCAAACGGCGGCAGGTATCTGCAGGGTTGGCGAACACCCGGCCCGTGACTCGAAAAAAGGGATCTGCCCATGTTTGACCATCATCCACCACCACCTGCACCGCAGATACTGCTTCCGTCAGCCAATAACCCAAAAACTTTGATGTGGGAACCCGGCCAAACCGTAACACCAAGTCGGGTCGAAAGGATTCCCGCAAGGAGACGTCGCGCATCCACAAATCGTATGTCGTCTGCAAATATTCATCAACATATGGACCCCCCCGAACCTGTGACAGCGGGTCTGCGAGTAGGGGAACTCCCCAAGCCGTTGCCAGTTCTGCGACAGCCGCTGCCAAATCAGGGGACTCCTGTGGACCACAGACGATTGCCCCAGCGCGAGATTCCCGAAGCATTGCCGCCAAACCATCGATCTCCTCCTCAGCGAGCACCACTCTGCCCCAGAAGACCTTTGTAGCCTGTGCAACCACAGGTGGCTTCTCCCCCACCGTATCGCCACTTCTGAACGACTCGGCAAGCGGAGGCAGCAAGGGCTCACGAAAGGGCCAGTTCACCTGCACCGGACCAGCAGGAGGAGCCAAGGCCTTCATCACAGCCCGCTGCGCGACATCTCTGGCATGTGCAACCAGTTGTGGAGTGTTGTCAGGCACAGGCATCTGCATAAACCATTTGGCATAACTCCCATATAATTTCAACTGATCTCCAGTCTGATTCGCGCCCGTATCATACAGTTCCGGTGGTCTATCCGCGGTAATCAGCACCAACGGCACACGCGTGGCGGCCGCTTCCATGACGGCAGGCAGGTAGTTTCCAGCGGCCGTGCCGGAAGTACACACCAAGACCACCCCTTCCCGAGTTTGCTTTGCCAATCCCAAGGCAAAAAACCCGGCAGACCGTTCGTCCAGCAACAACCAGGTGCGTAACTGAGGATTCCTTGCCAGGACCATGGTCAAAGGGGTGGAACGAGAACCCGGTGAAATGCACACATGGCGGACTCCCGACTCCATCAATCCCTGCGCAAAAGCATGAACAGGACGCAACTGGTCATTTGCCTGCACTGCCAGAGCCCTCCTTTTGCCGTGCCAACGCAGTTCGCATTGGAGCCAGTTTCAATTCCGTTTCTGCCCACTCTTCTTCGCCGTCGGATGCATTCACAATTCCAGCCCCAGCGTATAGCCACGCCTCCGTTTTAAGCAGCAGAGCGCTGCGCAGCGCCACAAAAAATTCACCATTTCCCTCCGCATCTGCCCACCCAACCCCGCCAGCATACCAGCCGCGGTCGAAGGATTCTCGACGTAAGACGGCTTCCATTGCCGTCCCCTGGGGTACCCCGGCCACAGCCGGTGTGGGGTGCAGACGAGCAGCCACATCAAGTACACTGACCGAATCGTACAAGCGTCCTCGGATGGGAGTGTGCAAATGTTGAACATTTGTCAATTTTCGCAGACCCGGCGCATCGGAAGCATGAATCTCAGAAGTCACATCTGCCAACCGATCGAAAATCCATGTTTTTACAATCGCGTGTTCGTGACGATTCTTTGCGCTGTTTAACAGCCCCTGCGCAAACTTCTCATCCGACTCTTCATCCCGTCCGCGGGGCGCTGTACCTGCCAGACAATCGGCCTGTAATTCACCGTTCACAACGCGAACCAGTTGCTCCGGACTGGCCCCCACAAACCAGTCATCTCCTTGACGGAGCACATAGGTAAAACTATCGGGATAAACCTGCTCCAGAGCCCTTACCGCGCTACTCAGATCTGTTTGTGACGTTCCTTTAATCTGCTCCCGTCTTGCCAAAACAACCTTCTCATACTCACCCGCACAGATTTCTGCCACACACTTTTCCACTCCCGATACAAAGGTGCTGTGTTCCAAATCCTCCCGCCACGGTGGCTGCGAAGCGACCTCCCGAGTCACGTGCCTCGCGGTCTGAGTCATTCTGTCCCATCCGCAGCTCTCCCCATCACCTGAACCGGTGTGTAAAGATTCGTAAGCAGCCACGGCCCTCGCCACCGTCTCCTGTGGGTTTTGTGCCGGGTCTGCAGCCAGATTCACGGTGAGCCATGTCCGATTCTGGACGCTGATCCATGACAGCCGTGGTAAGATGAGTTGAGCGTCCGGCCAATTTTGCCATGGACCTTGCCGAGGTCCGGAAACAAAGGCGAATCCACCAAACCAACGGGGCGGTTGATTGACCCATACCTGACTCGCAGACGCCTCGCGCAATAAACCCGCCAACGTTGTCACCTGCTGCGCCCCCGTCGCCGTCAACTGAGCCACACACCCCCAAGTAGCAACACGAAGCCCGCGAACGGGGTGAGCCCCATAAAATCCTTGTTGAGCTGCCGTTTGGACCTTGGGTGTCGAGCGAATCAAACGGTCAAGCAAGTCTTTTGGCCACCCCGGTAAAGCCACGGATATGGACCCCGTCACCGGTTGCTGCAACTTATCAGCCAGTTTGACCGCCTGCTTGGCCACTTCCAACAGCCAAGGTTGCAACTCACCCGTATTTGGCCACCGTGTGCGCACACCGGGAAAGGTTGAATTTACTGCAGCCACCGTTGTACCTCCTTGCGCATCAACTTACCTGAAACATTTCTGGGGAGCGCATCGACAAAATAAATTTTTTGAGGAATCTTGTAAGCCGCTAAGCGAGTACGACAAAAGTCTTGCAACTCGTTTGCACGGATCTGCATCTGACTTGCATCTCTCGCGGCCACCACCACGAAAGCCACAGGAACCTGCCCCCACTGGGCGTGAGCCACACCCACTACCGCCGCGTCCTGAACGGCCGGATGAGCCGTCAAAACCCGTTCCACTTCTGCCGGATAAATGTTCTCTCCCCCAGACACAATGAGGTCCCGGCGACGGTCCAGGACGTACAAGTATCCATCAGAATCCACCAGACCCATATCTCCAGTATGCAGCCAGCCGTCCTGGAGAGTTTCTGCGGTGGCCACAGGTTGCCCATAGTACCCCGGCGTAACCGTGGGACCTCGGACGACAATTTCCCCTTCCTGCCCCGGTTCAGCCACCCGTCCATCCTGCAGGATGGCCAATTCGGTAAACAGCAGAGGTTGACCGGAACATCCCGGTCTTTTCAAAGCATCCTCAGGAGCCAAAGTAGCCACTTGCGAGTTTGCCTCGGTTAATCCATAACTTTGGGCCACCGGCAGCCCGACTTTCAAACAACGTTGGACCAAGTGTGACGGGGCTGCACTCCCTCCCAGCAGAACCGTTCGCAAACAACCCTGATAAGGTTGTTCACCATGAGCATCGAGCATTCTCAGCAACATGGTAGGGACCACGGACAACAGGTCCACATGACCCTTGTCAATCTCCTCATTCACCCGCACGGGATCAAATTCATCGTGAATCACCGCCGTAGTGCCGTAAATGAGGCTACGCATCAGCACTGCTAAGCCCCCTACGTGAAATAAAGGCATGGGCACCAGCCAACGATCCAGCAAGTTCAACCCCAGCCGTTGGGCAGAAGCCATGGCTCCGGCTAAGTGGTTCCCATAAGTAATTAAGGTCCCCTTGGGACGGCCCGTGGTCCCGGAGGTATAAACCACGGCATGAATCTCGCGCAATGAAATGGAGTTGCTCAGGGAAGTCCGTAACTGTCCATCGAGTACTGGGGGAAAAGACTCCTCCAAATTCCAATGCCACACCGATAGACCCGCTGCTTGCATCACATCTTGAACCACAGTGGCGTGCTGATTGTCGTACAACACCGCCCCCACGCCTGCATCCTGCCACTGCCAAGCCAGTTCTGCGGGAGTCAAGCGAGTATTGCTCGGAACCAGTACCATCTGTCCTTGAATCAGCGCGTGAACCGCCAAGGCAAATACGGACCCTCGTCGTGCAAGCAACGCCACGCGATCTCCGGGGTGAATGCCGGCTGCCTTCAGTCCAACTGCCACCTTGCGGGCCTTGTCCAACAATTCCGCGTACGTCCACCGCGTAGAAGCATTTTCAATCGCTACAGTCACACCTCGGGTCAACGCCTGGCGTTGCAACCAGTCGGGTACAACTCCATGCCAACTTCTTAGCTGTATATCTTCTTCCATCGTCACGCCACCCTCGTCATGCCACCTTTATGTCCACAGAATTCCATCCAACCCAGTGGAACTTAAGGTAACCGACGAAACTTGCTGAAATCCGGTGCACGTTTTTCTAAAAAAGCGTTTTTCCCTTCGTGGGCTTCTTCCGTCATGTAGTACAACATGGTGGCATCCCCAGCTAATTGTTGTAAACCGGCTAATCCATCCGTATCGGCATTGAAGGCCGCCTTCAGAAAGCGAATCGCAATTGGACTCTTTTCAAGAATCTCCAAAGCCCACTTCACGCCTTCTTCCTCCAACTGTTCCACGGGCACCACGGTGTTGACCAAACCCATATCCAAAGCCTCTTGGGCCGAGTACTGGCGACACAGGTACCAAATTTCTCGAGCCTTTTTGTGGCCCACTGTACGCGCCAACAAGGTGGCGCCGTAACCCGCATCAAAGCTTCCAACCTTGGGTCCCGTTTGACCAAAACGGGCATTGTCGGCCGCAATGGTCAAGTCACACACCAGATGCAACACGTGTCCACCGCCAATGGCATACCCGGCCACCAACGCAATAACTGGCTTTGGCAGCGTGCGAATAAGACGCTGCAGGTCCAGTACGTTCAAGCGGGGCACTTCATCCTGACCCACGTAGCCACCCTGTCCGCGAACGCGTTGGTCTCCCCCTGAGCAGAAGGCATCCTTGCCCTGTCCCGTGAACAAAACAACTCCCACTTGGTCATCTTCTCGGACCATGGAAAATGCATCAAGCAACTCCTGCACCGTCTCAGGACGAAAGGCATTGCGCACCTCCGGCCTGTTGATGGTGATTTTTGCAATCCCATCCGCCTTTTCAAACAGGATATCCTGATATTGTTTGACAGAACGCCACTCTGGAATCATATTCACCCTCCACTTTCAATCCGAAATCACACAGAAAACGACACAGTGTCAGTATAGCAGACCCATCATTACGGGTGAAACCAACTCGCATTCACAACAGTAAAAGGGCATCCGTGCCATAGACGCAATGGGCACACCTTGCTAAGATAAAGACGGCTGTGATAAGGAATCTCCATACAGATTTTCATTTTTACCATCATGCAATTATCCCTTCATATCCAGAAAGGAGCCTGGGGTTCATGACTTTTAAGCAACGCTTCGACATTGCCTGGCGGTTGTTGCGCCCCTTTACCCTTACGGCCTCCCTCGTGCCCGTGCTGGTGGGTAGCGGCATTGCTTTCAGTCAAAGACACGCCCATTTGTGGCTATTTGTGTCATTTTTGCTGGCATCCATCCTCATTCAGGCTGCTACCAACATGTTTAATGAGTACTTCGATTATCGCCGTGGTCTGGACCACCCCGGCATGGTGGGCATTGCTGGCACCATCGTCCGCGATGGCGTGAAACCCGAAACAGTTCTCGCCACAGCGTGGACTTTCATTGGGGTTTCCGTGTTACTGGGGGTGTATATCTGCCTCTCCACCACCTGGTGGATTGCGGTTGTGGGAACGGCCTGCCTGGCGTTGGCCTACTTTTACTCAGGAGGTCCAAAACCTTTAGCCTACACCCCATTTGGTGAATTGGCGGCGGCTCTTGCCATGGGACCCGTCATCGTCCTGCTGGCCTACTACCTGCAGACCGGCACCATCACTGGGTCTGCCCTGTGGGTCTCCGTACCCATTGGCTTATTGATTGGAGCCATTTTGTTAGGCAACAACTTTCGGGACATGGACCAAGACCGATTGGGTGGTAGGCGTACCATGGTGATATTATTGGGCCGAAAACGGGGACGAGTCCTATTTGGAGTCGTATTTACCGCTGCATACCTAGTCATCATTGGCATGATTGCCGATGAAATTCTAACTCCGTGGGCCCTCCTGGTGTTGGCCACCGTACCTACCGCTTGGTATGTGAGTCGATTGTATTTCCGTTACTCTGAGGCAAAACAACTCCATCCCGCCGTGAAAGGAACTTCAGGGCTATTGCTGAGATTTGGTGGTTTGCTGTTTGTAGCCTTTTTGGTCTCTGCTTGGTTTCCAATTCATTAAACAAATCTTATTAGTTGCGTGTCCGAATCTGCTTTTATTCTGGTAGAGGTGCTACACATACAAAGAAAGTTAGGAAAAAAAGAGTTCAAGAACGATGATGTGCGAGCGTTCGTTGAACTCTTTTTGACATCAATTTGTGGTAAACCATAGAGCAAGCCTAACTCAACTCGGTGACACCGGGCTGGCCAGGGGCTGCAAGGTTGCTTGAGTACTTGCAATATAACCTGTGCTTATCGATCCCGTCTGTTGGTTGGCAATTTGCACCGCAATAAAGTTTTGCCCTGCGGGGAACGCACTCGCTGGATAAGTTTGAGCTGTGACCACGTCATCCCCCTGATGCAGTGTAGCCACCACCGGAGCCGTACTGCTGGCAGCCTCGTAAACATTAACATTATATCCGGATAGAGCATTCACCCTAAACCAGTTAGTGAATGCTTGGCCCCCACTTTGCACCTGAGGAGCGACATACATGGCATCCACCCACCCGCTCAGCCCTGTGCTTACCACCACGTGGTCCCATTGACTCACGGTGTTTCCCATCCATCCTTGTTGCACCTGGTCTATGGTAACCTGAGTGCCGGTGGGCAAGCCTTGACTGGGTGCAAATAAGCGACTCCACATCGTGGCATCGCACACCCCCGTTGCGGGTAAATTGTTGGCGGTCTGCCAAGCCTTCACCGCTGTTTCGGTCATGGGTCCGAACTGGCCATCCACCAAGAGTCCGGGTTGTAAGGGACTTGCGTTCAGTTGACTTTGCAACTCTTTGACAGCACTGCCACTGCTGTTGATTTGCAAAGGACCCGGATACATGGTGTTATACCCTTGGCTTGGTTGTGCGTACAGAGGCAAACTGGACAGTGATCCCGCCTGAATCGTTCCCTTGGCCCCGCCGGTGAAGTACACTGGCATGGTATTGGAATTGGGTTTTGGAGGGAAATCTCCCGTACGATACTGCGTGTAGTCACTGACTGAGCTTTGATTATCTGTGACGTACTGAGTCATGACGGAAGCAATTCCAGCCGGCCAATGAGGGTCCGTGGCGTAATGCATCCCCATGCCATCCAAGGTGGGTCCATTTGCAGAAACATAAAAGTTACCGTTGCGGCTGAGATACTGTTGACGTACAAACCACGCCACCCAGCGAATGGAGTAATCACTGGTGGGGAAGCTACCTGCATAGTTTGCCGGATTGGTGTCATAGGCACCGAACCCAAACAAATTATTTTTAGCCTGATATATACTGCTGTTGCCCCAACCGGTTTCCCAAATTGCGTGTGCCAACAGATAAGTCGCATCCACTCCATACAATTGCTGGGCATTCATAAACGAACTGCCAAGCCCTTGCAATGGAGATTGATTTTGTGCTAACCACTGATCAATTTGCCCCGCCGTGACTGACGCGGGAGCAGGAAAACGCAGATCCACGGTTTGAAAGGGATTCTCCCCGGAGTTCACCGGCGTACCCAGGTAAGTGCCATTCTGATTTGACAAGGCGAAATACTGAATTTGCCCCGAGGTTGCTCCGGAAATTTGAATATACTTCATACCTGGCTGGGCAAATGATGGAGGAGATTGTGACAGAACCCCACTTTGACTACTGCTCCATCCTCCGCTTGGATTCATATAATCATAGTTAGGCGGGTCCTGCACCACAAGATTTGCACTGAGGTCCACCACATAGGCATTCCCTCCCGCCGCATTGAGCTGAGCGGCCGTAGTCAGAGCTGTGGCGGACTGCGCAAACTCTTGGGGCGTTTGTTGGGGCCCTGCGTATACTCCATAAGCTCCTTGAACAAACACCACTTGGCCCTGAGCGTTTTTGACGATTCCGGCCGGGACCTGAGCCAAAGCCGCTTGAGCCGCAGCTTGACTTGAAAAGTCTCCCGGTATGAGGGTGCCATCCTTGCGATAATCCGTGAAGTCAGGCACCTGAAACACCAGTTTGCCTGTCAGATCTTT
>DAHWFY010000060.1 GCA_027336365.1 Bacillota bacterium | reverse complement strand
GCCTATTAGAACTGGAATTGGCTGGTTGCATCCAGCGACAACCAGGGGGGCTGTATGTCCAACGGCCTTGACTGAGAGGTTGACCCCTGATGAGGCGGGGATGATTCGGGTTGGGTTACGTCTGTAACCGCGTACCAGTGAACTGGACAATGCTGCAGAAGCAAAATGGTTTGCAAAGGAAAAGTTACGGGTGATAATATGAGTAGCACACTGGGATCCTTAAAATTAACGTTTTTAATGTTCTGTTTGGAGGGTTTTACTCCAACCCATGTGTTGCGGCGGATGCCGTGCTTACGACGGCTTCAGGTGTTTCCAGATGCCCCGGTTGTCGGGGCGGTGGCTGGAAAGCCTAAGGGGGATAAGGATTGGCGGACTACCTGGTGATTGTTGAGTCGCCTGCAAAGGCGAAGACCATTGGCAAGTATCTCGGTAAGCGATACATGGTGAAAGCATCCATGGGTCACGTGCGCGACTTGCCTAAAAGTCAGATGGGCGTAGACGTGGACCATGGATTTGCACCTCACTATATTACAATTCGTGGCAAAGGAGAAGTGATCAAATCTTTGCGCGATGCCAGTAAAAAGGCGAAGAAAGTGTTTCTCGCTGCTGACCCGGACCGCGAAGGGGAAGCCATTGCGTGGCATTTGTCCACCCTGCTGGATGTGGACCCGAGTCAGGCCTGTCGGGTTGTTTTTCATGAAATCACAAAGGATGCGGTAAAGGCGGCTTTTGAGCGACCACGGCCGCTGAATTTTGATCTGATTCGGGCTCAGCAAACTCGCCGCATTCTGGATCGGTTGGTGGGCTATCGGCTGAGTCCGTTGCTGTGGAAAAAGGTAAAAAAGGGACTGTCGGCAGGCAGAGTGCAGTCGGTTGCGGTGCGGCTTATTGTGGATCGTGAACGGGAAATTCGCGGCTTTCAGGCGGAAGAGTATTGGACGGTAGACGCTTTGCTGGGTGCAGCCCAGGGGAAATTGAAAGCTCGCTTTTATGGTTATGACGACCAAAAAGTGCCTCTGCTCAATCAATCGTTGGTCACGGAGCTATTGACACGTGTGGGGCGGGATACGCCGTTTATAGTAGAGCGTTTGAAGCGGAGTGAACGCCATCGCAACCCTAGTCCTCCTTTTATTACCAGCTCCTTGCAACAGGAGGCGGCACGCAAACTGAGTTTTCGAGCGTATCGAACCATGGCAGTGGCCCAGCAATTGTACGAGGGTTTGGAATTGGGCGGTGAGGGCAGTGTTGGACTCATCACTTACATGCGTACTGATTCCGTGCGGTTAGCCGACTCCGCACAGCAAGAGGTGCGAGAGTTGATTGTGCAAAAATTTGGCCCATCTTATCTGCCGGATCATCCCAAACAATATTCCAGCAAAGGAAATGCTCAGGATGCTCACGAGGCCATTAGACCCACATCTGTACAACGGTACCCGGAAGATTTGAAACCGTTTTTGTCAAAAGACCAGTATCGACTTTACAAATTGATCTGGGAACGTTTTGTGGCCAGTCAAATGATGCCGGCCGTGTTGGATACCACTGTGGTTGATCTGTCGTGCAAAGGAGCATGGTTTCGGGCTAATGGTTCGGTCATGAAATTTCCCGGATATACAGCGGTCTACACGGAAGGCCACGACGATGCTGGCGGCGAGGAGGAGGGGAATCGGCTGTTGCCTCCCCTGCAGGAAGGTGAGGCCTTGCAGAACCTGGACTTGTTTCCTGAACAACATTTTACGCAACCGCCGCCTCGGTATTCCGAATCCAGTTTGGTGAAAGCAATGGAAGAGTTGGGGATTGGTCGACCCAGTACTTATGCCCCCACGATTGAGACCATCTTAAAGCGAGGATATGCGATTCTTGATCAGAGACGGTTTTTTCCCACGGAACTCGGAGAGATTGTCGTGGACCTGTTGGTTGCCAATTTTCATCAGGTAATTGATGTGGACTTTACGGCTCACTTGGAGGAGCAATTAGACAAGGTAGAGGATGGAGATGCAGACGGTGCAAAGATCCTGTCTGGATTTTATGACAGTTTAGAGCAGGACTTGTCCAAGGCAGAATCCACTCTGGAGCATGTCCAGCTTAAAGAGGAGGTTTCCGACGTTCAGTGTGAGAAGTGTGGCCGTATGATGGTGTACAAACACGGTCGCTACGGGAAATTTCTTGCCTGTCCAGGCTTTCCTGAGTGTCGCAATACCAAACCGATTCTCAAAGAGGTGGGGGTCAATTGTCCCATTTGTCAAAAGCCTCTCGTTGAACGCAAGGGAAAAAGAAAAACCTTTTACGGCTGCAGCGGGTATCCTGAGTGCGACTACGTGTTATGGAATCGTCCTAGTGGGGCTCTGTGCCCGATTTGTCAGCATCCCATGGTGGAAAAGAAGGTTAAAGGGAAGATAGAGATTGTTTGTAGTAATGAGAAGGCTCATACAACCGTCATGACGGGTGGGACTCGCCCATGATGGAGCCGAGGGTCACAGTGATTGGCGCCGGGTTGGCCGGATCGGAAGCTGCATGGCAGATTGCCCGCCGAGGAGTGGCGGTTCAATTGTACGAAATGCGTCCAAAACGGTCTTCCCCTGCACATCATACGGAAAAATTTGCGGAACTGGTGTGTACCAACTCTTTTCGAGCTGCTGGATTGACCAATGCGGTGGGTGTACTCAAGGAAGAAATGCGGAGTCTTGATTCCCTCATCATGCATTGCGCGGACCTGCATGCCGTGCCCGCCGGTGGGGCTTTGGCGGTTGACCGCGAGGCCTTTGCTGACGAGGTCACGCGGGTTTTGTCGGAACACCCGCAGGTACAAGTATTCCGCGAGGAAATGACAGAAATACCGAATGACGGGTGTGTGGTCATTGCCACCGGACCCTTGACCTCTGCCGCCTTGGCGGCCTCAATTGAAAGATTCGTTGGGCAGGAATCCCTGTATTTTTACGACGCAGCGGCGCCGATTGTGACCCGTGAGTCGATTGATGAAAGCAAGGTATTTCGGGCCTCTCGTTACGGCAAGGGAGATCCGGAGGCTTATTTGAACTGTCCCATGAATCAACAGCAATATACTGCATTTTATACAGCCTTGATAGAAGCTGAAATGGCACCCATGCACGATTTCGAGCGGGAAAAGTATTTTGAGGGTTGTATGCCGGTGGAAGTCATGGCGGCCAGAGGGGTGGACACTCTGCGCTATGGACCGCTTAAACCCGTGGGACTGACAGACCCCATTTCCGGGGAGCACCCTTATGCAGTCGTGCAATTACGCCAAGACAATGCAGGTGCTTCTTTGTACAATCTGGTGGGATTTCAAACTCACCTTAAATGGAGTGAGCAGCAAAGAGTATTTCACATGATTCCAGGGCTGGAAAAGGCGGAGTTTGTACGTTATGGTGTAATGCATCTCAACACCTATGTGAATACTCCGCGCCTGTTGTTGCCTACGTATCAAACTCGTAAACGCTCAAGGTTATTATTTGCTGGGCAAATGACCGGGGTGGAGGGATATATGGAGTCTACGGCTTCCGGTTTGGTGGCAGGGCTCAATGCAGCCCGCTTGGTAAAAGGATTGCAACCGCTGAGTTTTCCGCCAACCACAGCCATTGGTAGCTTGGCTCACTATGTCACACATGCCGCTCCAGACAACTTTCAACCCATGAATGCGACTTTTGGTTTGTTTGCTCCTTTGCAAACACCTGTTTCAGATAAACGTCTTCGCCATCAGTTGTATGCGCAACGAGCATTGGCAGACTTGCATCAATTGCTGCCGGAGTTGGACCACTGATGGACGGGGAAAGCAAGGTTCCGCTGGCGGTTTGGGTAGATGAGTTTCTGCTTTCCCGATACGCGCAGGGACGTGCAACGGACCACACTCTGGCGGCTTACGGTCAGGATTTGCGGGGACTATTGGAATTTTTACAGGGCCAAGGAGTTGTGTACTCGGAGCAGGTCAAGACAATTCACTTGCGTCGGTATTTGTCGGCGCAACGACAACAGGGACTGGAAAAATCCACCTTGGCCAGACGGCTGTCCTGTTATCGTGGCTTTTTTGATTATCTACTTAAACAGGGTGAACTGCGCGACTCAAATCCAGCCCGACTCCTTGAGTTGCCAAAGCTTGATAAGAAAGTGCCTGGATTTTATTTTCAAGAGGAAATGAAGGCCTTACTAGACAGCATTCAGGGATCTGACCTATGGTCTCTGCGGGACCGGGCCTTGTTTGAGTTTCTTTACGCAACCGGAGTGCGAGTTGCGGAGTGTGTTCAATTGAACGTGGGTGACGTAGAGTTAGAGGAGGGTGTGGCTTTGGTGTTTGGTAAGGGTTCCAAGGAACGGTATGTGCTGCTTGGGAGCCAGGCGGTTTCTGCCTTGCGCCGATACTTTCGCCATCGTGCTAACGGCGATTGGCCAGACCCGGCTGCGCCTCTATTCATCAATCATCGGCAAGGCCGTTTGACGGACCGGAGTGTGCGGCGGCTACTCGACAAGTACATCGCGCAGGTGCCTGGATTGAGCCATATAGGCCCCCATGGATTGCGCCACAGTTTCGCCACCCACTTGCTGGATGGAGGTGCTGACTTGCGAATTGTTCAAGAGTTGCTGGGTCATGCCAGCCTATCGTCCACTCAAATCTACACGCATACCTCCAAGGATCGGCTGGCTAGGGTGTATATGCGAAGTCATCCCCGAGCCTTGGACCCGAATGTACCCCATCATCCAGAGGGAGGGAAGACTGACAAATGACAGAATCCATGCATGCCACCACCATTTTTGCAGTTCTGAAAGACGGCAAGGGTGCCATGGCCGGGGATGGTCAGGTGACTTTGGGTAACAGCATGATTATGAAACAAGGTGCTCGAAAGGTACGGCGACTGCATCACGGAGAGGTAGTGGCTGGATTTGCCGGTTCGGTAGCCGATGCTTTCACTCTGTACGAAAAATTCGAGGCAAAACTGGAGGAGTTTCACGGTAATTTACAGAGGTCCGCCGTAGAGTTGGCCAAGGAATGGCGCTCTGACAAGATACTACAGAAATTGGAAGCCATGCTTTTGGTCATGGATCCCACCCACCTGTTCATCGTGTCCGGAGGGGGTGAGGTCATTGAGCCGGACGACGGGGTGTGTGCCATCGGATCGGGGGGGGCTTATGCCTTGGCCGCTGGACGTGCATTACTGCGCAATTCGGAATTGTCAGTTGCAGAGATTGCCGGTCAGGCACTGCAAATTGCGTCGGAAATCTGTGTGTTTACCAATGACCATATCATTGTAGAGGAACTGTAATGGAAAGGTAAAATACAGAAAGAAGGTGTGGAATTGCCTATACAAGAATTTACACCACGGCAAATTGTTGATGAGCTGGACCGTTATATTATAGGTCAACGCAATGCCAAGCGAGCGGTTGCTGTGGCCTTGCGCAATCGGACCCGGCGGGCCAAGTTGTCTGCTGAGTTACAAGCAGAAATCATGCCGAAAAATATACTGATGATTGGTCCAACAGGTGTGGGGAAAACGGAGATAGCCCGGCGACTGAGCAAACTGGCTGGGGCACCCTTCATTAAAGTGGAAGCGACCAAGTTCACCGAGGTTGGTTATGTAGGTAGAGATGTAGAATCGATGATTCGAGATTTGGTAGAAACGGCAATTCGTATGGTGAAAGCGGAGCATGCAGAAAAGGTCAAGGACCAAGCGGAACGGATGGCGGAACAGCGTATTGTGGAAGCCCTTGTTCCCGATCCAAATAGTCATCGGAATACGAAAAATCCGTTTGAAATGTTGTTGAGCGGGATGAATCCCAGTAGTAAAGAGACCGTTATCCCAGAAGCGCTGAAGGCCGAGCGTCGGCGAGTTGCCCAGCAATTGGCGATGGGCGAATTGGAGGATCGGATGGTTGAAATGGATGTCGAGGAGCAAAATGCGACGATGCTCAACTTCATGCCGGGCATGGGCGGGGAGGGATTAGGCAACCTGCAGGAGGCCTTGGGGAATCTGCTGCCTAAACAGACTCGCCGCCGTCGCATGACCGTGCGAGAGGCGCGTCCCATTCTCAGTCAAGAAGAGGCGCAGAAACTGATTGAAATGGAGGCCGTTACCGCAGAAGCCATCCACCGCACCGAAAATCACGGAATTGTCTTTGTGGACGAAATGGATAAGATTGCCGGAAAGGAGCAGCGGGGTGCGGATGTTTCACGAGAGGGCGTGCAGCGAGACATTTTGCCCATCGTGGAAGGGTCCACGGTGGTCACAAAACATGGACCCGTGCAGACGGACCATATATTGTTCATTGGTGCTGGCGCTTTTCACATGAGCAAACCTTCCGACTTAATCCCGGAATTACAAGGCCGCTTTCCTATACGCGTGGAACTGGACAGCTTGACGGCGGAAGATTTTGAGCGGATTCTCAAAGAACCTCAGCACTCCTTGCTCAAGCAGTACACCGCACTTCTGGAAACGGAAGGCATACAGGTCCGCTTCACCGACGAGGCAATTCACACCCTCGCTACAATGGCTGCACAGGTCAACCGGGAGACGGAAGACATTGGCGCACGAAGGTTGCATACCCTGATGGAAAAGATGTTGGAGGACCTGTCCTTTGAAGCTCCTGAGGTCACCCTGGAGGAAGTGGTTATTACTCCTCAGTACGTGGAGGAAAAACTGCAGGGAATCGTTGTGAACCGGGACTTGAGCCAGTTCATTCTTTGACAAAGGGTTTTGTTGAAGAAACGGAGGTTGTCTGAAGAAACGGAGGGTGTCCGAAACTTCCACGACATGATGGCCACCACCAGGGATGAAAAGAACCAAAGGGTCAGGGCGACTTTTTTCGTATAAAACTGACAGTATTTTCAATTTTCATGCAAAAGCGTTCACTACGGTGGACGCTTTTTCTTTTTCGTCGGAGATTCTCGTCAGAACCTGCAGGAATTTGCGGATTGCTGACGAAAATTTATCGTTGTCATGGCGTTAGTGGAAATTCTCGGCAATGTTGGCGAAACCTTTACAACGAACTGTTGTAGAAAGGACATTCGCGCTGATAATGCTTGTGCACAAGCCATCCAAGGAGGGTTATGGGAATGCTGTCGAGTTGGGCCAGTATGGGTATCAGCGCCACCGGATTGACGGCGGAGCGCCTTAATATGGATGTAATTGCTAATAACATTGCCAATGCGCAGACCACTCGCACTCCTCAGGGGGGCCCCTATCGTCGTGAGATGGTGGTTTTTACACCGAGGGGCACACCTTCCAGCTTTGACCAGTCTCTCCAACAGGCCGGATGGCCAATGACGAGTGGAACCATCGGAAGTGCCGCTTCTTTACGGGGAGTACAAGTATCTTCAATTGTTGCAGATCCCAGTCCCTTTCCCCTTCGTTATGACCCGGGGAACCCGGACGCCGTGAATGGGTATGTTCAGGTGTCGAACGTCAACGTGACGACGGAATTGGTGGATATGGCTGCGGCTGCCCAAGCTTATCAAGCGAATGTGACAGCTTTTGATGCGGCAAAGCAAATGTCTATGGTTGCTTTAAATCTTGGCAAGTAAGAGGGTGCTCTGATGAGTCTCATAAACATATCACCCCTGTCGACGTACGGACCCGTCAACCGGGGAACAGCAGTTTCGGCTAACTCTACGAACTCCAATTTTGGCCAGGTATTATCGAATGCCCTGACGGAGGTCAGTCAACTGTCCACTCGCGCGGACGGCATGGCCGCCGAGTATGCAGCGGGAGGGCCTGTGTCTGTAGATCAATTGATGATAGCTGAGCAACAGGCGTCTTTGGCCCTGGACCTTACGGTTCAGGTGCGTGACCGGGTGGTGAGTGCTTACCAAACCGTAATGAACATGCAGATATAGCAGACGTTCACGCTGCACACGAAAACGCAGGCATGACAGGTAATCAGGGTGATGGGGATTGAATGTGAATTGGCAAGACCTGCGTAACCAGTCTCTCAACTGGTGGCAGCGTCTGATTGGCAAGTTAACACCGGCGCAAAGACGCAACCTGGGGATTGTGCTGGCGGCAGGGGTGGCGTGCATCGCGGTCATCCTGTGGGTGGTCTTGCGGCCTCACTATGTTACCGTACTCACCGGGCTAGACAATAAGTCCTTAGGGCAAGTCGAAACTCAGTTGCAGACGCTGAAAATTCCCAGTCGTATCACAGGTTCTGCAGTTGAGGTGCCTGCTGCTCAAGCGGATACCGCGAGGGTACAATTGGCAATGGCCGGTCTACCCAAGTCGGGGTATATCGGCTATGGTTCCGTGTCTAACTCTTTGGGCATGACTCAGGACCAGTTTAATATTCAGGTATTAGATGCGTTGCAACAAAGCTTGAATCAAACGATTCAGAGTATCAACGGGATTGAGAGCGCACAAGTGCACATTGTCATGCCGACACAACAGTTGTTTGTTTCTCAACCCACTGATGCGGCGAAAGCCTCTGTATTTGTGCAACTGGGTTCCGGAGTCCAGTTATCTAACGTGCAAGTGGCTGGCATTCAGCAGTTGGTAGCTCATTCTGTCAAGGGATTGTCGGTGAACAATGTCACGGTCATTGATCAAAACGGGGTGGATTTATCGAGCCCGGAAAACAGCACCTCATTGCAAGGTGCAGCCGCAAATGAACTGGCCATACGGCAACAAATGGAGCAAGACTTAAATAATCAACTGACACAGGGACTGACACGCATTGTGGGTCCCGGCAATGTCGTGGTGATGGTCCATGCCAATGTCACGTTCAACCGAGTGCAATCGAAGTCACACGTGGTGCAACCTGTAGCCGGTCAATCTACGGGGTTGCCAACCAGCACCTCGGTAACGCGGAGTAGTTCAAATTCCACTGGATCTACAGCGGGAGGAACGCCGGGACAGAGCGGAACTAATCCAAATTTGCCTACTTATGGAGGCATCACTGGGGGCGGCGGAAGTACCGCTAGTTCTCAAAGCCAGACCAACACAACCTATGACAACAGTTGGACGGACACACAAACGGTCAGTGACCCCATGCAGATTCAGGGAGTGACCGTGGGGGTGTTTCTCAACTCTCAGAATCCCAATTTATCTCCAGCAGTGATGGGACAGATTCAGTCCTTTGTGGCCAATGCGGTGGGGTTGAAAACTGGGACTAGCGCAAAAAACGATATCTCGGTGGTAAAGGTTCCTTTTAGTACGGGAGTTTCTCCTGTCAACTCCGGAAACTTGTTACACCAGACCTGGCTGTGGGCAGCGCTGGCAGGTTTGCTGTTGCTGGGGGTAGGCGGTGTGTATTTGCGCAGCAGGCGCAGTTCGGCCAAGCCGGTTGTGGAGACAGGGGTCAATCTCCCATCGTTAGAAGACATCCCTGTTTCTCCGGAGGCACAGATGCGCGAAGAATTGGGGCGTTTGGCGCAACGTCGTCCGGAGGAGTTTGCCAACCTGTTGCGTTCCTGGTTATCTCAGGATTGACTGTACGACAACGGAGGTGAATGGTGAAAAATATCCTCGTGCAGGTCGTCCGCTCAGGTTCAATACGTGTTACCCCGTCAGGAGAAGAGGTTTATGGTGAAACTGCGCTCGGAAATGAAGGGACGGCAAAAAGCAGCCGTGTTGCTTATCACGCTCGGCCCGGAAATTGCCGCCAGCGTGTACAAATACTTGACGCCAGAGGAAATCGAGCAGTTGACCATGGAGATTGCCAACCTGCGCAAGGTGGACAATGATCAGCGGGAATCGGTGGTCAAGGAGTTTCGAGACATTGCTCTGGCCAAGGAATACATTGCTACTGGCGGCATTGACTATGCTCGGGAAGTGCTGGAGAAAGCAATGGGTGCTCAACGAGCGGCCGACATTCTGGCCAAGTTGACCGCGAGTTTGCAGGTGAGGCCCTTTGACTTTGCCCGCAAAGTGGACCCACACCAGATTCTCAGTTTTCTGCAAGATGAGCATCCCCAGACCATGGCATTGGTGCTGTCTTACTTGGACGCTCCGCAAGCAGCCTTGGTATTGTCTTCTTTACCCAGGGACTTACAGGCGGATGTGGCGCGCCGAATTGCCCAAATGACGCCCACTTCTCCAGATGTGGTGATGGAGGTGGAACAAATTTTGGAAGCCAAACTATCTGCCATGGGGAGTTTGGATCACACCCAAAACGGGGGTGTGGAAGCAGTGGTGAAAATTTTAAATGGTGTGGACAGGGGTACAGAAAAGGCCATTCTCGAGCAATTAGAGTTGCAGGACCCGGAACTGGCAGACGAAATCAAGAAAAAGTTGTTTGTCTTTGAGGACATTGTTTCTCTGGACAATCGTTCTCTGCAGCGGATTATTCGCGATGTTGAACCTTCTGACCTACAGTTGGCCTTGAAGGTGGCTAGTGAGCAAGTACAGCAAGTCATTTTTGAAAACATGTCCAAACGTATGGCAGAAACCTTTAAAGAAGATATGGAGTTTATGGGTCCTGTCCGGTTACGGGATGTGGAGGATGCCCAACAGCGCATTGTGGGTGTCATTCGTCGCTTGGAGGAAGCAGGCGAAATCATTGTGGCCAGAGGCGGGGGGGAAGACATCATTGTCTAAAGTGTGGAAAGTCGGTGCTGACGCAGAGGTAGCGGGATGGGTGCCGATTCCGGCACCCCATGCACAACGTGCTCCCATGCTGCAGTCAGCAGAGGAGACGCATGTGCTAAGCTCAGAAGCCATGACGACGTTGCTTGCCGCGCAGGTTCAGTGGCGACAAGCGCAGCAAGCAGCAGCGGACCTTTTAGATAAAGCCAGAGAAATGCAGGACACCCTTCTCGCGCAGGCTGTCCAGGACGCCGAGGTGAGAAAGCAGCAGGGGTATGAGGAAGGGTATCAACAAGGGTATGAGGACGGAATGGCGGCGGCAGCCACAGAGGGCAATCGATTGGTGGAACAGCGGTTGGAACAGGCACTTGGTGTTGTGGCGGCGACACAGGAAACGCGCAAGCGACTGTTGACGGCCATTGGGCAAGGGCTCAGTCAAGTAGTCATGCAGGCAGTGGAAATTCTCCTTCACCGGGAGCTAACCATTGCCTCGGCAAATGTTGAATCTATGGTGACTCACCTACTGCAACAGGTCAGGGACGCGACGCGAGTGGAGGTACACGTTTGCCCAGGGGATTATCCGGCTGCCGTGGCCGCCTATCCCAGTTGGCAGAGTGCCAAACTGGGGACCTGGGAAGTTGCGGTGGTTCCCGACCCAAAGGTTTCTGTGGGCGGCTGTCAGGTTTTTTCAGAGGCGGGACGACTGGACGCCACAATGGAAACTCAATTGGAACGGATGCAGGAAGTACTGAACCAGTATTTTGCCGAGGAGGGCATGTCGCTTGCAGGACGAGTTGTTCTCGACTCTGTCGCAGCGCCTTGAACAGGCTTCATTGTTTCGTACATACGGCCGAGTCATGAAGGTTGTCGGGCTAACGGTAGAGTCTCAAGGGCCACCCGCTCGAGTTGGGGATATTTGCCTTATTCGTTCTTCCAAGGACCGCGGTTGTTATGCCGAGGTGATGGGGTTTCGGGAAAATCGTTTGGTCCTGATGCCCTTGGGAGATCTGGCTGACGTTTCCCCCGGTGCCGATGTGGTGGCACTGCATCGGTCCTTGTCTGTTGCCTGTGGTCCTCAATTATTGGGCAGAGTGCTCGACGGTCTGGGACAACCCATGGACCGCCCGGAACCGATTGTTGCGGACCAGTTGCGGCCCATCGCGGCCCCTTCTCCTAATCCACTGCTACGCAGGCCTATCGACCGTCCGTTACAAACAGGGGTGCGAGCGATGGATGGGCTATTGACCGTGGGAGAGGGACAACGGATGGGTATTTTTTCCGGCAGTGGAGTTGGCAAAAGTACCTTACTTTCCATGGTGGCTCGCAATACCTCCGCGCAGGTCAACGTGATTGCCATGATTGGAGAGCGGGGCCGAGAAGTGCGCGAATTCATGGACCGCGACTTGGGGACAGTGGGTCTGGCACACAGCGTGGTGGTTGTGGCGACATCAGATCAGCCTGCTTTGATTCGTGTAAAGGCGGCATTTGTTGCCACCGCTATTGCGGAGTATTTTCGTGACCAGGGTCAAAGTGTCTTGCTTATGATGGATTCCTTGACGCGCTTCGCCATGGCTCAACGAGAGATTGGTTTGGCTGTGGGGGAACCTCCCACCAGTCGTGGGTATACCCCTTCCGTGTTTGCACTGTTGCCAAAGTTGCTGGAACGTGCGGGAAATGGAGAAAAGGGTTCTGTCACGGCGTTTTATACCGTGTTGGTGGATGGGGATGATATGAACGATCCCATTAGTGACGCGGTTCGGGGAATTCTTGATGGGCACGTGGTGCTGTCTAGGGAACTCGCGAATTCAGGTAGATTTCCGGCTATTGACGTACTGGCAAGCATCAGCCGTTTGTTTAATGAATTGGCCCAGCCATCCCAACGTGCGGCTGTGACGACCTTGCGAGGATGGTTGCAGCGTTACCGGGATACGGAAGACTTGCTGCGAATAGGGGCCTATCAGTCGGGCAGTGACCCTCAAACCGATGTGGCCATTGCCAAGCATGGGGACATCCGGTCTTTTTTAGAGCAGGGCAAGGACGCTGCGACGCCGATTGGAGAGTCTGTGAAGTGGCTGTGTCGACTGGCGGAGGTGGACTCATGAATTCAGGAAAGGAATTGGCCCGCCGTTTTTTGCGGCTTCGTCAAGGCGTGGAATCTCTGGCTCAACAGGCCTTGGTTGATGCGCTGGAAAATCAGGCTAAAAGCAATCAAGATGTTTTTCTAAGAGAGCGAGCGAGGCTGGATTTGCTGGCTAAGCGGGTGCAGTTGTCCAGTGGAGATCAGTGGCAACAGTGGTACGCCGCGTTGCAAGTGGCCGAACTTTTTGTTCAAACAGCTCGACTCAATGCACAGGCCCAGTTAAGTCAGGTGGCACTGCGCCGCCAAGAAATGCTGGCGGCCCATCAGGACAAACGTCGCTGGGAGGTGACTGTACAACGGCTGGAAGAGCAGGCATGGCGGGAACAGACGCAAAAGGAACAGCAAAACGCGGACGAGATGGCGGGGATTCGCCACGGACCGATAAACCCACCATGAATATTGGCGCGGCAAGCCAGGGAAAAGGGAAAAAGAAGAGTTCTGCCTGGTGGCGGGTTTTGCGTTGGGCTTTCTTAGCTGGAGTGGTGCCCTTGTTGGTGACGGGTGTGATGTTGGTTATCGCGTTACAATGGGTTGGCGTGCCAATCCTCCAGGATTTGCGTGGATACGCCGTTGGCATGTTTCATCCACAGGGTCACTCCACTGCAGTTGTGTCGCATCAAACGACAACGGCCACGGCGGCGGAGAACACTGCGTTACATCAGCAGGTACAGCAATTGGAAGCCCAGTTGGGGAAAGCCCAACAGACGGTGCAGACCCTGTCTACGGAAACTCAAAAATTACAGCAGAAATTAGGAACCCTGTCGGATGCAAAAGTTCAGGCTCAGCGAGAAGCTGCGATTGTCGGGGGAATGGATCCTCAATCGGCAGCAGCCATGTTGTTGAAACTGCCAGAAGACCAGGCCGCCTGGGTCATCGCTCTTTTGCCGCAAAGTCAATCCGCTCAGGTGTTGGCTCAGATGGACACTACACACGCCGCTCAGTTGTTGGTGCGCAGCGCACAGTTGAACGGTGGATTGGGGAATTCGGTTCCCTGACGGGGTGCCGTTGCGGTTCTTCTGTGGGGAACAAGAGAAACGTTCCGTGATGTGAGTTTCTTGGCAGGCAGAGGAGGAGTGAGCATGTTGAGCGTTGAACATGCAGGGATTTCTCAGGATGGGGCTGTGCTCCCCGGTGGGGAGGCTCAGCGTAAGGACAAGACAAGAGAAAAATCGCCTGACAATCATACTGACAGTGGATTCGCACTGCTCATGCAGGGATTGGTTGGACCGGGCAACTCACCGGGTGTGTCGGCTGAATCTCTGCCCGTGGGTCAAGGTCATGACCGTCAAGTACCTCGACTGACTACGGGTGACTCGGGTCCTGGTCATGAACCGAGCAACTCATTCGCTGCAGTTTCTCCGAATGGCAAAGGGAGACAGAGCTTGCTGGACTCACAAAATGCCGCTAAAAACGCTTCCATTCCTGGGGTCAACGTAGATCCGCGTGCACCATCGCCGCAGGATCTCCTGCAGGTAAAAAACCAGCCCAATACTAAGGATGCCCCACCTCTTGGGCAGACGGTGACTGCTAAAGTTCCAGCAGGGGTTGGAGAATCATCCAGCGTGGGGACACAAATCAACCAACTGGGAATCTCCGGTTTGGCGGAGTCAACAAAGTCGACTGTTCTGGCAGGAGATTCAGGAAAAACCAGCGCGGCTGTGAGAGGGACTCCTCTGCCCGGGGTGCCTGTGGAGCTGGCGCAGACAGGTCAGAACGGGAGTTTTGCCAGGAGATTATCGACAATTGCAGGGAGTTCTGACTCAGTGGGTCAGGCGGGTTCTGATGTGGGTGCAAAGAACAAAGTGAGTAAAAATGTATTATCCACAGACAATGCATCTTCTAGCACTTGGCTGGCAGGCACGTCAACCCTCTCACAGAAGGCGGGGGAGGTTGGGCAAAGTGCGAACCCAATGCAATCTCAGGCTTCCCTGGTTGTGGACGTTGGCGAGAACAATGGGGGTCATGTTTTAGGTTCAGTGGTGGCCTCTCAGCTACAGGGCAATGTAGCTCAATTGCAGGTCCATGTTCATCCTCAGAATCTGGGAGAGTTGTTGATTACTGCAGTACAAACCGAGGGACAGGTATACGTGCATATTCTGGGAAGTACTGCAGCCACCGTGCAATGGCTTCAACAGGTGACTCCAGATCTGATTGCGGCGGTGCGGTTGGCCGGGTTTAGCGAGGCTCGGGTAGATATTGATTTGGGCAGCGGTCAATCCGGGAGGGAAGAACAGTTTCTCTCCAGCAACCGTGCAAACCCGGTGCAACGAATGACCGACGGAGGGTCGGAATGGAACTTGCCAGTGGGACGGGTTAGAGCGGGGGGCAAAGTGGGGAGGTATGGCGGTGGCAATTCCGGGATTGACCTGAGAGTCTGAATTCGCTGAAGGGTCTCTGTAGGAGGGGGTTTTATGCTGTTGCTAACACGGCTCAATGGTACGGATGTGTGGCTGAATCCTTACTTGATGGAAGAGGTGGAAGGGACTCCGGACACCGTTGTGACACTGAACAATGGCCACAAGTACGTTGTTCGTCAGACTCCGGACGAGTTGTCACAATTGGTAAAGGACTATTTTCGTGAGATTTGCCTTGGGAGGCGAGGTGGGGGGAGTCAAGATTGCCCAGACCGTTAAAAGTCATGTGGACCCTGATTGGAACAGCGGCTGTGGTCATCGCAGCGGCTGCTGGGGGGACCTATTACTGGAAGTCTCAGAAAGCGGGTGCTCATGAACCCGTCCATTTGACGGCGGCGGAGATGAAAAGCTTGCGGGTAGATCTACCCGAGACCACGGCAGATCTACAAGATGGACTGATTCAGTTCACCTTATCTTTGGAAGCCAGCGATATGCGTACAAAACAGGAACTCACCGACTTATCCCCGGTGGTGGAGGACGCAGTCAATCGGGCGTTACTTCAGTTTACAACGGCACAGTTGCATTCTCAGGTCGGTGTTGCGACTTTGAAACAACACATTATGACTGATGTGAATGCACTGTTGCCCAGTGGACGGGTTACTGGGGTATACTTTGCGACGATTGTGGTGCAGTGAGGAGTGGCTGGTGTGTCTGATGTGCTGTCACAGTCTGAAATTGATTCCCTCTTATCGGCGCTGAGTACGGGCGAGGTACGGGCTGAGGATATTCGCGAGAATTCCATACAAAGCCGTGTTCGGAACTATGATTTCCGGCGGGCCATGCGATTTTCCAAAGATCACATTCGCATGATGACCCGTATTCATGATCATTTTGCTCGTTTGCTCACGACCTATCTTTCCGGACAACTGCGAGCGGTGGTACAGGTTCAGGTGCAGTCGGTGGATCAACTGCCTTATGACGAGTTTATTCGGTCCATTCCCACACTGACGGTAATCCAAATTATGGAGTACCCACCTTTACCCGGACGATTGGTGATGGAAATGAATCCGCAGATTGTGTTTGCGGTGCTCGACCGTCTGATGGGTGGGG
>DAHWFY010000005.1 GCA_027336365.1 Bacillota bacterium | reverse complement strand
AAGAAATTGAATTCAATCAATATGATCTGGCAACCATCATTGAGCCCCGAATGCAGGAAATTTTTTCCCTGGTCGGACGAGAAATCGAAAAAATGGGGTTTGATCAAGACCTGCCGAGTGGATACGTGTTCCATGGCGGAGTGATGTCAACACCGGCAGTGGCCGAGGTGGCGGAACAGGAGTTGCAGGCGCCTGTCCGTGTAGCCATTCCTGAATTTCTCGGCGTACGTGACCCGTCTTTTGTAAATGGAGTTGGCGTGATTGGGTATGCCTTGCGGGCACAACTGCGCAGCGGTCATTTGGAAGCTGCAGCTTCGGCCAGGTCCGTGAAAACGGGTGGTGGCATGTGGACCCGAATTCGTGATTGGTTACGAGATTTTATTTAAGCTCTTATGCAGCCCGACGCAAATCGCCGTTTTTCGAACCAATGAACCATAGACTGATGATAGACTGCGTGCACGAGGAGGAACGGCAATGCTGGAATTTGATGTCGAGTATGAGCCGCTGGCAAAGATTAAAGTCATCGGCGTCGGGGGCGGGGGTTGCAACGCCGTCAACCGGATGATTGAATCCGGCATTGAAGGGGTCGAATTTATTGTTGTCAACACGGATGCTCAGGCATTGCACCAGTCTAAGGCACCTGTAAAACTGCAGATTGGCGAAAAACTGACACGTGGGCTGGGAGCCGGTGCAAATCCTGAGATAGGTAAAAAAGCCGCCGAGGAGAGTCGCGAAACTCTGGTGAGTGTATTGCAAGGAGCAGACTTGGTATTTGTGACAGCGGGTATGGGGGGAGGTACTGGGACAGGGGCGGCTCCGGTGATTGCGGAAATTGCCAAAGAGTTGGGATCTCTGACCGTTGGTGTGGTGACTAAACCCTTTCGATTTGAACAAAAACGACGCATGTCGCAAGCGGAAGTGGGAGTGGCAAACCTGAAGGAAAAGGTTGATACCCTCATCGTCATTCCCAATGATCGACTGCTGGAAATCGTCGACAGAAACACTCCTATGTTAGAGGCGTTTCGAGAGGCGGATAATGTTTTGCGACAAGGTGTGTCAGGGATTTCTGATTTGATTGCGGTTCCAGGTTTGATTAATGTGGATTTTGCGGATGTGAAGGCGATTATGGCGGAGCGAGGTTCCGCGTTGATGGGTATCGGCGTGGCTACGGGCGAAAATCGGGCTGCTGATGCGGCTAAGAACGCTATCAGCAGTCCACTGCTGGAGACTTCTATCGACGGTGCCTTAGGTGTGCTGATGCATATTGCTGGGGGTTCTAACCTGAGTCTATGGGAAGTCAACGAGGCGGCAGATATGGTGTCCACTGCTGCTGACCCCGAGGTGAACATGATTTTTGGTGCGCATATTAACCCCGAACTGGGTGACGAAATTGTGGTAACGGTGATTGCAACTGGATTCGAAAGTCAACCTAAGTTAAGGTCGCAACCGGTTATCGGGCAGGGTGCTCAAGTTAGCGGTCGACGGGGCAACCTATTGGATGATATTCCGGCTGTTACGGGAAATTCGTGGGACGTACCGGCCTTCATGCGCAAGCAACGGGATGGCAAGCCTTCTCGAGACCGTTAGACGATAGGTTGAATGGGTGAATTCCTCTCCGGGGAATACTTCAGAGAATCGAGGAGTCAGCGGTCGCATACGAAGAATGGTTGTCTAGGTACTGTAATTCGTGGGTCTGGATGGAATGGGAGTATTAGTTACTTCTGTTCATCCGGATCTTTCTTTTCTTTCCGCGATTTGAGTTTAAGAGGTTGTCCGGAAAGGGGTCAGAATTCCCCAGAGCTAGGCAATGTCGTCGCCCAAAATGCTCCTTCACAGTCTGAAAACGTACGGCATAGGGCTCCCCCTGGTTTTGCAAAACCTCTATGATTTCGCAGGCAAGTTCCGACAGGATTCGTAATAGAGATGTACTATACTGTGGCAAATACCGCCTTGGGGGTTGCCATGCATGTCATTTACGCAGACGTGGTGTGGTTTATCAACTTCGTCATGGACTGTGCTTTGCTGGTTATTGCGAGTTGGATGGCCAAACGACCTGTGCGTTGGGGCCGCATCTTAAGCGGTGGGACGATTGGTGCCTGTTACTCCATGCTCTTATTTATTCCCGAACTCTCTCTATTCACAACTTGGCCGGGTAAAGTGACAGTGTCCATGTTCATGGTGGCTGCAGCAATCCCCTTCCGCACCTGGCTCGAATATATTCGGGCTTGCGTTCTGTTTTACTTTGCCGCGTTTGTTTTGGCAGGGGCTACTTTAGCGTTGCATTTCGCGGTACCCGGGGCCAACTTAGCGGGGGGCACGATGGTGCTTGCGGGCGGTGTCGATTTTGTTGAACGGCTCCGTGGTTTTACGCTCATGGCTGCAATGCCAATTGGAGTTGCGGTCATTTATATCGCCATCGGTTGGGCTCGTCACAAGCAACGAGAGGCAACTGTGTTGTATCGCGTGCGGGTAAGCTTCATAGGTAAAAATGTGGAGTTCGTCGGATTGGCAGATACCGGTAATCGTTTGCGAGACCCGGTTTCTCGAAAGCCTGTGTGCTTGGTGGATGGTCGAGTGATAGCCCGGCTTTTTCCGTTTGAAATGGGGCAAGGGCTGCTGAGTGCCCCATCCCTGACAAACTGGTTACTTGACTTAAACGACGATTACAGTCAACGGATGACCGTGATTCCTTATCGACCTGCAGGAGGCAGGGAACAGTGGACCATTGCACTACGTCCCGATGAACTATTTATTGAACAAAATGGTCGGTGGCAGCAAGTCCCCCCCTGCTTACTGGCGGTGCAGCGCGATTCACTGTCTATGGAGGGGGCGTTTGACGCCATATTACACACGGATTTACTTATGGGAGATGACAGCTTTGAAAACCACGGTAACCCATCCGGGACTCAGCACCCGGTTGCGCATACGGCTGCGCCTACTCTGGATTCAAGTGCGGGTGAAAATCGCAGGCAGCGCCGATGAAATTTATTACATAGGTGGAAACGAAGCGTTACCACCGCCTTTGAGCAAGGAGGAAGAGGAGTATCTGCTTGGTCTGTTGCCCAGAGGTGAGGAGTCCGTCAGGGCCATGTTGATTGAACGTAACTTGCGTCTCGTGGTATATATTGCAAGAAAATTTGAGAACACGGGGCTGCACATCGAGGATTTGGTATCTATTGGGAACATAGGACTGATTAAAGCAGTCAACACCTTTGACCCAAATAAGAAGATTAAACTGGCGACTTATGCATCACGGTGCATTGAAAATGAGATTTTGATGTTTTTGCGCAGGAGTAACAAACTTAAATCCGAGGTGTCCTTTGATGAACCTCTTAACGTGGACTGGGACGGGAATGAACTACTGTTGTCCGATGTGTTGGGAACTGCACCGGACACCATTTATCGTGACTTGGAGGATGAGGTAGACAAGGAAATGCTTTACGACGCTTTGGAAAAGTTGTCTGAACGTGAGCGGAAAATTATGGAGCTCCGTTTTGGGTTAGGTCGGTCTGAGGAGATGACCCAGAAGGATGTTGCAGATTTATTGGGGATATCCCAGTCGTACATTTCCCGATTAGAAAAAAGAATCATTAAGCGGTTGCGCAAGGAATTTAATCGCCTGATGTGAGAGGGAAAAAATTTAAATTCAACGTTCCTTGTTTTAGGGACTATCCTGTTCTTTCAAGTGAATCCATTCGGCGGTAAACCTGGCGTATAACTTCATATCTCTCGGACATACTGAGGACGACATTAGGCTGCCAGTTGTTGTATTTTGGTTGGCTCGCTGCGTCGTCAGTCAGCACGAGGGGGAACGGCCGTGAAGCGCAACAAGGTAGAGATTTGTGGTGTCAATACTTCTCAACTGCCTGTGTTGAACAACGCGGAAATGCGTCAATTGTTCGCACAATTACAGCAAGGAGACGGGGCGGCTCGGGAAAAGTTGGTAAACGGTAATTTGCGTCTGGTATTGTCTGTCATTCAGAGGTTTAACAATCGTGGAGAATTTGTGGATGATTTGTTTCAGGTAGGGTGCATTGGACTCATGAAGGCCATCGATAACTTCGATTTGGGACAAAACGTTCGCTTCTCAACTTACGCCGTGCCCATGATTATCGGCGAAATTCGCAGATATTTACGTGACAATAATCCCATTCGCGTCAGTCGGTCCTTGCGAGATATTGCTTACAAGGCTCTTCAAGTCAGAGATCAGTTGACCAATCGGAATTTACGAGAACCCACGGTACAAGAAATCTCAGAGGAATTGTCGCTGCCGAAAGAAGAAGTGGTGTTTGCCTTGGACGCCATTCAGGACCCGGTATCCCTGTTCGAACCCATTTATCATGATGGGGGGGACCCAATTTACGTGATGGACCAAATCCATGACGACAAAAATATGGACAAGTCGTGGATAGAGGAGATTGCGATTCGAGAAGCGATGCGTAAGCTTACAGATAGGGAACGGAAAATTCTATCTATGAGATTCTACGAGGGAAAAACACAAATGGAGGTTGCTGAGGAAATTGGAATTTCACAAGCTCAAGTCTCCCGCTTGGAAAAGGCCGCCATTCACCGCATGCAAAAGCACGTGCAGGTTTGATGGGGAATAGCCGTCCGGTTATTTTCACCATAATCTTGTGCCCCGCAGGGGCACGGGGGTTTAGCGTGAGATTAGACGGCAAGTTCTCGTTGTTTCAACATATCATGGAATAGAGGTGCGCATTCGTGATGAGAAGGGCGGGAACCTGACATTGCGGATATCCGATCTGCAGGCAAAAGACGTGGTTAATGTTGGTGACGGTAAACGGTTGGGTTCCATTGGTGATTTGGAGATTGATACAGATAGCGGCCTGATTCGGGCGATTATCATTCCTGGGCAAAGTCGCTTTTTTGGCATGGTAGGAGGGGGGCAGGATTGGGTCATTGGGTGGAACCAAATCGTGAAAATTGGATCAGATGTGATTTTGGTAGACCTTCGTTCTAACCGAGAAACGGGTTACTACTTGCCCACCCATTCGGGAAAGACTGGAACCGGAGGGTACTGATAAGCAATTTTACCAATCCCGCAAAACTGCGGGATTTTCTTTTGCAATGGATGAATTTATAAAAATAGACCGTCATGCCGCTGATAGCGGCACCAGCAGGGAATGTAAATCCACGTTATTGTATTTACTGATTAGGGTAAGATGGTTTTAGAATGGGGAGGGAAGAGAATGGCAGAACCATGGTGGGAGGGACCGGGGGGGATGGAATTGTGGTTCCCTAAATGGGCTCAAAATGGGCGGGTGCGGGCCGCTTGTTTTGGACGTAGCGGAGGTGTCAGCGAAAAACCCTGGGATTCTCTGAATACCGGGTTTCACGTTGAAGATGATCCGGCAAGGGTGACCGTTAACCGTATGCGGTGTACTCGAGTGCTTGGTGGAAACTTGGAGGACTGGGTAATGGCTCAGCAGGTCCATGGTCAACAGGTGGTTCGGGTCACCGCCAAGGACCGGGGACGGGGTGCTTTTACTGCGGCAGACTCCGTACCGGGAGCGGATGGTCTGGTGACCAATATCCCTGGTTTAACACTGGGCATTCTGGCGGCCGATTGCGTTCCTGTGCTCTTCTATGACTCCCACCGGGCGGCTGTAGGAGTCGCTCATTCTGGTTGGAAGGGAACGGTCGGCCACGTTGTCAGGGAGGTGGTGTCTGTTATGAAACAGTCCTTTGACACGAGGCCTAGCGACCTCAATGTCTACCTAGGGCCATCCATTCGCCAGTGCTGCTACGAAATAGGCAGTGATGTGGCTGATGAGGTGAGAGAGGAGTTCGGGTCTTCCGTCCTCATTCCCAGTGGACGGATTGTTGGGACACCAGAACACTTTCTGCTTAGTCTGCAGGCCTGCATTCGCTCTGACTTGATGGACTGTGGCGTTCCCGAAGAACAGATTGAGGATGTGGGTCAGTGCACCGCCTGTCACCCCAATCATTTCTTTTCTTACAGACGGTCTTCAGGTCGAACCGGTCGCCTCGTGAGCGTCATACGATTGGTGAGAGAGGATTGACAAGCAGGATTTTCGGTCCTGCTATGGAATTCACTAATAGTGCATGTCCGGAAAGGGGTTAGACCGCCATGCCGCTGTTAGCGGCATCAGCATGGAATGTAAATCCACGCAACTGTATTTACTGGTTAGGTCAGACTCAAGCAGTACGAGGAAGTCAGCCCAAAATGCGCACTGGGCTGCTCTCCCAAGTGGGGAGAGTTTAGACCGGGTGGGGACCCCCATGCCATACGTTTCCGGACCATGAAGGAGCATTTTGGGTGACAATAACGCCTAGCTCTGGGGAGTTCTGACCCCTTTCCGGGCAACTTCTATTATCAAATGCTGTTCGACAGACACCTAGGTTTGCAAGTGGGGAGTCGTTGCAGGAATGGTTGGATATCAAGAGCGGTTGCAATCGATTCGAAACGAGGTGGCGCGGGCCTGTCAAAGAGTGGGTCGAGATCCTCGACAGGTACACCTCGTTGGCGTGTCCAAGATGGTGGGACCGGAAACTTTGCTGGCTCTGGCCGAGGCCGGAATTACGGACTTGGGTGAGAATCGCTGGCAGCATGCTCGAGAAATGCTCTCAACAGCAGAATCTGAAAAATTTACTTGGCATTTTATCGGCCATCTGCAAGCCAACAAGGTTAAAGATGTGGTGCGGCGGTTTTCCTGGATTCACTCGGTGGATTCGGTGGCCTTGGCGACTGAGATCAGTCGACGCTGCGCCCAACAAGGCAGACAGATTCAGCTTCTGTTGCAAGTGAACATCGCCGACGAGGCGCAAAAATTTGGTCTGCCGCAAGAGAAATTGGTAGAAGTTGCAGAACGAGTGCATGGACTGCCAGGGGTAGTTTTACGCGGATTAATGACGATAGCTCCGCACAGCGAGGATGTTAGTGTGGTGCGCCCCGTATTTCGGGATCTGGCGCAATGGTTGCAACGGCTACAACAATATTTGGGAGATCCACAACTGACAGAACTGTCCATGGGCATGTCCGAGGATTTTTCTGTCGCTGTGGAGGAAGGCGCCACTATGATTCGTATCGGGCGTCGTTTGATGGTCAGTACGGAGTCGTCATAAGGATGGTATGCTTTACTTTGGGGATTTGTTGGCAGCAACTACTTATCTTGTGTGAAGGCGGATGTGGGCGTGTACACAGTATTATTGAATATTATTGAAGTTATTCTGGCGCTATACGGGTACATACTGATTGCGGTTGCCATCATCTCTTGGATTCCAGATCTGGAATCCACACAGGTGGGTCATTGGTTACACCGCTTAACCGAACCTTATTTGGCGGTTTTTCGTCGCATCATTCCTCCTTTACGAGTGGGCGGTATCATGCTGGATCTATCTTACATCGTAGCACTTGTCGCGTACTTCTTTATCCGTCAGGGTGTGCTTGCTGTGTTGGTGAATTTACTCGTCAGGATTAATTCATGACCAATGCACATTTGGATTTTGGCTGGGCGCGTCGGGAAGAACAGGGTTTCATTCGACGAATAATGGACTGGACCGAGACGGTAGCCAGTGGACATCAGTGGTACCGCACAGATTTTTTAAATCCCCGTGAGCGGTTTTTGGTGCAAGCCATTGTCCGTCACAGCGGACTGGTGGTGACGTGGTTTGGCGGTGGTGAGGGGGCAGAGCGGCAGCGGGGGCTCATTATGCCAGACGACTGGCAACCACAGGAAGCGGACTTTGAGGTAAATGTTCTACAGGTGCAACGATTAGACAGGGGAACCTTGAGTCACGGTGCGGTGTTGGGTGCTTTATTGGGTACGGGAGTAGACAGACGGAAGACGGGTGATATCGAAGTTTCCTCCTCAGGGGCTCTGGTGGCAGTATGCAAGGAACTGACCTCCTTTTTGATGACCGAGTGGCGACAGGTGGGACGCCATGAGATTTTCTTGGGTTTGTCCAAAGGGGGTGCGTTTTTGCCGCCGGAGTATGAATGGAAGCGGGTGAACGTGGCGTCTTTGCGCTTGGATGCGGTTCTTGCTCAGGTTTGCCACTACTCCAGGGAGCAATCTCAGACCGCAGTCAGACAGGGTAAAGTGAAGCTCAACTTTGTAGAATGGACAAAACCGGATGAGATTGTACAGGAAAATGACATGATTTCCGTCCGGGGATTTGGACGAATTTTGGTACGAGAGGCAACGGGTACTTCCCGAAAAGGTCGGGAATGGGTAAATGTGGGGGTGCTGTTGGCGCGGTTAGAACCGGATGATGGTTAATTCAATCGGGGTTTGAGCAGGAGATTATCGACCAAACGTCGAATTCAATTTAGGGAATTTTTGTCGATTCACGAAATATCGCGGTATGGTTTGTCGAACTTAGGAGGTGTTGGGGATGCCGTTGTCACCCCTTGATATTCACAATAAGGAATTTGGACGTTCATTTCGAGGATATGATGAGGATCAAGTGGATGACTTTCTGGAACAAGTTATCCAGGATTATGAGGCCTTAATTCGGCAAAACAAAGAATTGGAAGAACAGATTGAAAGTGTGAATGAAAAGCTGAAGCACTTTACCAATATCGAGGAGAGTCTCAGTAAGTCCATCATTGTGGCTCAAGAAACGGCGACGGAGGTGAAAAACAACGCTCGCAAAGAGGCTCAGTTGATACTCAAAGAAGCGGAGAAGAATGCGGATAGGATTGTCAGTGAGGCACTGAACAAGTCGCGAAAAATCGCCATGGAAGTCGAGGAAGTGCAGAGACACGCTGCGATTTATCGAGCCCGTTTTCGTTCTCTCATTCAGGCACAACTGGAGATGTTGGAATCGGGGGATTGGCAGGAGTTCGGTCAGGACATGGAAAAGAAGAGTGGCACAAACGGTATTTTTGCAGAGGCAGGAAAGAGTGAGGGAATGAATGGCTCCTGAAACGGTCTGCAAAGTGAGCTTAGTCTCGTGGGTTCGATGGGGATTAACCGGAGTGCGATGTGCAGAGTTTTTCAAAACTGCACATCGCACTCCGGTTACGTATTTCTTTTAGTGCGTGTTCGGAAAGGGGTCCGGTCAGACCCGCTCAGTACGAGGAGGTTAGCCCAAAATGTGTACTGGGTCTACCCTCAGTGGAGAGCGTTTAGACCAGCGTGAGTCCTCGTGCCGTACGTTTTCGGACCGTGAGGGAGAACATTTTGGGCGACGACGCGGAAATGCGCTGGAGAGTTCTGACCTCTTTTCAGACAACTCCTTTTAGACAATGCGAGTTATCAAATAAATAGCTAAGCCAATCAGCAATAGGAGAAAAAAGACCGACGTAAATTGAAATTGCAGTTGGAACCAGAAGTGGCCCAGAAAGCTGGCTACCACTTCAATGGCGCCAATCCACATGAGTATCCATGACAGGGCCACAAACTGTTGTCTGCGCACGAACTTTTCTCCAATCCTCGTTTGTTTTTCATCATACACTGGTTGCTGCAAGAAATCCTTGAAAGAATTTTGAACTCAGTTTGCCGAAAGCCTCATTGTTGCCTGAGAACTGCATTGTTGCTCGAGAACTTCAATCAGCAATAGACCGCCATGCCGCTGTTAGCGGCACCAGCGAGGGATGTAAATCCACGCAACTGCATTTACTGGTTAGGTAAACCACACATAGGTATTGTCCGCCCCAGATGGGTGACACTATCCCTCATGTAAGACGATGCCCGAGTGGAGACCCCCGAAAGAAACACGACTGACAAGCAGAATATGAGTGCGTACCCGGACAAGGGTGAAGTTAGATCCAAGCAGTGCGAGGAGGCCAGCCCAAAATGCGCACAGGGTCTGCTCCCCAGTGGGGAGCGTTTATACAAACGTGAGTCCCGTGCCGTACGTTTTCGGTACGTGATGAAGGAGCATTTTGGATGACGATGAAGGAATGCGCTGGGAAGTTCTATCCCTTTTCCGGACAACCTCTATGAGTCTTTTGGACGGGTACTGGGAAGTTTATATTCCGGAAAGGGGAGATTTTTGTGGAGCAGTGGGACTTATATCGCAAAGAAGTGCTGCGAATTCGCGAGGAGATCACACGGCGGTTGGAGGCAACAGATGGATACGGGCTGAACAATTCCATGCGAGATTCGTTGGGAGAGCTGTCTTTGGCCGATAATCACCCGGCTGATATTGGCGATGAGCTGTTTGAACGGGGAAAAGATTTAGGGCTACGGCACATGGACGAGTTGCAATTATCAGCGGTGCAGCATGCTCTGCGGGCCATGGATGTGGGCACTTACGGTATCTGCGAGGACTGCGGAGCGCCAATTCCAGAGCAAAGGCTGCGAGCGAATCCTTTGACCACGCGATGTGTGCGATGCAAACAACTCAGTGAGCAAACCCATGTGGACTTGCGTCGTCCTGTGGAAGAGGAGTTCCTGGCACCAGCTTTTGCGCGGTCCTCCCCGGACGGGCAAGAATCGCTGGAATTTGATGGTGAAGATGCCTGGCAGGCAGTTGCCCGGTTTAATCAGAGACCAGGCTATGACGAGGATGCCCAAGGTCATCGAGAGCGACTGCAAATGGATGACAATGAGGGCATTGTGGACCCCATGGACGTGGTTTCCAACGAGGCGTATAAGCGACAACTGCCCTAGTCATGACGCTGCGATGTCCGTGTACCGCCAGACTCCTGCTCTGTCGTCAGTTCTTTGCTTTGTCTCATTGGGCAACTCGCCGGGGAAATGTACATTGTCTGCGCATTTCTATGGACCGCGGGAAGCTTGTGGTAGACTGAGCAGAGAACGGCTGGAAGGGAGATTGAAGTGTGGTTTATTGGGTGGCGGTACTGATTTACGGGTTAGACCAAGGAATCAAGTGGCTGGTTCGCACACATATGGCTTTGAATCAGACAATACCCGTAATTCCTGGGGTACTGGAGATTGACTACATTCGCAATCCAGGAGCTGCTTGGGGCATATTGCCAGGAGCCCGTTGGTTTTTGATCCTAATGGCCTTGGCCGTCATCGGAGTAGTCCTTTACATCGAACGCACAAAGCACCTGAATACCTGGTTTCGGATGGGATTGGGTTTGGTTTTGGGTGGCGCATTGGGCAATCTGACAGACCGTGTCATAACGGGCCGCGTGGTTGATTATGTGTACGTACAGGCCATTCACTTTCCCGTGTTTAACTTGGCCGATGCATCTATTGATGCGGGGGTAATTGCTATTCTCATTGGTTCTTGGTGGACAGATCGGCATCGCAAAGCACGACCGCCCAAGGACGTGAAACGATGATTGGAGTGCGTATTCACCTGGGTGTAGATGCGAATAGTCAGGGAACTCGTTTAGATCGCTGGTTGACCGATGCCCTCGCCGAACAAGGGGTGGACGCGTCACGCACCCAGGTCCAAGAGTGGATACGGAAGGGCTTGGTAAATGGCAATCGGCTTAAACTACATCCCAGTGATCCAGTGATGGCGGCAGAATCTTATGAGGTGTCGATTCCAACTCCAGAACCGGTGGAATTACAGGGGGATCCGGTCCCCTTCCAGAGGGTCTATGAGGATGAACACGTGGTGGTGGTGAACAAACCCCGTGGCGTGGTGGTTCATCCGGCCGTTGGACATGACCGTGGTACCTTGGTCAACGGTCTCATCTTTCAAGGGGTTTCCTTGTCCCCTTTGGGGGGTGTATTGCGGCCTGGAGTGGTCCATCGCATTGACAAAGATACCTCGGGTCTGCTGATTCTAGCTAAGACAGATGAGGCTTATCATGGTCTTGCAGAACAGTTTCGAGAACATACCGTGCGACGTCGGTACCAGGCGATTGTGCACGGGGTTGTTTCGCACGACCTGGGGACCGTGGATGGGCCCATTGGTCGGGACCCGGTCCACCGAAAAAAAATGGCGGTGACGGAACGAGGCAAACCAGCCGTCACTCATTTTACGGTCATAGAGAGATTTCTGACCTATACTTGGCTAGACTTGCAGTTGGAGACGGGGAGAACTCATCAGATTCGAGTTCATATGGCCTTCAGCGGGCACCCCGTGGCCGGTGACCCCGTGTACGGTCCTCGCCACACCTTGAGCATCGTTGGTCAGGCTTTACACGCTGCAACGTTGGGTTTTCGCCATCCGGTTGGTGGAGAGGAACTGTACTTCACGGCTCCTTTGCCGGACGACATGGAGCGATTGCTGCAAGAACTGCGTTTGTGACCATAACCTTGTCAAATCACTCAACCCACATGCCTCTGACGGGACACAAAATGAGACACAAAATTACGATGAAAATAATCGGACGGTTATTTTCTCAGCAAAAATCGAACCGAGCAGCGATGACTTGACGAGGGAAAAGGGAACTGCTATGGTTAAGTCGGTTCATCTACTGCCTTTAAACCAGTCCCGTGAGATTGGTAAGGAGTCGTAAGGATAAGTTGACAACGACTGTGTACTCGTGTATTTCGTCAACTTTGCGGCTGCTCCCATTCGGGACGGTCGCTTTTTTAGTGGCTCCAGCAGGATGTTCGATGGGATTGGCGCGGCAATAGCACCCCCACTGTCTGCGGTCAGGGATGGGGTGCAGGCGGAGAGGTGGGAGCACCATGCAAACAAAGGCGCAAATTATGGATGAAGTCGGGATGCACAGGTCGATTACGCGTATGGCCCATGAAATTCTTGAACGTAACAAGGGATTGGAAGGGCTCACCATGGTAGGAATTCAGACAAGGGGGGCCATTTTGGCGGACCGAATTGCGGACAAGATGGCCAGTATTGAGGGAACTCGTCCACCGGTTCAGCACTTGGACCCGCGACCTTACCGGGACGATGTGGACGCTGCGAGGCGGCCACATCCCAGTCAAGTGAATTTGACCGTACAGAATCAGGCAGTGGTTCTGGTGGATGATGTGCTTTACACAGGGAGAACAGTCAGGGCAGCTCTTGATGCCCTGATGTCGGCGGGACGGGCGCGAACCGTACAACTTGCTGCCTTGATTGACAGGGGGCATCGAGAATTGCCCATCCGGGCCGATTATGTGGGGAAAAATGTCCCTACCTCACGCAACGAGATGATTGCCGTGCGGTTACAGGAGGTGGATCATGAAGATGGCGTCTGGATTGTCACTCCCGATGATTCCCTCACCTGAGTTCCAAAGGGTGGGTCAGAGCGGTTTGTTACACCTGGTGACGGTGCGCAACTTGGCAAGACAGCAAATGGAAACGTGGATGACTCGAGCCGAGGCGCTGCGTAAAATGACACGGCGAGATCGGAATGCCTTGCATCCCGGAGCGGTGGTGGCCACTCTGTTTTATGAGCCCAGTACTCGTACACGGTTGTCTTTTGAAACGGCGGTACTGCAATTGGGTGGGCAGGTGATTGGTGCTGAAAATGCCAAAGAGAATTCATCGGCAAAAAAAGGAGAGACCCTGGCGGACGTAGTGAGAGTGGTGGGGGCATACGCGGACATCATCGTGATTCGCCACCATGATGCAATGGCCTTCCAGGAAGCAACGAGATTCAGTCCCGTTCCTCTGGTCAATGCGGGAGCGGGAGACGGGGAACACCCAACTCAGGCCATGCTGGATATCTACACCATGTTTCGGGAGCTGGGAAAAATTGATGGATTACACATCGTTGTTCTCGGGGACTTAAAGTATGGTCGTACCGTGCATTCCCTATTGTGGGCACTTACCCAATTTCACGGTGTACAGGTCAGCTTACTTCCAGAGCCTGGTTTTTCACTTCCCCAGGAGGAAATGCAGGCACTTTCAGCAGCTGGCCTGCTTATTCAGGGAGTAACAAGAATGGATGAAGTATTGCCGACGGTTGATGTGGTATATCAGACTCGGATCCAGCGAGAGAGGTTGCAAGGCGATGCGGGGTCAGGATTTCCTGGCGATACCAGCGCAGCACCCAGCGCTGCGGTGATTGCGGCAACGGTTGGTTCTGAGAACAGCGAACTTAGGATTGGAACGAGGGAATTAGCACTCTTGCCTGAACATGCGAGGATTTTGCACCCTTTGCCTCGTGTAGGAGAAATTGATCCAGCGATTGATGGAGACCCACGGGCGGCATATTTTCGCCAAGTGGAGAATGGGCTGTACATGCGGATGGCCATTTTAGACCAACTGCTGGGAGGACAGGGGCTGTGAAACGAAAATTGAGTGGAGGTCAGTTACTGGACTTAATCGACGGCAGTTTGACACCCTGTGAGGTGTTGATAGATACGGTGCAGGGGACAGTGCTTGCTCTGGGTACCGACTTGCCGGAAGCGGACGAGACGATTTTTCTACACGGAGAGTGGCTGTTGCCGGGGCTGATTGACCTTCATGTCCACTTGCGCGAACCGGGACAGACACATAAAGAAACCATCGCATCGGGAACTCTGGCAGCGGCCGCTGGAGGTTTTACTCAGGTAGCCTGTATGCCGAACACCATACCCCCACTGGATACTCCTCAGCGTGTGAGGGACGTTGTTCAGCGTGGAAAGGCTGCCGGAGCCGCCCAGGTTCGACCGATTGCTTGCATCACCAGAGACCAACAGGGGCAGGAGTTGACGGATTTCGCAGGTCTGAAAGAGGCAGGAGCGGTGGCCATTTCGGACGATGGCAAGGGCGTGCAGGATGGTGGATTGATGCGAGAAGCCTTGGTGATTGCCGCATCTCTGAATCTACCAGTGGCCATTCATGCCGAGGATGCCAGTATCGCCAGGGGTGGGTTGATGAATCCAGGGGCGGCAGCCAAGTTTCAGGTTCCACCCCTGTCGGCTTCAGCGGAAGCAGCTATGGTTGCCCGAGATCTGCTGTTGGCGGAAGAGACCGGAGCCCATTTGCACGTCTGCCACGTCAGTGCAGAGCCCACGGTGGCCCTCATCCGGTTTGCCAAGGCCAGGGGAGTTCAGGTTACAGCCGAGGTGACACCTCATCACCTGTTGCTCAGCGAGGAGGCGGTGCGACTGGACGATGGGGTATTCAAAGTTAATCCACCGTTGCGCAGCGAGCGGGATCGCATGGCCTGTTGGGAAGGACTGCTGGATGGCACACTGGATGTGGTTGCAACGGACCATGCGCCGCACACCCGCGACGAGAAAGCCCAGGGAATTTGGAAATCTCCCTTTGGCATGGTAGGTAGCGAATTTGTGCTGCCCTTGCTGTACACCCACCTGGTTGTGCTGCATCAATGGCCTTTGCAGCGGCTGATGCACGCCATGTCACTACGTCCTGCACAGGTGTTTGGCCTTCATGGAGGGGTTCTGCGGGTGGGCGGTCCGGCCGACTTGACGGTCTTTGATGGATCTTTCAAAACTTATATTGATCCGAAAAAGATGCACAGCAAGGGGCAGAATACTCCCTTTGCGGGTTGGCCAGTAAACGGGAGGGTACGACTGACCCTGGTGGCTGGACAGGTGATTTACCGGGAAACGGAGGGAACAACCAGTTGAGGACATTAGACAACACCACTCGTCGCCCGGCACGATTGCTGTTGGCGGACGGAACGGTTTTTCACGGGATTGGTTTTGGTGCTGACGGCGAGTCTTTCGGAGAATTGGTTTTTAACACGGGGATGGTGGGATACCAGGAGGTGCTCACAGACCCATCCTATTATGGCCAGATTGTCACTATGACTTACCCATTGATAGGTAACTATGGGATCAACGTGGATGATGTGGAATCCCGGCGTCCTTACGTGTTTGGATTTGTTGTCCGAGAATTTGCTGAGGCACCCAGTCATCATAAGAGTTTGGGTGATTTAGACAGTTACCTGAAGCGTTATGGGATTGTTGGCATCGCTGGGGTGGATACGCGTCAACTGACTAAACGCATTCGCAGTGAAGGCACATTAAAAGCTGTCTTGACGACGTTGAATACACCTGAAGAAGAGTTGCTGGCTCGTCTTAAGGAGCGGCCTTGGCCCACGGACCAGATAGATCATGTCACGACTCCGGTGGTGTATCGCTGTCCTGGCGAGGGCAGACGAGTGGTTCTGATGGATTTTGGCAGTAAGGCGGGGGTGTTGCGGTCATTGTTGGCCAGACGTTGTGACGTGATTGTGGTTCCTGCTCACACCACGGCGGAGGAGGTGTTGAGCTGGCAGCCGACAGGCGTAATGCTCAGCAATGGCCCCGGAGACCCTGAAGATGCCCCCTACGCGGTCGAGGCGATATCTCTGTTGTTGGGGAAGATACCGGTGTTCGGCATCTGCTTGGGACATCAGTTGATGGCCCTAGCTTGCGGGGCAACAACGGAAAAACTAAGGTTTGGCCACCGCGGAGTGAATCACCCGGTAAAAAATTTGCGCACGGGCCGTTTGACCATTACTTCACAAAATCACGGGTACGTGGTGAACGCTGCCTCCTTGGCGGATACGGATTTGGAGTTGACTCACATCAACCAGAATGATGGCACAGTAGAGGGACTTGCCCATCGCCGCTTGCCAGCTTTTTGTGTGCAGTACCACCCAGAAGCCCGTCCAGGTCCCGATGATTCGGACGCTCTGTTTGACGATTTCATGGAAATGATGGATGCATTTGCGGAAGGGAGATGGCGGTCGAGTGCCGAAGCGAACTGATCTGCACAAGATTTTGGTGATTGGCAGCGGTCCGATTGTGATTGGGCAGGCGGCTGAGTTTGACTATGCTGGCACTCAAGCTTGTCAAAGTCTGCGGGAGGAAGGGTTCGAGGTTATATTGGTCAACTCTAATCCGGCCACCATCATGACAGACACGGACATTGCCGACAAGGTGTATCTGGAACCCTTGACTCAGGAATTCCTGGAGCAAATTGTGCGCAAGGAGCAACCGGACGGGGTGTTGCCCACTCTCGGAGGGCAAACGGGTTTAAATTTAGCGGTTCAACTGGCGAAGTCCGGAGTGTTGGCAGAACAGGGTGTTGAGTTGTTAGGAACGCCCATAAGTTCCATAGAAAAGGCGGAAGACCGACAAAAGTTTCGAGAACTCATGTCCGAATTGCAACAGCCAGTACCAGAAAGTGAAATTGTCACGGATTGGCTGGGAGCGAAGGAGTTTGCACAGCGGATTGGTTTTCCGGTCATCGTCCGCCCTGCATATACCCTGGGGGGGACCGGTGGCGGCATAGCGGAGGACTGGGACCAATACAAAGATATCGTGGATTTGGGTTTGGGTTCTTCACCGATTCATCAAATTTTAGTTGAGCAGAGTATAGCTGGATATAAGGAAATTGAATATGAGGTCATTCGGGATGGCGCAGACAACTGTATTGTGGTGTGTAACATGGAAAATTTTGACCCAGTGGGAATTCATACCGGGGACAGCATTGTGGTAGCTCCCAGTCAGACCCTTTCTGACCAAGACTACCAGATGCTACGTAGCGCGAGCCTGAAGATTATTCGGGCTTTGGGAATTCAGGGTGGATGCAACATACAGTTTGCCTTAGATCCACATAGTTTCCATTACTATGTGATTGAAGTCAACCCACGAGTCAGTCGTTCCAGTGCTTTGGCATCCAAGGCTACAGGCTATCCAATTGCTCAAGTGGCCACAAAGATTGCCGTTGGTTACCGTTTGGATGAGATTCGCAACCCAGTGACGCAAGAAACTTACGCAGCCTTTGAACCGGCACTGGACTACATCGTGACCAAGATACCCCGTTGGCCATTTGACAAATTTAACAGTGCCAATCGTCGCTTGGGCACTCAGATGAAATCCACCGGTGAGGTGATGGCCATTGGCAGAAACTTTGAGGAATCCTTGCTGAAAGCAGTCCGTTCCTTGGAAATCGGTCGCGATAGTCTGTGGTGTAAAGAAGCATCTGCTTGGTCGAATCGAGAAATTCAGAAACGCCTGGCGCAACCGGACGACGAACGCCTGTGGGTACTGGCCGAGGCGATGCGCCGAGGTTATGAGTTAGAGACCCTAATGGACCTGACTGCCATTGACCCGTGGTTTTTACACAAGGTACGCGACATTATCACCTTGGAACAGGACTTGCAAGAGGTCGCCAAAGATGGTCTCGCCGCGCTGAGAACATGGCAACGAGAGTTGTTTGTGAAGGCCAAGAACAGGGGTTGGCCCGACAGCGCCATAGCGAGAATCTTTAACGTCACCTTGGCAGAGGTGACCGAATTGCGCAGAGATCTCAATCTTCGCCCAGTTTACAAGATGGTGGACACCTGTGCGGGGGAGTTTGCCGCCGTCACACCGTATTATTACAGCACCTATGAGGAAGAAAACGAAGTAGTGGCTGACTCGACGAAAAAATTGTTGGTTCTAGGGTCTGGGCCCATTCGTATAGGTCAAGGTATCGAATTTGATTACTGTTCAGTGCATGCGGTGTGGGCTATTCGCAAAGCAGGATACAAGGCCATCATTATCAATAACAATCCAGAAACTGTGTCTACAGACTTCAATACCTCAGACCGACTGTATTTCGAACCCCTGCATCTAGAGGACGTGCTGCACGTCATTGAGCGGGAGCGTCCCGACGGTGTCATTGTTCAGTTTGGTGGACAAACGGCCATTAACTTGGCTGCACCATTGGCGGCGGCTGGGGTACGAATTTATGGAACTTCTTTGGAAGATATTGACATGGCCGAAGACCGGGAAAAGTTTGATAATCTGTTGGCCAACCTACACATTCCTCGACCTGCTGGACGGGCTGTTACGTCTCTGGAGGGAGCGTTGGGGGCCGCGGCAGACTTGGGCTATCCGGTGTTGGCTCGACCCTCTTATGTGTTGGGAGGGCGGGCTATGCAGATTATTTACAGTGACGAGGACATGAGAACCTACATGGAAGAAGCTGTGGAGGTATCAAACCATCACCCCGTTCTGGTAGATCGGTATGTCCATGGCACCGAGGTAGAGGTGGATGCGGTCAGTGATGGCGAGACTGTGGTGATTCCTGGAATTATGGAGCATATAGAACGGGCTGGGGTGCATTCGGGTGATTCCATTGCCGTGTATCCACCTCAGTCTTTGACGGCTACAGTCAAGCAACGCTTGGTGGATTACACCGTTCAGATTGCGCGAGGGTTGCAGGTCAAAGGTCTCGTGAATATTCAGTTTGTCGTGCAAGGTGACGATGCATATGTGCTGGAGGTCAATCCTAGAGCCTCTCGGACGGTGCCTTTCTTGTCTAAGGTGACTCAGATTCCGATGGTAGACTTGGCCATGCGAGCAGTTTTGGGAACACGTCTGATAGACCTGGGCTGGAATTCGGGTCTGGTTAAAGAATCGCAACGAGTGGCCGTCAAGGTGCCGGTGTTCTCTTTCGCAAAACTGCGCCGGGTGGACATTACGCTCGGACCGGAGATGAAATCCACCGGTGAGGTGATGGGAATCGAGGGAAATCTTGCTAAAGCCTTATACAAGGGTCTTCAGGCGGCAGGCACAACCATTCCAAGTCACGGAACCATTCTGGCAACGGTGTCGGATAAGGATAAAGAGGAGGCCTTTCCAATTCTTTCTGGGTTGTCCGCTCTGGGTTTTCGTCTGGCGGCCACGGAAGGAACGGCTCGGTATTTGCGGGAACGGGGTTTGACGGTACAGGTGGTCAATAAACTCGCCCAGGGAACTCCCAATTTGGCTGACGATATTCGTGAGGGACGCATTCAACTGGTCATCAATACGCTCACAAAAGGAACAAAACCAGAGCGAGATGGGTTTCGTATTCGCCGCACGGCGGTGGAACATGGGGTTCCTTGCTTGACTTCTCTTGATACCGCAGCTTCCTTGTTCGAGGTGTTGTCTATCTTACGGTTTCGTACCGAACCCCTGGGTGAAGCTCACGGAGTTCTAAGTACCGGTGAGAGTCAGCGGAAAACGAAAGAGGCAGGGATGAAGCGGTGAACGATATAATCTCCGGTTCATGGCAAGAATACTTGCAATCCCCTCGGTTTGATTGGGTTAGGAGACGAACTTACTTAGCTTTGGACGTACCAACCTGGACCCAGGCGCAGGACCTGGTGGAACTGTTTGGGGATGCGGTACGCGGCTATAAAGTTGGCTTGGAATTGTTTTGTGGGGATGGGCCAATGGCGCTGCGAGAGTTGCATAGACGAGGTAAACGGGTATTTTTGGACATCAAGTTGCACGACATTCCGCACACAGTGGCGGGCGCCATCCGTTCGGTCTGCGTTCCTGGGGTAGAAATGGTAAATGTGCATACTGCTGGCGGGAGAGAAATGTTGCTGGCCGCCAGAGAGGCCGTGGACATCTTAAAAGAACCTCCGCTACTGATTGGGGTGACGGTGCTCACCAGTATTAACGAGAATCTGTGGCATGAGTTGGGGTTTACCAGCTTATCGGAGACGGTTTCAGTGATGGCGCGATTGAGTGCCGACTGTGGTTTGGATGGAGTTGTGGCCGCCGCTATTGATGTGCCTCGCATTCGAACGGTGACCCCAGCACACTTTATCACGGTGGTACCCGGCATTCGGCCCTTAGGCAGCGCAAAGCACGACCAAGCCCGCAGTTTGACTCCGGGTGAAGCCCTGCATCTAGGTGCTGACCGGCTTGTCCTGGGCAGGGCGGTCACTCTGGTGGCAGACAAGAAAAAGGCTCTGGCTGGTATTTGGGACGAGATGAACGGTGTGCTTCAGGCACAAGGGGATGTCAATCTATCGGTGCAAAACCCCACTCCCGAGGGTCCAAGAAGGGGAGATGCCGTGTGACAACAAAGACTGTCTTGCGCGATGTGCCATGGTTGGACACAAAGGTACTAGCTGCGGGATTGTTGCAAATTGGGGCGGTGGAGGTACGACCGCAGGAGCCCTTTACTTGGACTTCTGGCTGGAAAGCACCAATTTATTGTGACAACCGACTGGTTCTTGGGTCTCCCTTTTTGCGTAAATGGGTGGCCCAGGCAATGGCGGCGGTGGTGGAACACGACATGCCAGAGATTGATTTGATTGCAGGTACGGCTACTGCCGGCATTCCCCACGCCGCTTGGGTGGCGGACTTGCTAAATTTGCCAATGGTCTACGTCCGGGGAAGTGTCAAGGGACATGGTAAAAAACGCCGCATTGAGGGAAATTTTAATTCCGGATTACGTACCTTGGTGGTGGAAGACACACTGTCTACGGGAAACTCCGCCTTCGAAGCCGTGGAGGCCTTGCGAGAAGAAGGTTTGCTCCCGGTTGCGGTCTGTGTCATTTTTTCCTACGATTTTTCTGTGGCCAGTGAACGGGCAAATAAGGCCAACCTACCAGTCTACCGATTGCTGGACTATAATACGCTGATTCGCTATGCAATACAATCTGGGGCCGTGAGCGATGAATATCAGGAGACTCTGTTGCAGTGGCGCTCTCATCCCGAGCGTTGGGGACAGATGGACGGGTTTTTGGACTGACTTCCAGCGGTTGTAAGAAATATCCACGGCCTGATGGCCACCACCAAGGATGAAAATTGCCTGGGAGTCGGGAGTGGCTCTTTTCAAAGGTGGGGGCCGTCAGGTAATGGGTTGTTTCTGATAACCTCTTTTAGGCCCCTTTTACACCCAACCGCGCCAGCGTATAGCCTCGGCAAAAGGTTTGATGCCCACCATGTAAGCGGCCATGCGGGTGGAGACCTGGTATCGTTTGGAGGTGTGAAGAATATTTTGGATTGAGTTGACCATCAGGGTCTCCAGACGTTGATTCACTTCTTCTTCAGTCCAGTACATGCCTTGATTGTTTTGCACCCATTCGAAGTAGGAAACGGTCACTCCGCCAGCATTTCCTACCACATCCGGAATCAGGAGAACGCCCTTTTTGTGAAGAATTTCGTCTGCTTCTGGAGTCGTAGGTCCATTTGCAGCTTCGACAATGATGGAGGCCTGAATTTGATTCGCGTTTCTTTCCGTAATCTGGTTTTCCAATGCGGCAGGAATCAGGATATCGCAAGGTTGAATGAGAAACTCGTCGTTCGACATGACGTGGGAGAAATTGTTTGTTACCATGCCGAAGGAGTCCCGTTTGTCCAGTAATTCCGGGACATCCAGTCCATTTTCATCATAAATACCGCCACCAGCGTCGCTGACGCCGACAATCTTTACGCCCATCTCATGCAGTAACAAGGCTGCATTACTGCCGACATTGCCAAAACCTTGAATCATGACGCGCAGATCTTTCAATGAACGTCCTTGGGTTGCCGCCGCTTCTCGAGCACAAAAGCATACGCCCAATGCGGTGGACTTTTCTCGACCTTGTGAGCCGCCTAAAACGATGGGCTTGCCAGTGATGAACCCGGGGGAATCGTACTCCCGGATGCGACTGTATTCGTCATACATCCAAGCCATAATCTGTGGATTTGTATACACGTCTGGAGCAGGAATATCTTTCGTAGGGCCAACAATTTGGCTGATGGCGCGAACGTAGCCACGTGCCAACCGTTCTTGTTCTCCTAAGGACATGGTGCGGGGATCACAGATAATTCCACCCTTTGCGCCACCGTATGGCAGGTTGAAGATGCCACACTTGAGACTCATCCAAATGGACAACGCTTTAACCTCGTCCAATGATACATTGGGATGAAATCGAATTCCCCCCTTCATGGGGCCAATGGCGTCGTTGTGTTGCGCACGATATCCCGTAAACACTTCTACATGGCCGTCATCCATGCGTACCGGAATTCTAACCGTTAACACCCGCAAGGGTTCTTTCAGCACATCGTAAACGGATTCAGAATACCCCAAGCGTGACAGTGCTTGATACACCGCTTCCTGTGTGTTGGTTAACACGTTGTCGTCCGGTGCTGGCATATTTGCCCCTGCAACTAAGCGTTTGTTGATCTTTGCTTCCATGTTTCCGCCCCTCTCGACAGCCTTCAACATCTGTGGACAAAGGAAATGCCCGTTTCATAATAGACCAGTCGGGGCAAGATGAAAAGTGGACGATTGTAGAAAGCGGGGCATTGGAGTGTTATCCTCAGGGGAACGTTCACGGTCCTGGAATCAAGGCGTAAAGATCCACGTCAAGTTTGTGATGTCCTCCTGGCTGTTTCACCTTGTAGCTGCTAGTGTGATTATCGTGTTAGTTTTTTTACATCCCCCTGCAATCTTTTCCGGAGACACAGATACGGCTCGGAACTACCTGAATACGATTGTGTCCTCTCTGTCTACCATTTTAGCCCTGTCTATATCTGTGATTTTAGTGGCTATTCAAATGACTGCCGGAAATTATACACATCGAGTATTGGACTTTTTTGTAAGACTTCCCTACAACGCGTCTCTGTTTATTCTCTATTTGTTCACCATTGTGCACAGCTTTTTTCTGATGGCCAAAATTCGGGATCCCTTAAGGGAACCATTACCAGCATCCTTACGGCCAGAGATGAGCGCAGACTTGGTGCTAGTGGTCATCTGCTTTCTCAGTTTGTTGCTTTACATGTATGCTGTGGTTCAATTGCTTAAACCGGAACGAATTATTGAATTGATTGAACGCGAGTATCATCGTGCATTTGTCAAGAGGCGGTACCGGGTGGCGTTGGACAGTGTTGAGCAGATTTGCGATATCGCCAAACGCGCTGCATCCTTTGCTGATTCTTTGACGGCAATCCGCTGCATGGAAGTGATGCTACAGATTGCCGAACAATTGCCTTTGCCGAGGAACAAAGAAGACCCCTTATTGCAGGTGCACCGTAATCTGGTAGACCAATGGGTGGAAATTGTGGGTGTCGCGGTAAAAGAGAACGAGGCAGGGCTAATTGGAATTGTCCTAGATGACCTTCAAGCGCAAAGCTTGCATTACGTGAAAGAACAGGCTTTTTCTGCGGCTGAGTTGGTGGTGCGAGCCTATCGTCACCTAGCCTTCAGTCACCTCTTGTACGAGGGACAGGTGGCATACATGGAGCGGGTGGTGGAGCATCTGTACGATATTGCCGATTCTTGCAGTCGAGAAGGAGAGCGGGGACGGGCATTCGCCTTGCGAACATGGTCTGTGATACGTACAGTGGGAGAGATTACATTCGCCTCACAAACTCCGGCAATTCCAGTGTTGTTGAGCGGTTTCTTGATGCATCCACGCTTTGAAGCAACGCTTGCGGAATTTCCCACTCCGGGAGAACGGGCCGAGGGGCTGGTATCGTACTTTGGACTGTGGAAATCGTTTGTCGGCAAGGCTTCGATTCGGGACGTGGCTCGTTGGGCTACATGGTGGCGAGATGGGATGTCGGCACCTGAACTGGGTCAGTCTTTGGCTTTGCTGATAGCTATGCATCTGAATAGAACGGAGGTGGTGCAAACCCTGGCATGGGTCTGGGGGACATCTCTCAGCACTCACCATAGGGAACGGGTACGGGTGGGCTTCACACCCTGGTTGGATGATCTGTTTGACGGATGGCCCTTGCCGGATCTGAACAAGCAAGACCCGGTAAAGTAATCTTGAAGACCTGACCGCTACAGAAAGCTTTCCCAAACGTACTCAGGGCAGGGGGTTAGGTTTGTTCCCGGGCCAAAATTGGGGCAATCAACGCTTGATCTGGTGTAACATAAAGGGTTTTTTGATGGTCATAGAGGACCATTCCCGGCCTCGCCCCGTTGGCTTTCCACACGTAGCGGACTAAAGTGTAATCTACGGGGACATTGCCTGACGTGCGCAGTTTGCTGAAGTACGTTGCCAAAAGGGCCGCCTCATACAAGCTTTGGTCGGACACCGCTTGATGTAAGGCGGAAACGACGACATGGGATCCAGCAGCGTCCTTCACATGCAACCACAGGTCATCCCCTTGGCTGTGTTTAAGGGTGAGTTGATCGTTTTGTAAATTGTTGCGGCCTACCCGAATGATGAATCCATCACTGCTCAGAAAGGTGTGGGGCCTGCCAGTGGCTTTGCTTAGACTTTTTTGTTTACGCTGTCGGTTGCCCGAATTTGGATACTTATTCTTCAATGTAATAAAGTGCTGTTTTTCCAGTTCGTCTCGAAGCTGTTCCAATTCCTGACCCGTGGCGTTTTCGGCATACAACAAAATGTGTTCCAGGTATTGCATGTCTTTTGCACACTGCTCTAGTTCAGCGGTTACCAGTGGCACCGCTCGCTTCCTTTTTGCCGCTGCGCGGTAGTATCTCTGTGCATTTTCAATGGCCGTACGCGCCGGGTCCAGGGCAATCTCAAGGGGCCTTTCTTGATCATAATAGTTGGGTAATGTAACCAGTTGCATCCCCTTATGAACTTGGTGAGCATAGGACGTCAGTAATTCTCCCTGTACCTGCAGATTCGCTGCTTCTTTAGCTTGTTCCAATTGAGTCTGCAATTTCGCGTGTTTTCCCCGCAAGCGGTCCATATGGGTTGCCAAGACTTGGCGTAGCGACTGGGACCGGGCTGAATCGCGCAGACGAGCGGTCTGATTCTGGTAGTAATACTCCAAAGCATCGTCCAGACTGTCGGCTTGTTGCCAATGCGTCCAACACGTCAAAGCAAAAGGCGCGACAGCCGTTGGATAGCCTAGTTCATTCAAACCAAGGGAAGGAGGCTCTTGGTTTCTTAAGGTGCGTTCCCACAAGTTCTGCAAGGCGCGCAGAACGACCTCTTCTTGGCTGTGTGGACAGACTTGCATTATTTCACCGCGAGCTCGCCACAGCCCCTCGCGGGCGGTTTCGGGCCCTATTCCCGCTGCAAGTTGTACCAGGCTTCGTATCTGCTGCTTGGGCGCCAATTCCAATAGGTGCACTTCCATCAGGTCCTGCGTGGTCAGGTTAGGAACCGTTTTTTTCGCCAAAGGTGGAACCGGGGTATAGGCCTGTCCCGAGAAAACGGGTCGCACTCTGCTCATGCGTTCTGTGACGTGGACGATGCTGTCCACCACTTGGTCAGGTTGTTCCTCTGGACTCAGCGTACACAGAAGCAAGTTGCTGTGTTTACCCATTATTTCCAGTAACAACACATAACGAGTGGGATCACCTAGTTCATTCCTAGACTGTACGTAGATCTGCAAGACTCTCTCCCATTCCGGCGCCTGACGGATGGCGTAGATCTCGCCACCTTCCAAGTGTTTGCGCAATAACATGCAAAACATTGGGGGTTGTTCCGGATTTTCTGGCCGGATCCGAGACAGGACGTGAGCTCTAGGAGAGGCTCTGTCTGCGGAAAGCAAAATTTTCGTACTACCTCTGGCATATCGGAGAGTGAGAACAAGATCCCTGTCGCCGGGTTGGTGCACTTTTTCGATGCGAGAATGCACAAAGCGCTGCCAGTTCATGACTAAAACGGCAATGGCTAATCCATCCAGGATAATCCCCTACCTCGCGGACCCCGGGGGAGCGGGTCAACAGTCTTTATCCCCCCAACGATCTCATCAGATTCCGGATCTTGAGTATACCGAACCTGTGCTTCTCTAAGCAATGGGCGTGTCTGGTTTGGACATGTTTACCGACGTACAAGCATACGAATTACGAGACAAACACAAGCGAGGCGAAAGGGTGGCTCCAGTGGAAAACAACTGGCACGCGCTGTCCGCGACGGCATGTCTCGATTCACTCGAAGTATCCACTGCGGGATTGAGTGATGAGCAGGCCTCGATGCGACGGGAAAAATTCGGCGCAAACTTGCTCACAGAAGGGCGCAGGGTCTCTCTGTTAACCATCTTCTTCAACCAGTTTCGTGATTTCATGATTCTAGTACTGTTGGCGGCAACTCTCATCTCTGGCTTGTTGAGTGAATACACCGATGCCGTGACCATCATTGCCATCATCATCCTCAACGGCATCCTGGGTTTTGTTCAGGAGGTACGGGCGGAACGGTCTCTGGCGGCACTTAAGGAATTGATTGCTCCCGTGGCAAGAGTCCGCCGTGATGGGCAGGTTAAAAGTATTCCCGCCCGAGAACTGGTGCCTGGGGATATTATTTTGTTGGAGGGGGGAGACCGAGTTCCAGCAGATGGAAGACTTTTATGGGTGCAGGGCATGGAAGTGGAAGAGTCTTCCTTAACCGGAGAGTCGGTTCCTGTGAGTAAAAATGCCTCTTTCCAGGCGACACCGGATGCACCGTTGGGGGACAGAATCAACATGGTGTACATGGGGACGATGGTCACCAGGGGGAAAAGTGAGGCCTTGGTTAGCGCTACGGGAATGGCAACGGAAATGGGTAAAATTGCTGGACTGATGGAGGAATCAGAAGAAACCTTGACTCCTTTACAAAGACGCTTGAACCAGTTAGGTAAGGCACTGGTCTGGGTGGCATTGACGATTACCTTGCTGGTGGTTGTCACGGGAGTTTTGCATGGACACAAAGTGTACGAGATGTTTTTGGCTGGTGTCAGTCTGGCAGTTGCCGCCATTCCTGAAGGGTTGCCTGCCATTGTCACCATCGCCTTGGCGTTGGGTGTACAGCGGATGATTAAGCGCCATGCCATCGTTCGGAACTTGCCCTCCGTGGAAACCCTGGGCTGTGCCACCGTCATCTGTTCGGATAAAACGGGCACTCTAACACAAAACCGCATGACTGTTCAACAGGTGTGGGCGGATGGGGAGTGGTACGGGGTAACCGGCAGCGGTGATAGTGATGAAGGAGAGTTCATTTACAACCAACGACCGGTGCAACCCTTGCGGAGGACTCACCTGAAATGGCTATTGCAGATTGGGGCCGTCTGCAATAACGCTCAGATGGAACGAGTACATGGTGAGGATGGGAATCCTCGTTGGGGGTTCACTGGGGATCCCACTGAGGCCGCCCTGCTGTTGCTGGCCAGAAAGGGAAAGTACACAGATTGGAACGAGGAGTTTCAGCGCGTTGATGAAATTCCCTTTGATTCAGAGCGTAAGCTCATGTCTGTGCTGGTTCGTAAAGGGAAAGATGTGTTTCTTTTGGTGAAGGGGGCCCCGGAAGTGTTGATTGACCGGGCAACTCACTTTATCAGCCATGGTCGAGAGGATCTGCTATCTGCAGGGGTGCGTAAAAATGTACTCCAAGCCAACCAGCAAATGGCCGCGGGTGCCCTTCGCAATTTAGCCTTTGCATATCGAAAGTTTACCAGTATCGAGACGGCAAAGGCAGAACCGCAGCCGGAAACTTGTCTGGTTTTTGTGGGGCTCGTGGGGATGATGGATCCACCTCGGGAAGGGGTGTTTGAAGCGATTGAAAGCTGTCGTCGAGCCGGAATTCGGACAGTCATGATTACCGGAGACCATCAGTTGACGGCCACCGCCATTGCACGTCAATTGCAGATTCTGCCAGAGGGGGGACGGGTCTTAACGGGTCGGGATTTGGATCTGATGGAGGATGACATCTTGGCAAAAGAGGCTGTGAACACTTACGTGTACGCGCGTGTAACCCCTGAACACAAACTGCGAATTGTGAAGGCCTTACAGACCCAAGGTGAGGTTGTCGCGATGACGGGAGATGGGGTCAACGATGCACCTGCCATTAAACAGGCCGACATTGGCATTGCCATGGGGTTGGGTGGCACGGACGTGGCGAAAGAAGCCTCAGCCTTGATCTTGGCAGACGATAACTTTGCCACGATTGTTGCTGCAGTGGAAGAAGGACGGGGTATTTACGACAACATTAAGAAATTCATTCGATACCTGCTTGCCTCAAACGTGGGTGAGATTGTCACAATGTTTGTCGCCATGTTGGTGGGGTTGCCATTGCCCTTATTGCCAATTCAAATTTTGTGGGTGAATTTGGTGACTGATGGGCTACCAGCCATCGCGTTGGGGGTTGACCCAGCCGAAAAGGATATTATGCAGCGACCTCCCCGGAACGTCACTGAAGGAATCTTTTCCCCCAGTTTCACGGTTAAGATTCTCAGCCGAGGGTTTCTTGTCGGAATGGTTACTCTGGCAGTGTTTGTTTGGGCGTTACAAACGGATCCCAGAAACCTGACGAGAGCCCAGACGCTGGCGTATACCACTTTGACTTTAGCGCAGTTTGTTCTTGTTTTTGACTCCCGTAGCATAGATGGGGGAATATTGAAAAGGAACTTGTTTGAAAACGTCTGGCTCTGGCTGGCTGTACTGAGTTCTCTAGGCTTATTTCTTCTAACCCTGTACGTACCTGTGTTGACAAAAGTATTCAGTACCATCACACCATCCTCCTTCGAATGGGGATTGACCGTTCTGGCAGCACTGGTCCCTACCCTGGCCTTGTCGTTGCGCCGGGCAGGTCGCAAAGCTCTCAAAACCAAGGTTGCCTCCCATTAGAACCCCGTAGTGCACATTCCTGTCTCTTTGATGGGAAAATAACCGTCCGGCTATGTTCACCATCATATTGTGCCCCGTTAGGGGCATGGGGGCTTAGCGCCAACCTCTGGATTGTTGGGGTTGGCGCTAAGGATTTTCACCGTAAAACCCCGTGTTTCAGCGCTCAGCATTACCCACAAGTTCCACAAAATAGTGCTGAACACGCTTCAGCGCTGGGGATATAAGGCGTTCGCCGTGAGGCGAATGCTTTTGGTATAATACCTTTGTATAATACATTGATTGAACAACTGTGGGAACAAGTCCAAAATGGAGCAAGATGGGTCTTTTCATGCAGGTGAGTCTCTGTGCAGCAGAGAGTATGGTTTTGAGCTAAGATAAGGTGAGAATGCGAAGGGTGAGTTATTATGACCTCTAGAAGGAGGCTGGCGAGTGAATATTAAGTTGATTAATATCGGATTTGGCAACATCGTGTCGGCCAACCGAATCATTTCCATCGTCAGTCCGGAGTCTGCCCCCATCAAACGTATCATTCAGGAAGCAAGAGACCGGGGCATGCTGATTGATGCGACTTATGGCCGACGCACTCGAGCGGTCATCATCATGGACAGTGACCACGTGATATTGTCTGCAGTTCAACCGGAAACCGTGGCTCATCGGCTCACGGCAAAGGAACAAATTATTGAAGACGAGGATTGAGTCTTATGACAGAGGGCAAACGGGGAATCTTGTTCGTACTCAGTGGCCCGTCCGGGGCAGGCAAGGGAACGGTGTGTCAAGCTTTGATGGCGCGTCAACCAGACCTGTCCTTGTCGGTGTCAGCCACCACCCGGTTGCCGCGGGAAGGCGAACAACATGGCGTTAATTACTTTTTTAAGAGTCCAGAGGAATTTCACGCCATGATAGCTTACAATCAACTTCTTGAATGGGCTGAGGTATACGGGAATTTTTATGGGACGCCAAGAAACTTTGTCGAGGAAAAGCTGGAACGAGGCGTTGACGTACTTCTGGAGATTGATATTCAAGGTGCGATGCAGGTTCGACATACATATCCAGAAGGTGTATTTATTTTTCTTATTCCCCCATCGGCCACGGAACTCAAGTCCCGCATTTTGGGACGCGGCAGTGAGACGGACGAGTCGTTCCAACGACGATTTGGCGCGGCTCGCCATGAGTTACAACGGATGAAGGAATACAACTATGTGGTGGTCAACGATGTGGTGGATTCGGCTTGTGTTCGAATAGAAGCCATTATACGTGCTGAACACTGCAGTGTGCATCGGAATCTGGAGTTGCTCAGTGAATGGTAATGTGGCGTGCCTGATGCTTTCTACAGCGGGTGTGAAGCCAGTTGTACAAAGTCTCTCAGGTTGTGTAAATTAATTTGTGGGACCTACGCTTTGTGGGACCTACGCTGTCGAAAAATGGGTAGCGAGGTTGCGGGAGGTGAAATGGAGTGCTACTGTATCCGTCAATTGACGAACTGATGACTCTGGTGGACAGCAAGTACGGTTTAGTCGTTGCAGTGTCCAAGCGAGCCAGGCAACTCCAAGACCGTTTGCAGAGTCAACCCGGTTCTTCCACAACCAGGAATGTCAGTCGGGCCCTGTGGGAGATTCACAGTCAGAAGGTGCGGTTTTATCGTACGAAAGAGGGAATCAAGTAGTCGGACCGATTGGAACCCGTGGGTACGATGCAGAACAGCCGCCAGGTTGTTCTGTTTTTCTATCCAATAATTACACTGATGTGGATTTACTTTCCTTGCTGGTGCCGTTAACAGCGACATGAGAGTCTGTCCAGTGAGGTTCATGTTTTCATGGAGGAGGGTCAACCGTGACAGAGACTGTTTTGGTGGGAGTCGGTGGCGGCATTGCGGCTTATAAATCCATATCCTTATGCAGTCAGCTGGTCAAACAAGGTTTGAGGGTGCGGGTGGTGATGACCCCCAATGCACAACGGTTTGTGCAGCCATTGACTTTTCAGTCCATTACCCATGAACCCGTGCTCACCGACGTATTTAGTGAACCCAATGCACAGGAAATTGCTCACATTGCCTGGGCCGACTTGGCATCTGTCTATGTCATTGCACCGGCGACGGCGGATCTGATTGGCAAACTTGCTGCGGGTATTGCGGATGACCCGGTGACAACGGTGGCATTGGCCGTGCAAGCTCCTATACTGATTGCGCCTTCTATGAATGTTCATATGTGGTTTAATAAAGCAGTTAAAGAAAATATAAGTTTATTAGAAAAAAGAGGGATACTAGTTCTAACCCCCAATTCAGGACCGCTGGCTTGCGGATACAACGGTCCGGGCAGACTGCCTGAACCAGAAGAGATTGCCGCCCAAGTGGTCCACTTAATTCGACGCAGCAGAGATTTGGTAGGATTGCACCTACTGATTACGGCGGGCCCTACAGTGGAAGACCTGGACCCCGTGCGGTTTTTGAGCAATGCTTCAAGTGGAAAAATGGGCTACGCACTCGCCGAGGCAGGGATAGCTCGAGGTGCCGAGGTGACTTTAGTCTCTGGCCCAGTTCATCTCAATCCTGTAGTGGGAGCACGGGTCATTGGTGTGCGTTCTACTCAGCAAATGCTGACGGCAGTGATGCAGCACTGGTCAAAGGCAGACGTCCTAATTGCTGCGGCAGCTCCTGCAGACTTCCGACCCGTTTCGCCTCTTGCTCAAAAATGGAAAAAGTCCGATGGAGTCCCGGTTTTGGCTTTAGAGCCTACACCGGATATTCTTGCTAACGCCACGGCTGTGAAAAAAATTGGGCAATCTGTAGTGGGCTTTGCTGCTGAAACTCGGGATCTGGTTAAATACGGAATGGATAAACTGGAACGAAAAAAACTGGATCTTGTGGTGATAAATGATGTCACAGAGCCGGGAGCAGGATTTGCAGGAGACACAAATCACGTCATTTTGCTGCGCCGCAATGGGACTCTGCAGGATATTCCCTTGGTCTCTAAAAGGGTGGTGGCAGATGCCATATTGGATGAAGTGATCAATTTGCGAACAGCACAGGACTTTGTGGTGGGGGCGCAAGAAACTTGAGTATTCTGGTGGCCGAGGTTGCCGTGGAACTGCGGAGTAAAGCGGTGGACAAGGTTTTTGATTATCAAGTACCTGCGCAATGGGAGTCACAGTTGCAAGTGGGACAGCGGGTGGAGGTGCCATTCGGCAGAGTGACGAGACAGGGACTTGTGGTGGCTTTGCGACGAGACGAGGAGGGAAGAGGGAGTTGTGGAAATGACGACAAACCACTGAAATTCATCCTCGATATCATTGACGACATACCTTTGCTGACGAAGGAACTGATGGATTTAAGTCAGTGGTTGCAAGGACGCTATGGGTGTACGTGGACGGAGGCTCTGAGTGCTCTTTTACCTGCACCCTTTCATGGACAGACAGATTTTTACTATACGGCAGTGGTCATTCCGGAGGCCTTTGACGTTGAAGCTCAAACAGTTTGGCGGTGGTTACAGGAACAGCCTCGTTCCGGTAGGGCTTTGCGTCGCCGTTTTGGACCCGACGTGGGAACCATCTTGACCTATCTGCAAGAAAGAGGTGCGGTCATACGCCGCGTGGGGGTTCAATCTCGCGTAGGCGCCCGTAAGACCGCCTTTTTGCGGTCCTTACACGGTCGTGAATCATTGTTAGCGCAGGCACAGCAGAGGCAAGCAAGGGCGCCTAAGCAATCTTCTATTTTGCAGTTATTGTCTGAACAGGGCACATTGGATTTGCGAGCCTTGACCCTGCATCCTAAGGACACCGCCATTCAAGCAATTTGTCGAGAGGGGTTAGCTCAGATTGTATATGTAGAACAGGGACGTCGTCCTGACCCCACGGTGATTGCAGTGGCTCCAGTCAGCCATTCTGCAGAGTCTATAAGCTTGACATCGTGGCAGCAACGAGCCATCGACGCCATTGGCGCGGCTTTGCAAAGTTATGAGGAACATATCCTTGTTTTGCATGGCGTGACGGGAAGCGGCAAAACGGAAGTCTACTTGCAAAGCATAGAGCAGGGTTTGCACGAATCCGGTGGTGCTTTGGTACTGGTGCCGGAAATTGCCTTGACGCCCCAAATGGTGGGGCGTTTTCAAGAGCGTTTTGGGGATAGGGTTGCAATTTTACATTCTGGTTTGGGGGACGGGGAGCGTAGAGATGAGTGGTTGCGGGTTTTGCGGGGAGAGGCGCCGATTGTTGTAGGGGCTCGCTCAGCAGTCTTTGCTCCCCTGACCAACTTACGTTTGATTGTTGTGGATGAAGAACATGAGCCTTCTTACAAACAGGGAGAAACTCCGTATTATGATGCTAGAGATGTGGCTTTGTGGCGGGCGCAATTCCATCATGCAACGGTAATCCTTGGTTCTGCAACCCCTTCCCTTGAGGCCATGCATCGGGTGACAAAGGGAGAAGCGAATCTGTTGGTCCTGCCAGAACGATTTCACGGCCGCGCACTGCCACCGATAGAGGTGGTGGATATGCGAGAGGAGTTGCGCTTAGGACAGCAGGGGATTTTTAGTAGAGCGGTTAATCAGGGTATTGCAGATGTACTCGCAGAAGGGAATCAGGCCATCTTATTTCTCAACCGTCGAGGCTATGCCGCTTTTGTACTGTGTCGGTCTTGTGGGGAAACATTGCAGTGTCCTCACTGCGATATATCTTTAACGCTCCATCGGGACCAAGGAACAGATGGATTGCACTGTCATTATTGTGGATATCAGACTCGAATGCCAGCCGTTTGTCCTCACTGTGGAGAGCCTGCCATGCGTTCATTTGGTCTGGGAACTCAACAGGTGGAAGCAGAATTGCGACGGGTGTTTCCCGCGGCCAAGGTGTTGCGCATGGATGTGGACACCACTCGACGCAAAGGGTCCTATCGGGATTTGATTGAAAGTTTTTTACATCATGAGGCAGACATTTTGGTGGGCACGCAAATGGTGGCCAAGGGACTGGATTTTCCGGACGTGACTTTCGTGGGAGTGATTGCGGCAGACACGTTGTTCTCTGTTCCGGATTTTCGAGCCGCAGAACGGACATTTCAACTTTTGACACAGGTTTCTGGTCGAGCTGGCCGCGCACAGCGGCCGGGCCGCACCGTGGTACAAACCTACCGGCCGGATCACTATGCCATTGTAGCCGCGGCACAGCACAACCAACGAGCCTTTTATATGCGGGAAATGGAATTGCGGCGAGAGTTTGTTTACCCTCCATTTTGCGAGCTGGCCGTTTTTATGGCAAGTCATCCGCAGGAACAAGTGGCACATGGAGCGGCCGCTCGATTCGAACGGGAGGTTTTGCGCAGGTTGACCGGGCAAAGTGTAGAAATTCTTCCCGCGGTACCCGCAGGTGTCTTGCGAGTTGGAGACCACTATCGGTATCAAGTTGTGGTAAAGTATTCTCATTGGCAAGCGGTGGGAACGGAAATGGTTTCAGCATATCGATTGGTGCTCGGGAAGATGATACCGCTGCATGGAACCTGTACTCTCGACGTCAACGCGGGTCGGATCTGACCGTCATCATGTGGGGATGTTCCCGTAATGAAACTTTGTGACAAAAAGGAGCGAATTTCCGTTGAGCATACGAATCATCCGCACTGGGAATGACCCTGTGTTGCGTCAGGTTGCCAAAACGGTACCTGTCATTAACAGGGGAATTGAAAAATTGTTGGACGACATGGCGGAAACCATGTATCATGCCGATGGCGTGGGGTTAGCCGCAGTACAGATTGGAGTTTTGAAACGCATCGCTGTGGTAGACGTGGGTGACGGGTTGGTGGAGCTAATCAATCCAGAAATTGCAGAAAAAGAGGGGAGCCAGACAGGTGCTGAGGGGTGTCTTTCTTTACCTGGTTTGAAGGGGGATGTGACGCGGGCGCAGAGAATTAAGGTTCGCGCAACCAATCGCAAGGGAGAAAAGGTGGATTTCGAGGCAACAGACTTGTTTGCCAGAGCAATCCAGCACGAAATAGATCACCTGGACGGAATTTTGTTCATTGACTACTTGGAACCATCGGAAATCATCCATGAAAATAAACAGGAGACTCATTCATGAGGGAGAAACAGGTGCGCATTGTGTTTATGGGAACTCCGGATTTCGCCATTCCCGTACTGACCGCCCTGGCAGAAGATGAACGGATTGAACTGGTGGGTGTGGTCACTCAACCGGATCGCCCAGTGGGTCGCAAACGAGAACCATGCCCTCCGCCAGTCAAACGAGTGGCGCAAGCATACGGGATAGAGGTGCTGCAACCGGAAAAGGTTCGTCATCCAGAGACCTTGGCTGCCATCTCAAAGTTGCGTCCAGATGTGATGGTTACCGCGGCGTACGGACAATTGTTACCCCAACGTTTGCTGGATATTCCTGCTCATGGCTGCCTGAACATCCACGCTTCTTTGCTGCCCCGTTGGCGTGGTGCGGCTCCAATTCAGCGGGCACTGTTGGCGGAAGATGAGCAGACCGGCGTGACGGTGATGAAAATGGTCAAGGACTTGGACGCAGGTCCGGTGTTGGGAGTGCACCCAATACCGATAACGGACCTCGATGATGCGGGTACCCTTCATGACAAATTGGCCCAGAGTGGGGCACAACTGCTCATGAAGGTCCTGTTTCCCTATGTTTTGGGGGAGCTTGAGCTTCAACCTCAGGCAGAACAAGGTGTCACTTACGCGGGTAAAATTGAACGAACCGACGAATTCATTGACTGGTCTCACAGCAGCCATCAAGTGGCCAGACAGGTCTGTGCCTTGCGACCATGGCCAGGCTCTGTGGCGCTGTTGCCCGAGGGTCAACTGAAGGTTTGGCGCGTGCAGGGGTTGTCAGCGGACTCATTGTTGCCAGGGTTGCAAGGACTGTCGGTAACCCCGGGACAAATTCGGGCCGCGGCAGGGGGGCGTCCCTGGGTTCGTTGTGGAGATGGTTGGGTAGAATTAGTGACGGTACAGCCGGCCGGCGGGAAAGCCATGGATGCCGCAGATTGGTGGCGTGGGTTGAGGAGTCGGCCCCCGCACTTTTTAAGGGGATTGTCATGATTGCTATCTCTCGTCAGTTGGCTCTAGCCGTTCTGTTGGACATGGAGCAGCGAGGACGTTACATCAATCATGCATTGCGTCAACGGTTGCGAGGATTAACTATGGATGAACGGGACAAGGCTTTGGTCACAGAGATAGTCTACGGGACATCGCAACGTCGCCGTTCTCTGGACACTGTTTTGTCCGCGGTTTCTTCGCGCCCACTGACTGAACTTGATTTACGTGTGTTGACAATTCTGCGCATGACGGCTTTTCAGGTATATTTTTTAGACAGAGTGCCTGTTTATGCGGCGGTGGATGATGGAGTTGAGTTGTGCAAACAGCATGTACCTCGGGCTTCCGGATTTGTCAATGGAGTGTTACGGTCGATTGTACGAGGTGGGCAGGATATTACGCTGAAATTGCAGAAAATAACTGCAAAATTGCCTTGGGCGCAGGCCATGGGTATTCAGCATTCCTATCCAGACTGGCTTGTCGAGCGCTGGGAGCGGGAGTTTGGTCGTTTCCGCACAGAGCAAATGCTGATTTCCTGCAATGAACCACCTTTTTTAAGTCTGCGGGTCAATGCCATGCGGGGGACGCCGGAAGAATTTCTACAGACCCAGCCCGCCGCCTTTCGGTCTCAGGTGGAGCTTTCTCAGGTTTTTGCGCAAGGCCTGCGTCTCCATCACGGACTGGATGTCGAAACGTGGCCACCATTCATTCGCGGTGAAGTGTCAGTGCAGGATGAAACATCTGCTCTGGTGGCACCCCTGTTGCAGCCTCAGCCGGGAAAACGATTGTTGGACATGTGTGCCGGAGTGGGCACCAAGGCGACTCAATTAGCAGAGTTGGCGGGGCCGACAGGAAGGGTAGATGCTTGTGACATTTATAGCAATAAGCTTGATAAATTAGATGAAAGCAGTAAACGCCTGCAGCTTGATTCCATTCGAACCCTGCTTGGAGACGCCCGTTCTTTGCCTTACCGTTCGGAATTTCAACAGACTTACGATGGGGTTCTGTTGGACGCTCCTTGCAGTGGTCTGGGTGTTTTACGACGGCGGCCAGACATTCGCTGGCGGCGCCAGTGGCAAGATGTTCTTACGTTGTCTCAATTGCAACGAGAGTTGCTTAGCGCCGCATTGCAATTGGTGAAACCTGGAGGGACTTTGGTTTACGCTACATGTACACTTTTGCCTGAGGAAAATCAACGAGTGGTAGAAGAGGTTATCAGCCAACACGGACGAGATTGGTTGGTGGATGATTTGAATGAGGACCTGCCGACAGTTTTACAGAATGCTGCCAGCCAGGAGTTTCCCGGTTGGCTCATTACTCCTGAACAGTATGGAACGGACGGATTTTACATGGTGCGTTTGCGGCGGCGTCCGTGACAACACATGGTAACCGTTGATAGTTGTACATCCAGGCTTGTCATGTCAATATATAAATGAAAATCCAGGGGATTAGGGGTGCCCAAACTGAAACTCTCACCGGTAGTGGATACGCGGGACCAGGAAGCCGTCTCTATGCGCCATTTGTATGATATGCGGTTTGATGAGATGAAGGCGTGGTTGAAAGTACTCCAGCAACCGGGCTACCGCGCCCAGCAAATCTTCCAGTGGCTGTATCAGTGGCGCGTGACCGATGTCATGCAGATGAGCAACTTGCCTCAGAAACTGCGGGACCAACTGCAACAGACCACTCATTTGACCACTTCCCATGAGGTCACCCGGCAGGTCTCTCGAGTGGACGGGACAACCAAGTTTTTACTGGGTTGGCCCGACGGGGTCACTGTGGAAACGGTTCTCATGAGACACGATTATGGCAACAGTGTCTGTGTTTCAAGTCAAGTAGGATGCAAAATGGGGTGCAATTTTTGTGCTTCCACCTTGGGTGGTATGATTCGTCAAATGTCGGCAGGTGAAATGGTTGAACAGGTGCTCTATAGTCAGCGCCTCCTAGACAGTCAGGACGAAAGAGTTTCCTCTATTGTTCTGATGGGTTCCGGCGAACCCATGGATAATTATGATGAAGTGATGAGATTCATCGATATTGTCAACGATCCCAATGGTTTAAACATTGGGCAACGACACATCACCGTCTCTACGGTGGGGCTGGTGCCGGGAATTATTCGCTTAGCGGATGAAGGCCGTCCGGTCACGCTCGCGGTATCTCTGCACGCACCCACTGATGAGTTGAGATCATCCATGATGCCCATCAACAAGGCTTATCCCATTGCAGAGTTAATGCAAGCCTGCCGCTACTATGTGCATAAAACCGGAAGGCGAATTTCTTTCGAATATGCCTTGATTGGTGGCAAGAATGACTCTTTGCAAGAGGCTCGAAGTCTGGCGGAACTGTTGCGCGATATGCCAGTTCACGTGAATTTAATCCCTGTTAACTTTGTTCCTGAACGCAGTTATACAAGAACTCCCTCGCACAAGGTGCAGGAGTTCTTGAACGAGTTGAAGGCTATGGGAGTGAATGCGACGATTCGTCGTGAGATGGGGGACGACATCTCGGCCGCCTGCGGACAGTTGCGGGCTGAGCAGGCTGGGCGTCTCTAATCATGGTATGGACGAGTACGGGTGAGGGTTAGGTTGAGGGGTCGGAGAGGTGGGTCAAGATGCTGTTTGCTGCAATGTCTCACATTGGTCTTGTCCGCCAAATGAATCAGGACAGTTTTGGGCTTTGGCATGACCGAAAAGATCCGTGGCACCTCACGGTTATTGCCGATGGCATGGGAGGGGCGTCCGCCGGTGAGGTGGCCAGTAAGTTGGCCACGGAGACGGTGCTTGACCAGTTGGCCGACAAGGTGAAACAGTCGCACATAGATCCGGAACAGGAACTGCTGGCCGCAGTACAAGAGGCAAACAGAAAAATCTGGGAAGCAGCTCAGTCCAGCGAAGACTATGCCGGTATGGGAACGACATTGGTGGCCGCCTTAGCCTCTCAGGATGCTGTGACCATCGTTCATATTGGGGATAGTCGGGCTTATTTATTCCACGCGGGTGAGCTTCAACAAGCCACTCAAGATCATTCTTTGGTTGCCGAATTGGTTCGGCGGGGGCAGTTGTCGGAGGAAGAGGCATTGACACACCCGCAGCGCAACATTGTCACCAGGTCGTTGGGTACTGCTAGCGACAGTGAACCGGAGATCCACAGTTTTTCCTGGGGACCAGGGGACATTCTGTTGTTGTGTACCGATGGCTTGTCTAATCTGTTGCATAGCCATGAACTTCAGGATCTGCTAGGGCCCTTGGTGGGGGTGGATTCTGAGACAGAGGTCGAGGAGTGTGCAAAACGCATGGTGGACCTTGCCTTAGAGCGGGGAGGTCCAGACAACATTACCTTGGCGATTGTGGTGCACCAGGAGGGGACGGTCAGCGGATGACGAAACTGCTAGGCGGGCGGTATGACTTGCAAGCTGAAATTGGCGGTGGCGGCATGGCTGTGGTCTACCGAGCCTTGGACACGGCTCTGGGGCGGCAGGTGGCTGTCAAAATGTTACGGTCAGAGTTTGCCGACGATGAGGAGTTTGTGAACCGTTTTCGTCGGGAGGCTCAGTCTGCCGCAAGTCTGTCTCACCCAAATATTGTAAACCTATACGATGTGGGCATCACGGCGGAAAACGAGTACTACATTGTCATGGAGTATGTGGATGGGCCTACATTGAAAGAGGTTATTCGGCAACAGGGGCGCATGCCAGTTCAACAGACTATCGACATTGTTCGACAGATTTCTGCGGCCCTTGAGCATGCTCATGACCACAATATCATTCATCGGGACATCAAGCCTCACAACATTTTGCTGACTCGCACCGGTCAGGTGAAGGTGACGGATTTTGGTATTGCCAGAGCGGTTTCCGGGTCCACCATTACTCATCACCAAAGCCACTCTGTTTTGGGATCTGTACACTATTTTTCGCCCGAGCAAGCTCGTGGAGCTACAGTCGATGCAAAAAGTGACATTTATTCCCTTGGTGTCGTGATGTATGAGATGCTCACCGGGAATCTTCCTTTTTCTGGAGACTCACCCGTCAGTGTGGCACTGAAACACTTGCGTGAACCGTTCATAGAACCGAGAGTGTTGGTGCCCGACATTCCACAAAGTGTGGAAAACATCGTTTTACGCTGTCTAGTGAAATCTCCAGAGCATCGGTATGCGGACATGGGGGCATTGCAGGCAGATCTGAACAAGGCACTCCTATACCCGGATGTGCCAAAATTCGTATCACCAGATCAAAACCTGGAACGGACCATTTCAGTCCCTGTGGTAGGTATTGGTGATTATGCCGGGACCAGGCCTTCATCGTCTGTAGATCCGGACAAAAAAATGGAAGACTCCAAACCACGACGAAAGCATTGGTGGACGAAAGTGGTTTGGTCTGTAGTGGCCCTAGCCATTGTCGTGGCAGGAGCGGCCGCTGCTTATTACATTTTCATGGCTTTGGTCCGGGTGCCGAATTTAAACTTGCCTAATGTCACGGGGAACCCTGTTCAACAGGCGGTCACCATCTTAACACAAGACGGTTTCTCTACCAGCCAGATTACGGAGAAACAAGCTAACAACAATGCTCCGGCTGGCATCGTCTATGAGCAGGATCCGCCAGGACCCACTCAGGTGAAAAAGACTCGTCAGATTACCTTATGGGTGAGCAAAGGGCCACAGCAATTAACCATGCCAGATCTGTCTGGGGTACCTTTGGCAGAGGCGCAACAAAACTTAGAAAACATGGGGATTGCTGCAAATCATATCAAAGTCCAGCAGGTGCAAAGTACCCAGGTGGGGGCTGGACAGGTAGTGTCCAGCACACCGGCCGCCGGAAAGCCAGTGACTGACAGTAATACGATAACCTTGCAAGTGAGCCAGGGAGCCACGGTGACGGTACCTAATGTGATTGGCATGACCTTGGCCGATGCGGAGAAGGCACTGTTGTCGGCTCACTTACAACCAGGACAAGTCACCCGAATGCCTTATGCGGGCAAGGATCTGACGGTGTTTCAGACGACTCCTTATCAATCTGGTGACACGGTTCCTGCAGGGACGGCGATTGGTCTGTATGTGGTGGATAACTCTGGCCAGACTTCGCCTTCTGGTAATGCTGTCGGTGGAAATACTACCGGGAGTACATCGCCGTCTGGAGGGCAACCGGGGAACACGACAAGCGGAGGGACACCCCCGTCTGGGGCGGTCAATAAGCAAGTGTTGGTGAAGGTAAACGATACCAATGGGCACAGTATCCATGTTCAAATACTGAAATCGGATGCCGTAAGCAACAATGCGGTGGTGGTGGACCAGGTCATTTATAGCACCACGTCTTGGACCATCTCGGTCTATGTGACGGCAGACGTGTCCGGCGAGGTCACCGTGTATGAGGATGGCAAGCTGGTGAGTCGTTATCCGGTATCGGCTCAAGCACAGTAGTTGGCAAGGAAGAACGACGAAGATTAATGCACTGTTTCCGAGTTTGCACATCGAGTTTGCACATAAGGACGAGTTGTAGGCGGGAGGATTAGGTGTGCCACAAGGGGTGGTTGTCCGGTCTCTGGCGGGATTTTATGATGTGATGGACCATGACAAGCGCTTGACCTGCCGGGCCAGGGGGGTGTTTCGTAAGCAAGGGGTGCAGGTATTTGTCGGAGACCGAGTGGAGTATGTGCCATTAGACGCTCTGGAGGGGACCATCCGCAGAGTATTGCCGCGGAATACATTGTTGGTCCGCCCACCGGTGGCTAATGTCACCCAAGCCCTCTTGGTGTTTTCCTTGGTCAGTCCGCCCTTTCATTCGGGGCTGTTAGACCGTGCCTTGATTACGTCGTTGGCTGCTGGGTTGCATCCAATTGTGACTTTGAGCAAGTGCGATCTGGTAGATATTTCGTTGGCTGAGTCTCATGCACAACCTTATCGCCAGGCCGGGTTTCCTGTGTTACTGGTGTCTGCTCGTACGGGTCAGGGGGTAGCAAAATTGATGGATCTCCTGTGGGGGGAGTTGACAGTTTTTGTAGGGCCTTCGGGTGCGGGAAAGTCATCGTTGGGCAATGCTCTGTCTCCGCTCCTAGGACTGCGCATGGGAGAAGTCAGTGAAAAATCCCAACAGGGGAAACACACAACTCGTCACGTGGAGTTGTTTTCTTTGGCAGCGGACACCTTTGTTGTGGATGCTCCGGGATTTAGCCAATTAGATATTGAAGTGAAAATCGCACAATTGAGTTCCTATTTTCCGGATTTTGCACCCTTTGCAGAAGGTTGCGCCTTTCGCGGATGTCGACATATGGCAGAGGTGGACTGTGGCGTGAAACAGGCGGTGGCTGCTGGAGCATTGGCAAGCAGCCGTTATGACAGTTACTGCAGCATGTACCGCGAGTTGCAGGATAGACCCTCATGCCGCTGATAGCGGCACCAGCAAGGGACGGAAATTTACGTCATTGGATTTACTGAACAGGGGTGGAACGGATGAAGATAAATATTGCACCATCCATTCTTGCGGCGGATTTCGCCTGTCTTCAGACCGAGGTGGACTCTGTGCTAGCGGGAGGAGCGGACTGGATTCATGTGGATGTCATGGATGGGCACTTTGTGCCCAACCTCACCATGGGGCCTATGGTGGTTGAAGCCCTACGGGCGCGAACCGACTGTCCTTTGGATGTTCATCTAATGGTGGAGCAACCGGAGCAGGTGATTCCCTGGTTTGCTCAGGCAGGTGCCACTTCAATTTCCGTTCATGCAGAAGCCACTCCTCACCTGCACCGGACACTTGAGATCATTCACAACTATGGGTTGCAAGCGGGGGTGGCCGTCAATCCTGCCACAGGCTTAACGTCGTTGGATTACATTTATGATCAATTAGACTTTTTTTTAGTCATGACCGTAAATCCGGGTTTTGGAGGCCAATCCTTGATTCCAGCCACGGTGGAAAAGGTTCGTTCTGCCAACGAGCGTCTGATTCACCTCGGTAGACCAGAGGTGCCCATTGAGGTGGATGGCGGAGTGGATGTCCACACCATCGGAAAACTCGCGCTGGCAGGTGCCCGGATCTTTGTGGCTGGGTCTGCGGTATTTCGCGCGCAAGACCGACAACGGGCGATTGCTGAACTGAGAACTGCAGCAGGTTCTACAGGTTCCTGCGGCACATAACTGAAGCCAGTGCATCGGTGACTAACGGCGGGATGCATTGGCAGACTTTCGTTTGTCCTTGACTTAGCACATCTGCAGCGGTGAGGCATATATATATTGATGATACGGGCCTATGCCCATCCGCTGCCATGGCGAGGGGGGACGGAAAGTGAAGTTTTATACAATCAAGTTACCCAAGTTTCTGGGTGGGGTTGTTAAGGCATTCATTGGGGTTTTTTCGAAAGACTAAGATATCTCCTGTATCTTCTTGGCTACAAATCGAGAAACGGCGGTGGATGAACGTGAACTTATCATCCACCGCCATGATTCGTTTGGCATATTTTAGTAAATACTGTGCTGTGGACTTACGTCTCCTGTCAGCGCTGATATCAGTGGCAGGAGCGTGGGAAAAATTGCCGAGTTCGCTTGTCTCAATTCTACCGAATCGGTGTTTCAAATGGCCCTTTTCACCTTGCCAGACTTTAAACAACGGGTGCAAACTTGAATCCGCTGAACGGTACCATTGAGGTTGACTCGCACAGGTTGAATGTTTGGAAGCCAGCGACGCCTTGTCTTGTTTTCCGCATGGCTCACAATATTCCCAGTTCGTGGGCCTTTGCCGCAAATGTCACAACGCCTTGCCATTTTGCTTTGCACCTCCTTTGCGCGGGACGCGCAGTCGCAACAACCGTGACCGACGACCTAATTCAGTCCATTTGTTGCCTGACTTGATGATATTGGGACGAGAGCCCGCCCATACATAAAAAAGCCCACGCCCACAGCGTGACCGTGCCATTCCGAGTGACGCAGACTGACTCTGTCAGTCTATCACAACATCCTGCAAAGGCGCAATGTCGCGGTGAACTTCTATGGGTACCCTGTTCGGTTTCGAATTGCAGCAGGAATATAGTACAATGACTTACAGCAGGAGTATGCGCAGGGGGTGCCCGTATGCCAAAGACGATGGAAACGGAGTTTGGTCTAATCTCCATCGCAGACGAGGTCATTGCAACCGTCGCCGGGATGGCTGCCATGGACAGTTACGGCTTGGTAGGAATGGCTTCGCGCCGTCAGGTGAAAGACAGTTTGAGTGTGTGGTTAGGTCGGGACAATCCCGGGCGCGGTGTTGAAGTGCACATGTCCGGTGACGAGGTGGCTGTAGACCTTTATATCGTTGTGAGTTACGGGACCAATATTTACGAGGTGGCGCAAAATGTCCGCGAGAAAGTACGCTATGTTCTAAATAGCACTGTCGGCATGGACGTTGGCCGGGTAAACATCTATGT
>DAHWFY010000059.1 GCA_027336365.1 Bacillota bacterium | reverse complement strand
TGCGAGAGCAGCCTCCAAGCGGATGAATCCTGTAAGACCGCGGACTCGCAAGAGTCGAAAAAACCTAGTAGAGATTAAAATAGGTTTTTTGAACCAGGAATGGGTTTGAGTTGTACCTTTGTACTGGGGGGCGCGCGCAGTGGCAAGTCCGACTTTGCCTTGGCCAGGGCGGCCCGCTGGGAACAAGAGGCGGGTGCAACGGTCACCTTTGTAGCGACAGGTCAAGCGTTGGACCCTGAGATGACACAACGCATTCGTAGACACCAAGCACAGCGTTCACCTGAGTGGGTTACGGTGGAAGAGCCTTTGCACGTGGATGAGTGGCTGGTTGCGCATGCGGAGAGTCCTATTGTAATTGTGGATTGTCTATCCTTGCTCTTAAGCAATTGGATGGGGCAAGATGCAGGTGAAGTGGACCTACGGGATCGCGCTGAAAAGTGGTTACAAGCCGTGGAGCAGTTTTCTGGTCGGCTATTGGTGGTGAGCAATGAGGTGGGACAAGGAGTGGTGCCCGCCACCCCCTTGGGGCGTCTCTATCGGGACTGGTTGGGTTGGTTGAACCAAAGAACCGCCACCTTGGCGGAGGAAGTGGTCTGGGTGGTGGCGGGAGTGGGTGTCAATCTTCGTGCGTTTCAGGTTCAGCCATGAGTGGGACGGAATGGGTTGCGGCGGCGCTGTTATTGGACCGTCTCGTCGGAGATCCTCCGGGGATTTGGCACCCGGTAGCCTGGATGGGTCACTGGATTGCCTGGTGGGAGCGAAGATTGAACCGTTCCAATCTTTCTCCTGTTCATTTGCGCGGACGGGGTGTGGTATTGATAGCCGTGACTCTGCTCCCCTTCGGCGGCGGGGCGTGGGTGCTGTTGTGGGGCCTGCATCTGATGAATCCGACGTTCAGTGGCATTGCCTCCGTCTTATTGATTTGGACCACGGTGGCATGGAAGGGCCTGGGTCAAGCGGGACGGCGGGTGGGCCGTGCGTTAACGCAGGAAGGTTTGACCGCCGGCCGTCTGGCCGTTGCGGAGATTGTTGGGCGAGATACGGGGAATATGGACGAGGCAGAAGTGGTTCGGGCGACCGTGGAGACTATCGCAGAAAACATTGTGGATGCAATCGTATCTCCGGTCTTTTACGCCTGTCTGGGCGGCCCAGCCGCTGCTATTGCCTATCGGGTGGTCAACACTCTGGACGCCATGGTGGGGCACAAAAGCCCGCGCTATCGGTGGTTTGGTTGGGCCAGCGCCCGTTTGGACGATATGCTCAACTGGTTACCTGCTCGCATGACCACGCTGTTTTTGACCCTTGCTCTGTTCTTCATGCGGCTGAATTGGCGGAGTGCGTGGAGCGTGCTGCTTCGGGATGCAAGGAAACATCCCAGCCCCAATTCCGGGATTCCGGAAGCCATGATGGCTGGCGGACTGGGGATTCGATTGGGTGGCCGAAACTTTTACAACGGTGTACTGTCGGATCGGGCCTTTTTGGGGGAAAACAAGCATCCATTGACAGTGGCGGACATTGACATGGCCGTGAAAGTCTTGCACGTGACCACGTGGATCCTGTGGTTGACCGTGGTGGGAGTTGCTGTCTTGCCGCAAACGCTGTAACAAAGACTGTAACTGGATGGCCCCGTCATCCGGGTGCTCATGGCAATGGAACAGGTTGACAGCAGGGAGGTTAATCCCGTGAGGGACGACGGCACACACGACAAACAGCCCACAGACTTACCCCGGCGTGTTCTGACCCTTGCCTGGGTACGAACTTTTGTTCTGGCCATTACCTTTCTCTCCATTCTTCCCATGCCGACTTTGGTCGGTGTATCCCGGCGGGAACTGCGTCACAGCGTCGCTTGGTACCCCTGGGTGGGAGCTGGTTTGGGGGTGGTGGCCTTTGCGGTGCAAGGATTGGCCGGACGGGTTTTGCCTCCCTTGGCGGCTGCGGGGGTGGCGCTGGGTGTCTACACCCTGCTGACAGGTGGGTTGCATGTGGACGGGCTGATGGATACCGCAGATGCCTTGGGAAGTCGTCATGACAGAGAGGCATCCTTAGCGGTGATGAAAGACAGTCGCGTGGGCGCCATGGGCGTGATGGCGGCCGTTTTGCTGCTGGGGGGCAAGTGGAGCGCACTCGCCGCACTGCCATCATGGGACTTGTGGGCCTTTGTTGCAGTACCAGCCGTGGCTCGGCTGTCTCTGGTCTGGTCCATGACCCTCGCACCCGGTGCACGTTCGCAAGGGCTGGGGAACTTATATGCTCAAGGAATTCAGCAATCCACGCTGTGGGCGGCCATTCTATCTGGGGTCTGCTGGACATTCTTACCTGGGCTGCTGGAACCCCAGCACGGGGGAATGATTTGGGTGGACACCATCATCCTCTGGCTCTGGACAGGGCTGCTCACCCTTGGTTTCACGCGCTGGATGACCCACCGCTTTGGCGGCATGACAGGGGACACATATGGGGCTTTAAACGAGCTTGTGGAGTGGAGCGGTTGGCTGCTGGCTTTGGTTTGTCTCAAACTCCCCTGGTAGCAGAGAACTCGCTTGGATCAGCAGGACGGGTTCGGGGTCAGCAGACGAGTTCGGGCCAGCAGAACTCGCTGGATAAATCACGGGGGGATGCACATGAAGGGTGCAGGCAAGGGGACCTCACGCTGGGGAGGGGTTCACGGGGGACGGGTGACGGAGTATGCGGAAACTTGGCGGCTGGATCCGGATCGAATTGTGGATTTCAGCGCGAACATTAACCCCAATGGGCCTCCCCTCAGTGTCCAGCAAGCAATGATGGAGGCATTTCCTACGGTGGTACATTATCCGGACACTCGGCACCCACAGGTGAAGAAGGTATTGGCCGCTTATCACGAGTGCTCCCCCGAGCAACTTGTGGTGGGAAATGGAGCGACGGAGGTCATGGAGTTGCTGTGGCGCTGGATTAGGCCCAACAGGACCCTGGTGTTTGCTCCGGCTTTCGCCGAGTATGCGGCCATTGCTCAGCGGCATGGATTGCGCGTTGAAGAAATCATCATTCCGGCGGAAAAATGGGTAAGTCCAGCAAACGTGCTGGCCGTCATGAGGCAGGTCAGCGTGGGTCCGGGGGACTTGGTGGTGTTCAACAACCCACATAATCCCACGGGGACTCTTTTTACTCGGCTTCAGTGGGCATCTGTGGTGGCCGGGTGGCTGGATAAGGGGGCTTGGGTGGTGATGGATGAGGCGTTTCTCGACTTTTTACCCCCCTCCCAGCAGGTTGCAACCAGTGCGGTATCGTGGGTGAAGGACTCTCAACAATTGGCCGTTATTCGTTCTGCCACCAAGGTGTTGGCCATTCCCGGACTGCGTTTTGGCTATGGGATTGTGGGGGAGTCATGGGCGGCTCAGGTGAACGCCAACCGAGACGGTTGGAGCGTTAATTCAATAGCTCAGGCGGCGGCGGTGGCGGGCTATCAAGATAAAGAGTTTTTTTTGCGAACTCACCGCTGGTTGATGCAGGAACTGAACTTTGTGCGCCAACACTGGGGAAGCGATGACCGATTGGAATTGTATGAGCCACACGCCAACTTTTTCTTAATCCGCATGATCACTCCCGATATCGCTGCGTTTGTCCAAGAGCAGTTGGCACGCCAAGGTTTGTTCCTGCGTTCTTGTGATAATTTCACGGGCTTGGGACCCGAGTTTTTGCGGGTAGCGGTGCGCAGTAGGGAGGACAATCAACGTTTATGGGCCCTGGTTAGCCAACTCCTGGATGGACTGCTGTAAGGCTGTGGGCAGATGGGACACGTCATTAAATTGAGCTATCTGCCACGCATCGTTTTCGTAAGTGACGCGCGTGATGGAGGCGTGTTGAGGTTGGCGCTGACGCAGATGGCCCAAAGGTTCCTGGTGGCTACGGGCAAACCATAGGCCCAATGGCCCTCCATGAGTAACCGCGCACACCTGTTGTCCCGGATGACGATGAACGATTTCCTGTAGAGCGAGCTGGAAGCGCTGGTGCACAGCGACGCGACTCTCACCACCGGAAAAGACAAAGTCATCTCCTTCGGGATCGAGCGCTTGGTCCATCGCCATGCGAAACTTTTGGTAGGCCTGGTAGGAAGGCAACCCATCAATCACCCCGAGGTCCATTTCAGCCAGACCGGGTAAAGCGAGGGGGACAATGTTTTGGTGGAGTTGGGAACCTCGGGTCTGAGCAATGATTTCTGCGGTCTGCATGGCCCGCAATAAGGGGCTGGTATAAATCGTCTGCCAATGTTCTTTCACCAGAACCTGGGCTATCGCCTGTGCCTGTAAAACACCCAGAGGGTGCAGGGGAGGGTTGGTCCGTCCCAGCATCACGTGGCGCAGGTTTGCTTCTGTGACGGCGTGACGAATCAGAATTAACTCGGTTTTCTCGGGGGCGTTTGACGGTGTGGGCAAAGACAGGCACCTCGCTTCTAATTTCTTTTATTGTACACCCGGACAGGAGGTTGAAGCAGCTTGATGGAACAAACAGTATCACAAACGGACAGGGTTCTGCGTCCACGCCTGGTCCTGGCCGGGACCCACAGCGGAGCCGGAAAAACCACTTTAACTCTGGGAGTCATGGCGGCGTTGCACAGACGTGGGTTACGGGTGCAGGGCTACAAGGTGGGACCGGATTATATCGATCCCGGCTATCACCAGGGGGCGACAGGTCGGCAGTCGCGCAACCTGGACAGTTGGATGATGAGCAAACAGACTTTGCTGGAGGTTTTTCTGCGCAGCAGCGCCGAGGCGGACATTTCTATCATTGAAGGCGTCATGGGATATTTTGATGGCAAGGATCCACTAAGTGATACGGGCAGCACGGCGGAAGTCAGTCAGGTGCTGCAAGCTCCCGTTGTGCTTGTCGTGGACGCTGGCGGAATGGCACGCAGCGCGGCGGCCGTGGTACGGGGATTTCAGAGCTTGGAGGCACAGCCGCGAATTGCTGGGGTGATTGTGAATCGAGTCGGCAGTGAGGGCCATTTTCGATTAATTCAAGCTGCAGTGGAACAGGAGTGCAACATACCGGTGTTGGGGTACTTGCAAACAGACCCGGATTTGAAGTTGCCTGAGCGCCATTTGGGACTGATTCCCGCCGTAGAGAGAGGAGAATTATCCTTTCTCTTTGACCGCGTGGCGGCGGCGGTGGAACAAACCGTCAACCTGGACGGGATTTTGCAGTTGGCCCAGCAAGCGGTGACTTTGCGACAGGGGAAACCGCAGTTGTTTTTGGACTCGGCATCCCCCCCGCAAGTGACTATCGCGGTGGCCAAAGATGTGGCCTTTAACTTTTACTATCCGGAAAACTTGGAGTTGTTGGAGCATGCGGGCGCGCGTCTGGTGTTTTTCAGCCCCTTGGCGGGAGAAACAGTACCTGCACAAGCCGATGGACTGTACTTGGGAGGAGGGTTTCCCGAGGAATTTGCTGCCCAGTTGAGCGGCAACAGTCAAGTCTTGGCCAGCGTCAGGGAGTGCATTCAGCGGGGCATGCCCACCTTTGCCGAGTGTGGGGGATACATGTTTCTGACTCGGTCCATCACCAACCACCAGGGAGACACCTATCCGATGGTGGGGGTGATTCCCGCGCACGTGGTGATGGAATCCCGATTGATGGCCCTGGGCTACCGAGAAGTTGTGGCCGTCCATGACACGCCTTTATTGCGGACGGGAGAGGTTGCACGTGGCCACGAGTTTCACTACTCCCGACTGGAGGTGGCAGAAGGGGTGGCTACGTCCCAGTATCCACCTGCTTACCGAATGAAGAGTCTCCGGCAAGACAAACTCGATGGCTATGGCAGGGACAACCTGGTGGCCGGCTATGCCCACCTGCACTTTGCCTCTCATCCAGAGATGGCCCGTCGTTTTGTGGCTGCTTGCCAGGCGTTTCAGCAGGGACATCATGAGGAACCCCTCAGTGGGAACATCAAGTGGGACAACTTCAATGGGGAGGACATGGGAAAATGAGTGGTGAAAAACAATATTCTGCCCCCCATCCTCATTTCAATCGCAATTCCCACGTTGCCAAGGCTGTGATGTTTGTGGGAACATCATCCAACGTAGGCAAAAGTATCTTAACAACGGCTTTATGCCGAATTTTAGCGCAGGACGGGTATCGGGTGGCTCCATTTAAGGCGCAAAATATGTCTCTGAACTCGGCCGTCACTCCCTCGGGGCGAGAAATTGGTCGTGCACAAGCGGTGCAAGCCGAGGCGGCTGGAATATTGGCCAATGAACACATGAACCCGGTGTTGCTCAAACCCACCGCCGGGCGCACCCAGGTCATTGTACAGGGGCGAGTGTGGGACACAGTGTCGGCAAAGGAGTATTTTTTGGCGGGTAAAGACAAGCTGTGGCCGTATGTGGTGGAGTCCTACCAGTTTTTATCCAGCCGTTGGGATGTGGTGGTCCTCGAAGGTGCCGGGAGTCCAGTGGAGATGAACCTGAAGTCTCGGGATATTGCCAACATGCGTGCGGCCGAGTTGGCAAATGCATCCGTCTTTTTGGTGACCGATATTGACCGCGGCGGGATATTTGCCGCCATCGTCGGGACTCTGCAGTTGCTCACCCCGGCAGAGCGGAATCTGGTAAAGGGAATTGTAGTAAACAAGTTTCGCGGCGACAAAGAATTGTTTGTCGAAGGGGTTCGCATGTTGGAATCCTACACTGGACTGCCGGTGGTGGGAGTCATTCCTCATCTAGGGGATCTAGGCATAGACGAGGAAGACTCCGTGGGTTTGGATAATCCGCGTTATCGTTTGCCTCAGGGTGCTGGGGGTCATTTAGGGGACCATGTGGTGGAAGACCCCCTGGCTGAGGGTCCTGCGGTGGAGGCGTCGGAGAGGGCAGGGCAAGGGCAAGGGGGAATTCGCGTGGCCATTTTGAAACTCCCCCACTTGGCTAATTTTACGGATCTGGACCCTCTGTTTTTGGAGCCTGGAGTGGAACCTTACTTTGCTACTGAGCCAGCTCAATTGGCGGGAGCAGATGGAATCATTCTACCTGGGACTAAAAGTACCATGTCTGACCTGGAGTGGTTGTTTACGCAGGGATGGCAGAAGGAAATTCAACACTTGGTGGCGAACCGAAAACATGTGTTGGGAATTTGCGGTGGGTATCAAATGCTGGGGCGTGCAGTCCAAGATCCCCATCATCAGGAGTCTCAGTGGGATGAACGCGCGGGGCTGGATTTGTTCCCTGCTTTAACCGAAATTTTACCAGAAAAACGAACGGTGCTGAGTGAAGGTGTGTTACAAGGTCCATTCTCCGGACTGGAGGTGAAAGGATATGAGATCCATATGGGGGAGACCACCTTTATAGGTGCAGATGTTCCACTTCCTTTTGCGGTCTTGCGCGGAGAGGAGGCGGCACAGTCTCGTCCCGATGGAGCCATCGCCAAGAATGGCCGGGTCATTGGGACATACCTGCATGGAATTTTGCACAATGACGCATTTCGTACCGCTTGGTTGAATGGAATTCGCCGCGACAAGGGACAGAGTCCACAACCCGTGCGCGTACTGGCGGCACAGGTCCGTACTCAGGCCTACGACCGTTTGGCCACGGCCGTGAGGTCTCATTTGAACATGGACTTATTTTATCAGTTGTCCGGATTCAATCGAAAAAGTTAAGACGGTCAGACACTGGAACAAACACTCACAGACACGGGTTGAACGAGTTGAACGAGTTGAACGGTTTGAACGAGTTGAACGGTTTGAACGGTTTGAACGGTTTGAACGGTTTGAACGGTTTGAACGGGGGCCACTGGCGTTGGAGAGCAGACATCGAATTCGCTGACAAAGTTCTTGCAGGGTGGAGGAGTTGAAAATGCGCATTGTGCTGCTACGCCACGGGCAGACGGACTGGAATGCTGCGGGACGCTTGCAAGGGCAACAGGACATTCCCATCAATGAGAACGGCAGACGGCAGATTGAGGCAGTCTGCCGGACATGGAATTTCCAGTTCCAGTCCCAAAATCCGCTTGTTCCCATGGCGCTGGTGAGCAGTCCCCTGCAACGGGCCTACGAGTCTGCTCGCATTTGTGGCACCTGTTTTAATTTACCTGTAACCGTGATGGCGGAGTTTGCGGAGCGTGGCTTCGGTCACCTGGAGGGCATGACAAAGCAAGACTTGTTACGGTGCTACGGAGTTGCTGATGCAGAACAAATTGAGTCGGCTCAGTTTGGGGTGGAGTCTGTGGAAGTGCTGCGAGAGAGGCTCATGAAGGGCATGACTCAGCTTCGCCAAGCTTATGCCGGACAAACGGTGTTGTTGGTGACACACGGCAGTATCATTCGGCGGCTGGTTTTGGAATACGGACAGACCAATTCCCGGCAGATACCATTGAGGCCTCATCCATCGGACACTGTGGATGTGGTGCGAAATGGTACATTTGCCATGCTTGATTTGGCGGATGAGGATAAAGACGAGGGAAAAGACTCTCTTTGAACACCATAATTCTGAAGGCCGTCATGAAACTCCCGAGATGATGTTACAGGCACGTTGACATCTTCAGAACTACGCCGTATGATGAGTTTATATCAATATATTAATATGCATGGATGTATGGAACAAAGTAAAATGGAACATTTGGGAAGTGGTCAGGACCTGGCTATAAACGCATCTGTGTTTTCGATGAAAATGACTACACGTGCGTGTTCGGAAAGGGGTTCGGTCAAACCCAAGCAGTGCCAGGAGGTTAGCTCAAAATGTGTACAGGCGTACGTTTCTGGTACGTGATGGGGTATTTTGGGCGACGACGCACCAATGCGTTGGAGAGTTCTGAGCCCTCTTTCTGGACAACTTCTACACGTGTACAACTGTGAATTGTAAGTCAAACCTATCCCATCGGAGAATGACGTCTATGACAGAGTTACAGCAATCAGCGGAATCCGGTTTTTTTGTTCCAATCAAGCTGGAAAATTTACTCAAGGTCTTGGCGGATTCTGTTCGTTTACAGATTTTGCGCTTACTTTCCAACGAGGGGTCCCTTTGTTGCCGATTGGTACCCACGACATCTAAAACTGAATTAGGTAGTGAACCTCGATATGGCCTTTGTGTGCAGGACTTAGTTGCACATCTTGATATTCCTCAGTCAACCGTGTCACACCACCTTGCCGTGTTGAGAAACTCCGGACTGGTACGCAGTGTGAAGCAAGGAGTGTGTGTATACTACTATCGGAATGAACAGGTACTTAAGGCGTTGAAAAGTGAGATTGACTCCTTATAGGGATTCAGACACGCACTTATAGTGCGTGTCCGGAAAGGGGTCTGGTCAGACCCAAGCAGTGCCAGGAGGTCAGCCCAAAATGCGCACCAAGCGTACGTTTTTGGTCCGTGAGGGAGCATTTTGGACGACGACGAAGCCATGCGCCGGGGAGTTCTGACCCCTTTCCGGATAACCTCTTATAGAGGTTGTCTGAATCTCTCATACCCTGGCCACCACCAAGGATGAAAATGACCAAGGGGTCAGGACGAGCTATTTTCGTATAAACACGTAGAGGGTATTTGTAGTCACCCGCTTGTGGGTGTTTCATTCTCTGGAGTGAACACCGTACAAAAGGACTTGTGAATACTTTGGAGGCGAATGGATGATGTGGGGGTACGGTGGTTGGGTGGGTCCATGGTTGGTGTTTCCTATCATTGGCATCGTGATGATGGTTGCGATGATGTATTTTATGAGTCGGATGATGATGGATCGAAATCATGGTCATCATTTTAGAGATGACACATCTAACTTGATGGACGAAATTCGTAGTTTGCGCCGTGAAATTGATGACTTGAAGCGGGATAAGAACAAGGGAGATCAATAATGCATGGCCAGACTTGGCCAGCGACAATTGAAGAGGATAAGTTACCGAATTCTAATTGTTTCTGGATGCCCGTCATTTGGATGTCCGCCGTTTTCGATATTTGTACGTTGCTGGTACTGGACAAGATTTGGAGAGAGCATATTACGAGGAGGGTATAACAGCATCTCAATAATCTATGATATACTACGAATATGTTGTATATTATTTGTAGGTGAAGAGAATAAATGGAGAGTTTGTGAGTATTGGAAAAGAAGCAAAATATCTCGGAATGAGTATTGATGGATTACGCAAGTGGGAAGCGGATGGGGTGTTGATTCCCGAACGCACACCAACGGGTCATCGACGCTATCGAATGAATGATCTCAAAACACTCATGCACGAAAAACCATCCCGTCCACTAGCAACGTCGTGCGTGATTTACGCGAGAGTGTCTACAAAGAAACAAGAAGATGCAGGGAATTTAGACCGTCAAATTGGCAGATTGAGCGCATTTGCCACTGAAAAAGGCTGGCGCATTGTCGATGTGGTAACGGATACTGCCAGTGGATTGAATGAAAACCGCAGAGGGTTACAAAAGGTATTGCAAAAAATCGCAAACCAAGAAATTTCTAAGGTGGTAGTGGAATATAAAGATCGACTGGCACGATTCGGGTTTTCATATCTCACTGCTTACGTGCAAGCATTCGGCGGTGAAATCATCGTCATGGATCAAGAAGAGAAAGACGAACAGCAAGAACTTGTTGAAGATTTGATTGCGATTACAACATCTTTTTCTGCTCGAATTTACGGTAAGCGTGGCGGAAAAAAGCTAGTCGATGCAGTGCAAACGGTTCTCCGAACGGAAGGTGAGTCATCATGAAGACCACAATACGTGGTGTATTATTGAACGTTGGTGACGATACAAGCCAACTGTTGGATCACCTGATGAGGAAATACGGTTTTATGGTGCGTTACGCATTCAAGCGGCAATTGGAGCCAGAAACAGAAGTGGGTGCACTGGAACGTTTCTTATCTATTGATACAGGACTGCCGCTCCGCTATGCCAAAGATGCGGTAGCAGAAGCGGCACAACTGATCAAAGCACAGAAAGAACTCGTCAAAGAGCACCTTCGTTTGTGGCAACAGCGTGTAAAGAAGACCACCGAGCGAATCAACAAGATCGTGAAGAAAGACCCAAACTCACGAAAGCTCAATGGCTTACGGCGAAAACTAGAGAAACGGCAACGTAAAGTGGCATTTTATCAGCAGTACTTGGATGCAGATACGTTTCCGCCCGTCATCTTTGGCAGCCGCGAATTGTACCTGTCACAATTCAAGAAAGACACTGATCAAGCCATTTGGCGACAAGAGTGGAATGATGCGAGAAACGGTCGCTTGGCCGCGAGAGGAGACCGTACAAAGCAAGGGAACCCACTCCTTCGGATCAGCGAACAAAACGGCAAATGGCAGTTGGAAATCTCGCTGGATCGCGGGGTTGCGCACGGTAAGGTTCTGCGTTACGACAAGTTGCGAATTCCCTTGTATGTGGCGCGGAAAGTTTCCAAGCAAACAGGAGCCATCAACGGGCTAGATTACGTGGCGCTATTGCGCCAAGCGATCAAACGCAGTGATCCGTATCAGGTGGAGATCCTGCGCAAGCGCGGGGTTTATTACGTGCATATCACGGTAGAGGAAATACCTGCAGCACTCACGACCTATTCCATCAACGGGTGGGTGGGGATGGATACGAACCCAACTCTTTTGGCTTTGTGCCATGTGCGACCAGATGGGAATCCTGCAGCCTTTGTTTCCCTGAAAGAGGGGCAACTCTATGACGCAAGAAGTAAACGCCGCGATTGGCTGATTGGGAACTTGGCAAAACAAGGGGTGTCGGATGCAAAGGAACTGGGCGTGGGTATTGTCATAGAAGATTTGAAGTTCATCAAGGACAAAGAAACGAGCCGCAAGTTTCGACGTCTCACACATCAATTTGTGTATCGTAAAGTGCTCGAAGCTGTGGAAAGGCGAGCCTTACGAGAAGGCGTGGAGATTCGCAAGATTCATCCTGCGTACACATCGGTGATTGGGCGGCTGAAGTACCAGCCACAGTATGGCATCAGCGTTCACGAATCCGCAGCGTTGGTGATTGCGAGGCGTGGGGGCTTAAAAATTCGCCGGGAGAATGTCCCCAAGGCGTTGCGCCAGTGGTTGCTGGGAAAAGGCCAATTCAACGAACAAGCGTATCGAAAAGCGGACAGTGATTGGAGCATATGGAGTCAAGCGATGAAAGTAATTGAAAAAACCTTACAGGAGAAAGGGGGTAGCCTGGTTTCGTGGTTGGGAGAACGCAAGGAACTGCTCCTTGGATAACGAGAAGCTCCTGCCGTGTACACGGGGTGAAAGGCACGGCGGGAAATCTTATCGGGACCGGGTAACACCTGGGAAGAGGGAAACACGAATCGGACATAGGAAAAGGCGACTTTTCTGTTCTCCAATTTGGCTCCTCTTCGGTGGTGCGAGAGCAGCCTCCAAGCGGATGAATCCTGTAAGACCGCGGACTCGCAAGAGTCGAAAAAATCTATCAAGAATATCATAGATTTTTTGAACCAGGAGTGAATGATGACCTATCGAATTGTTTTCAAAATCTTACAGGTAAACACATGTGCGGGGAATGCGGCTGTTGTGGTGGGGGACGCACGTGTCACCGGGTGGGATGGGAGTCTCAAAAACAATACTGGCCAAGGGGCGGTCTATGGCCATTACAATTGGGAATTGGCGAATGTGAATTTAAATCTGGATGACGATATATGGGTGGATGGATTGATGAATGATGCGGACTGGAAACCGTCGTGGAGGGTTTTCCCATGACGCACGGGGGAAACCATTGGCCCGTCAACGTAAGTGTGAAGTCAATGTCGCAAAACTCACTGTTGGTATTTGGTCAACACAACGTGGTGTATGGGTTGAGCAGCCACCAGAAATCAAACATCGGTTTTGGCAGTGTGGGGTCTCACAATCTAATTTTGTATAATGTAAGTTTTGTGTATGATCCGGACGGAGTGGATACGCCCATTGATGACCGAGACATCAACATTTATGCGCCGGTTCATCCCGATACCGCTGTACCCGTGTCAAACATCGGATTTGAAAGTATCCAGGTCAATGCGATGACGCAAAACAGTGCCATCTTTGTGGGTGATACAAAACTCACCGGCATGGACACCCATGAAAAGGATAACGTGGGCTATGGGTGGGTGTTCGGAAATGGAAACGTGGAAATGGGTAACATGAACGTGAATTATGACCCGGATGGGATTGATACCGTCATTGGGGACCAAGATATGAAATCCAGTGTATTCTATTCCTCATAATCCCAGGCTAAGGTGGAAGGAGGGATAAGAGAGTGCCAAATCTGATTGTGTTTGGAGTCATTAACTCAAATACCCCCCAGCAGAATGCCGGGGTTTTTGTCGGTGAGTTTAATTCCAGTGGTTGGGATGCGAATGCCAAGCAAAACTATGGTCATGGCAGTGTGTACGGGTTGTTCAATACCTTCATTGGTCAGTGGAACCTCAATATAGACAGCTTTGAGTCGGTGGACGGCATGATTATTGACCAGGATTTTAAACCTCTCTTAGGTGGAAATATGTGAGGAATGGATAGACGTGATGGGATTCAAGATGGTGGACTCTGGGTTGCTTTTGTTAACCGGAATTCACTGAAGGAAGCCATCATCGTGATTGACGAATACTCTGAAGAGAATGCGGTGTTGTACCTGTTGTGGACGAGCTGTCGAATGGAATGGACCGAGACTCTCATTTTTCTGTGAGCAAGGGTTGCTTGAATATGGCTGTTCATCCACAGAGATGAATTCAGTGCATTTGAGTAAAGTGTGTTGGCATGGTTGCCGATGGGATTTGGCCCAATCTGCCGTTGGGGACATCTCCGTGTTATGATGGATGCATCGGCATCGTTAGGGTTGGGACTCGGGGAGGGGTAAGCCATGGGGTGGCTGGAGCGGATTCGAGATGTGTTCGGCGGGGGCCAACAGCAGCCACGTGAGGATCTGGAGGGCTATCGACGCATGGGTGAGGAGGTTTTCGGGGTTGAGGTAGAACTAGCCAATAGCGAGAATTCACGAGCGAGAGCCTTTCTCCAGACTGCCAAGGTGTTTCAGGTCATGGGAGATGCCCTGTTGCGCAATACTCTGCTTGGAGAGGGACAGGCGGCGGAGGCTGTTCCTTTCGTCACCCAAGAACAAGCCGAGTCATGGTATGGTCGAATTCCGGATCTTCTGGTGGCCGCTCGGCAGGAGGCATTGGTGCCTGGGAGTGCCAAGTTAAACTTACCTATTCACATGCCCAGTCGGGTGGAGGCGGTGGGTCTTTGTCCGGTGAGTCACCTGGCGGGCATGCGCAGGGCCGCTGATGAAGTGGAATCACTGTTGCGAGAACGGTTGGAACACGCGCGAATGGATGTGGATCAATATAAAGAGGTGTTGCTGCTTTACGAGGAGGCGCGGACCCGTCGGCAAGCGGGGGACGCCATCGTCGGCACGTTGTTGAATGGTCGCACCGTGCCACCAGATTCTCATGAAGATGCAGAAAACCAGTACTGGGTGACACTCTCCAGTTATCTGTTGATTGCTCAGGGATTGGAAGGTCCAAATGTGTTGAATGTCCAAACACAGGATGGGGACGAGTCAAGCAAGTTGGACTCTGCCGACGTCTGGAAAGTGACGTCTCGGTATGCCCGGCGGGATATTGAACACACAGGAGAATTGAGCCAAGCCCAGAGTGAGTTAACTGACTTCTGGCGGGCTCATACCGTGACCAAGGAAGAAAGGGAGTATGAGCGTACGGCGGATCAACTCTTGCGGCAAGGTGTGATTCGCGAGGTGGGGTATTGGTTTACCTGTCCTTTCGCACCAGTTTGGCGGGTTATGAAAGGTCCAGTACAGATTGTGGGGAGAGTGGTGCAGGAGGGACATGTCTTTGTCTGGGATTATGGGAAATTGGGGGATGCGGGGCAGTTTGTCACACAGTCCTCATTTTTACACGTGCAGGACAGGGAGTACACTCCGGGATCGAACTCTCAGAATCCTTAGGCGGTGAATAGGGTCCATCTTGCCCAGTGCAAGAAGAACAACTCGTTTCTCCACACTTTCTCCATTGCTTCGTGGTACTCTATGAGTGTTTGGGTGAGTCTCACAGTCACTAAACAGAAAGGATGGATGAATGATGTCCCTGTTTTCCCGCATCAAAGATATTGCGCGAGCGAACCTCAACGACTTGGTGAACAAGGCGGAAGACCCGGAAAAGAGCCTGAATCTCTATATTGAAGACGCAACAGAACAATTGCGCCAATTCGCTGTTGAGGTGAATCGCTTTGAAGCGGAAAAATTGCGCACAGAGCAGAGAATTCGTGACAGCAAGCGGGCGGCCGACGAATGGCACGAGAAGGCTCGCTTGGCGTTGGAACAAAATCGAGAGGACTTGGCTCGACAGGCTTTGGAACAGGAGAAGAAGGAACGGGAACGGGTGGCTCAATTGGAACCAGAACTGGCCGAGTCGGAAAAGACTTCGGCAGAGTTGCGGGAGCAGTATGAGCAATTGCAAGCTAAGTTGGGGGATGCCAAAGAGCGTCGCGACGACTTGGTTCGCCGAAATCGACGGGCCTTGGCGGAGAAGGGGGTTGCAGAGGCACTCGCTGGTGTGAATCAGGAAGACCCTCTGTCGAAGTTTGATAGAATGGAAGAAAAAGTAATGCAACGGGAGGCTGAGGCGAAGGCGGCTTCTGGAAGTCTCACTTCCTCCTTGGATTATGAATTTGAGAAACTGAAAAAACAGCAGGATCAGAGCCAAGTGGACGATGCTCTGGCCAAACTGAAGGAGGAAATGGGTAAGAAGGCTTGAATATCTTCAATCGATTCGAACCCGCCACGTGAGTTAAGCGCGGCGGGATTTTTTTCGAACGCGCCGTAAAAACTCGCGTTTCAGCGCTGGGGATATCAGGCGCTCGCAGTCAGGCGAATAATATCCTTGTGGCCAATAACAACCAAGGCACATGAGCCACTAGCTAGCGGCGTGTGAGACTGTGGAGCGACGGTAAGAAGGACGTCACCGATTCACTTGCAGATTGAATCGGCGGTCCCAAATAAGGGCCCACAGGTCGCTAATAGCCCCTTTCAAGCTACGGACCACCTAAACAAGCGTCCGCCAAGCCTTTATTCCGGAAAATTTTGCTCAAACACGGGGGAAAAAATGCAATAGACGACTTGCGCACCCTTATTTGCGTTTTATCTCTCGTCATTGGATGATTTAACGACTGGGGGACCCTTAATTTCAGAACCGTAATCATCGAACTCCCCCTTCCAGAGTGCGCAGGCTTTCCAGTTGATAATTTCGCAACGCCCGTATGAGCGCCACGGAGGTGCGCACAGGCATATCATTTCCGCGTTCGTTCATTCTGGAACCAGGCAAATGGGTCTGTCAAGACTCTTCTGGACGTGGTGTTTTACT
>DAHWFY010000058.1 GCA_027336365.1 Bacillota bacterium | reverse complement strand
CGGCTGCCTGCACTGCGGCCTGAGTTTCTTGTTGCTTGTAAATCATATTGGGTTGTAGAACGCTCACACACACATCCTGTACAATCAGCCGGGAAACGTGGTTGAGATCAAAGTTGAGCATCTCCCGATCCACTAATAGCACGGCTTGATTAGTGGAATCCTGGTAAAAAGGCACAGAGAGTAAGTCTTGCACAATCCGGTCTGACACACCTTGCAACGTACTGATCTGTTGAACTGACAAACTCAGTAGCGCCTGCAAAGTAGAAGAAGATACTTTTTTAGGTGCGGCTGCTTGTAAAAGACTCATTTTATCGGCGGCTGACAAAGAACTGTCCGACACCACCTGGGTAGCCGTGGTAAACAGCCGATCCGCTTGACTCAGGGCTTGTTTCTCTACATCTGGCGACTCCACATACTGTTTCGGAACCTTATCCATAGCGGCTTGGCGACTGGCTTGTGTTTTTTGTGTATCCACCGCAGTGATGGGCGCCCGGATGGTCACCGGGCTGGTTTGCCCGACTTTGAATCCGTAATGAGGTGGTAAAACGCTGCCAAGCAAAATCAGGTAAATTCCAGCGGCCAGTCCCATATACATCCCCAGACGAACCCGACGGCTGTTCAAAAACCGCGGATCGTCAAACCATCGCCGGATAATTCTACCCCATTTAGCCCACATGGTTGTGTTTTCCCCTTATGGCCTTTGAGCGGCTAGACGCTCTCCTCAGTCGCCCGCTCGTAAGCTTCAATAATGGCCTGTACCAAGTGGTGACGCACAACATCTTGGCCCGTAAAAAAGTGAAACACAATGTCCGAAACACCTGTCAAAACGCGTGTCGCGTGAATCAGGCCAGACAAGCGTCCTTTGGGTAAGTCAACCTGTGTAACGTCCCCAGTGATGACCATTTTCGACCCAAATCCCAACCGGGTCAAGAACATTTTCATCTGTTCAACCGTCGTATTTTGCGCCTCGTCCAAAATGACAAAGGCATCTTCAAGGGTTCTGCCTCGCATGTAGGCCAAGGGAGCAATTTCAATAATGCCCCTTTCCAACCCTCTGACAACCTGCTCCATCCCGTATACGTCGTACAAGGCATCATACAATGGACGCAGGTAGGGATCTACTTTTTCCTGCAAATCCCCCGGCAAAAACCCCAGACTCTCTCCTGCCTCAACCGCTGGCCGGGTAAGCACAATACGTTTAACCAGTCCCTGTTTCAAGGCCATGATGGCCATGACCACCGCCAGATAGGTCTTACCTGTGCCCGCCGGTCCAATACCAAATACAATATCTTTACTGCGTATGGCCTCCACGTACCGACGCTGACCGAGGGTCTTAACTCTGATAACCTTTCCTTTGTATGTGGTGCCCACATCTTCCGTGTATAAAGGCACCAACTCGTCAATAGCACCTCTTTTACCCAAATCAATGGCCTGTCGATAATCCACTTCCGACAAATGTACGCCATTTTGGACCAACTGCGTCACGGCCCGCAAAATGGCGTACATCACCTCAACTTCTTCTGCCGTTCCGGTAAAAGACACTTCCGTACCGCGTGTGGTTACCTTCGCAGTAAAGGCGTGATCAAATAGTTGCAGGAAAACGTCGTTCGGTCCTAAAACGGACACCGCTTCCTCATTGGTCGCGAACGTCCATTTGCAAACCGCCAACTCTTGCGCCAAAAGGCACCCCACTCCTTTACCTGGCACGGGTTCATTTGTTTATGCCCCTGTCCCGTTGTCCATAATCTTGCCTTGGGGGAGATGTATGGGAGCATATGCGCCAATGTTTTCTTCAGTTCGTGTAAGCACGGTCTCATATAGCTTACCATGGGCTATGGTGGGCTGCAAAACCATCTGTCCTAAAATTATTTTTTCTCCTCCCGACTGGCTGAGCACATCCTGGGTGACCAAGTGCAAAGCCAATTCTCGAGCAGCCTGTTCTGACCGCGAAAGAGCCAAGGGTTGAACCTCGTACACTCTTGCTTGCTCCCATTGAATCGGCAGTTTCCAATGGCCCATTGCCCAAGAACTCTTCTGTTCCCGGGTGGTTTCTGCCCCATACTTGGGTTGAGCCCACCCCCACAATCGCACTCGTAAATTACCAATTGCAAGGTAGTCCCGCACCACAAACTGCCCCGTCAAACTACTGCGTTGTATATGCAAGGGAACCTCCACATGTGAGGTATACCACACTTCCGCGAGAACTTTGCCACTAGCGGGCACCTGTTGCTCTCCATCAGCCAAGGCTCCAGAAATCAGTACCTGCCCAGGACGGACCACCTGTCCTGGGAAAACTTTAGCTATCCCACGAGTTGCATACACCGTTTTCACAACGGCCGTTTTCGCAGCCACGATGTCCCGGGGTCCCGCCAGTTCAGGGGAGGATGGAGGAACTTTTGTAATGACCTCCACATTTGCCTTACCCCCATCCACTGTAATCCCCACCCATAAAAGGTTGGGCATTTTTTTCAGCAAGTCACTTTGCAGCCAATCCACATTTGCAAATCGGCTTCGCGGCGCACCCGGATACAATCCCGCCTCACGAGTTGCTTGCATAATGGCCTGTTTCAAGTCCTCATTTTGCACACCCGAAACAGACACCTGCCAAATCATCGATTGTAGAATCAGTAATAAAACCACGAAAATTCCGAATCCTAACAAAAATGACGGGCGCTGGCGCATCTTCTGCAACCAAAAGGGCCAACCGTGTTTTTCGATGAAACGAATTTTCACACCACAGGCACGACACAGAGAGTATACCATGGGAAAATCCGTCAGTAGAATCTCCACCTGACACTGATTTCCCCGTACCTCTAAACGGTACAGGGAAATGCCACGTCGATAACAGGCTTGTAACACTCCTTCTATATCTCCTTGGCGCCAGTCCATGCGCAAGGAACCCAACAAACGTATAACTCCATGGGGTGGCCTCATGACACATCCCCCTTGGCATGATATGTAATTTGCTGTACCAGTCCACGAACGTGAACCTCACCGACCGACACCAGAGTCACAACAAAGTCGCGTCCTAACAGGGTTAACCGACTGTTCTGTAAGTCTACCTCTACCCGGGCATCGGAGACGTGCAGGAGCCCCACAACATTTTCCACAATGACCTGCTCACCCCCTAGACAGGTAAGCCGAGAGACCCCTGACATTGTATCTGGTGGCAGTGACAACCAATCTGTGGCAGCCTGTTGCAGGCGTCGCTTCCAACGGCGCATGCGTGTCCCTCCTCTACTTCATCCTATGAAGGCCACAATGTCCGTAGTACCCCTATCCCCGATGCAAGTAGGAAGTCCCCCCATCAACTGACACTTTAAGGGGTTGTCCGGAAAAGGGTCAGAACTCCCCGGCGCATTGCCGCGTCGTCGCCCAAAATGCTCCTTCACGGTCCGAAAACGTAGGGAACGGGACTCCCGCTCGGTCTAAACGCTGTCTATAGCAAAGAACCCGCCATAAAACGGCGGGTTCTTATCCAGTAAATACAATAACGTGGATTTACCTTCCCTGCTGGTGCCGCTAACAGCTGCATGCAGGTCTATAACAGAAAAGGCTGTGTTCTAACTGTTTTGACACTCTGTCTGCCCTAACTGAATTTTCACAACGGAAGAATTCTGTCAAAAGAGGCGTTAAAAGTACTACGCTAGTTCAATAGAGACTGAACGACTCGCTGCACGAGTTTTCCATCCGCCTGCGCGCGCACCTTGGGCATAAGCTCAGCCATAATTTTCCCGATGTCCGATTTGCTGGTGGCACCGAGCTCACGAATGACCTGCCCAGCGATTTCACGCAACTGTTCTTCAGTCAATTGTACAGGCAGATATCCGTTCAGGACCTCAATTTCTACCTGAACTTGCTGGACCAAGTCATCTCTGGAGGCACTCTCGAACACCTGGAGGGAGTCTCGGCGTTGTTTGAGTTCCTTTTGAATGACCGTCACAATTTCTGCGTCGGAAAGCTCATGACCAAGGGCGATTTCTTGATTTTTTATGGCAGACCGCACCATCCGTATCACCGACAAGCGAACTTTATCCTTGTCCTTCATGGCCTGTTTCATGTCTCCCGACAATTGCTCCGCCAACGTCATAATGGGAAAATCCCCCTGCAATCCACAATTAGTAACGATGCCGTTTTTTCCGCGCTGCCTCGGACTTTTTCTTGCGGGCTACGCTCGGCTTTTCGAAATGCTTACGCTTCCGTATCTCGGCGAGAATGCCTTCCTTGGCGGTCGCCTTTTTAAAACGGCGGAGTGCGCTATCCAAAGATTCATTCTTACGAACCTTAATTTCAGTCATGTGTTCTCCCTCCCTCCAACTCCAGCAAATCGTCGAAGCGACGTAACTATAGTATAGCATAAAATGCTACGTCCAGCAGGGCGCACAAAATCGTAATCTGCAATATATTGTAAATTGTGACTTGCTTTTCACCAAGAGCTACTGACTTCCCTCGCGGTCCCCTAGCATGTCTTCTATCTGAGAGACATACCTTGGATTGTGCGAGGTGTTGTCCCATGTGGTTCAACGTAACTGCTACGATACTGTCTCTTGCCGTTTTTCTGGCTGGACTGAAAATCATGCGCGACGGTCTACACGCCATGGGTCACGGACGTTTGCCGCGAATTTTACAGACACTAGCCAAGACCCCCACCCGCGGAATTGTGACGGGAATTGTCAGCACTGCTCTGTTGCAAAGCAGCGCTGCCGTAACCGCTATTAGCGTAGGCATGGTGGCCAGTGGCAGCATGATTTTTCGGGATGCTTTGGGTGTGGTGTTAGGAGCCAATGTTGGATCCACAGTGACTCCCCAACTGCTCACCCTCAACTTGTGGGCTCTAATTGTACCCTGCATGTTCTTAGGAATGGTCGCAACCCTGAGTGGTCGAGAACGTTGGCGGCAACCCGGACAGGCACTGGTTGGATTTAGCATTCTGTTTATCAGCCTACAGGCCCTGACATCGGCTCTACATCCCTTGACCCAGTCCTCCTGGTTTACCTCTGTGTTGAGCGCCACGGGCCACAACGTATGGATAGCAGCTTTCATGGGTATTCTCGCCAGTTCCTTAGTTCAGTCCAGCACAGCAGTAACGGTAATCACCATGGCTCTCGTCAGCGATGCCAGTGTCCCTATTGCCACCGGAATCGCCATTGTCCTAGGGGCAAATGTGGGGACTTGCCTAACATCTGTCTTGGCAGCCATCGGTCAATCCAGGCCTGCACAGCAGGTGGCGTTAGCCCATGTACTCCTGAACCTGGGTGGTGTGATGCTTGCATTACCTTTACTGCAACCCTTCGCTTCCCTCGTGACCGGGATGACGCCCGTGCCCAGTCAACAAATTGCAGATGCACACACCCTGTTTAATTTTTTGAGCACCTTGGTGGTATGGCCCTTCACCAACCAATTTGCAACCCTCATTGAACGCCTACTCCCGGACCAGCGACATGCCTGAACTGGTGCCGAGCCGGGTGACTCCATAACGCAAAAATTGACGAGCCTGTGCTCGGGTGCGAATGCCTCCCGCCGCCTTGACACTGGCCCTTTGACCAGCAGCCAAGGTCATTAGAGCCACATCAGCAATCCTCGCACCACCGAGAGCAAAACCAGTTGATGTTTTGATGAAATCGGCACCCGCCGCAATGGCTACCAGACTGGCCTTGGCTACCTGCAACGGAGACAGAAAGTGACACTCTAAAATCACCTTTACAGTCACACCCTCATTGGCTCGTGCCACCGCGCATACCGCCCGAATATGTTCATAAACGGTCCAAATATCATCTTCCACCATAGAACCCACCGGGATTACCATGTCCAATTCACGGGCTCCATTGGCCACCCCATGAGTTGCCTCTGCCGCTAAAGTCTCTGGAGCATGGGCTCCTAATGGGAACCCCACCACAATACACGGTACAACTGGACTATTCTGTAAATTTGCTGCCACTGTACCCGCGTGCATGGGATTGACACAGACCGTTCGGAACTGCTGATCTTTCGCCTGTTCACACAGGTTCTCCACGTCCAGAGCGGAGGCCTCCGGCTTCAGTAGGGTGTGTTCCACAGCTTGTCGTAAAAGAATGGTGGCAGAAGAAGAAATGTCAGGAAAATCTATCGGTAGAGTTCGCCAGTTCACATCCTCTATAGTTAGTCCTCTCCCTTGATACCAAGGTCCGGCTATAGACTGCAGTTCCTTATCTGCAACCTCTAACAATTGAGCGTTCAGGAGAGCCACCTGTTGCCACATGGAGTCAAGAACCGCATCTGGCACATCTGCTTGCGCTTGGCGCCAAGTCTGTTCCCAGCCACCCTCATACCACTGCCAAAGAACGTTTGCAGTTTCAAGTGCCCAGGACCAGTTCACGTAACCTCTTTCCGTGCAACGTTGGCTTGCCTCCGGCCAAGGCAGAAAATAAGCACCCTGAATCTCTTGTTCCTGGTGCACCGGAGCCTCGTCACCCTCAGCCTGCATCAAAAACAACCGTACCTGTTTACTAACTTGAATGTCACCCCGTTCAATGGGGTACTCCACTCTACCGATGGGCGCCATCACCCGAGCCCGGATACCCGTTTCCTCCGCAACTTCGCGGACGGCCGCCTGTTGCCAGGTTTCTCCCGGTTCCACGTGTCCTTTGGGAAAGGCCACATGCCCGTAGGCATCCTCAATTAATAAAACCTCTCGCCGGCCTGCCTGCATTCGCACGACAATACCTCCGGCGGCCCGTTCAATCCTTCTATTTTTCATAGTTTTCACCCCTCCATGGACAGATACTTGCAGCTACTAGGCTAATTCAAGACCAGATCCTCCTTATCTCCCCAGGTCACCTGCCCCGTCAGACGACCCAACTGCAGATTCCATCCCGTTTCTTGAATCTCTACTTCACACACCTCGCCAACCAGCGATTGAGGCGACACTCCAGCGGGAACTGGAAAAGAAACTCGCAGATAGTTGTCGGCATGTCCTATCAACCAAGTTCCCCTTGTTGTATCGTCCTTGTTCAGTGCACGGAAATCTAACAATGGAATGTTCTCTCCATTTTTCAATAGTTGAGGCTCTTCTGGGATGACTTCCAGGGTTCGTCCAACAAACGAGGTTGCATAATGTTCCGTTAGAGACTTGGACAATTGCATTAGGTCAGCCACACGATGCTCCTTTTCATCTTCTGAGACTTGGTCCGGAAAATTCACTGCGGGCGTGCCTTGTCGCGGAGAATAGGGGAACACATGCAATTGTGAAAATCTTTGCTCCTGAATAAACCGTTCTGACTCTGCAAAATATGCAGAGGTTTCCCCAGGAAAACCAACAATCACGTCGCTAGTGATGGCTATATCGGGCAAGACACTTCGCAAGTGAGATAATTTATCGGCAAACTGTTCTACGGTATAATGACGGTTCATGCGTTTGAGTACATGGTTGTGTCCGGCCTGCAGAGGAATGTGCAGATGACGACAAATCTTACGAGAACGAGCCAACACATCAATCAATCCATCATCAATCTCACTGGCTTCAATAGAACTGATGCGCAATCGATAAATTTCAGGAATTTTTTCTAGTTCTTGAAGAAGGTGCGCCAAACGATATCCCTGTAGGTCTGCGCCGTAACCGCCGGTGTGAATCCCTGTCAAAACAATTTCTCGGTAACCCGCCCTCGCCAATTTTCTCGCCTGAGCGACAATGGACTCTGGCTTGCGGCTACGAATGAGCCCACGGGCATATGGAATGATGCAAAATGTGCAGAAATTATTACATCCATCCTGGATTTTCAGATTGGCACGTGTTCGATCCGAAAACGATGGAACGTCCATCTCTTCAAAGTCTTTGGCCTTTAAAATGTTTCCCACAGACTGCTGCACATCAAAATGCTGTTCCTGCCGCAATTCCGCAACCCGTTGAACAATTTGTGTCTTACGGTCATTTCCCACTACCAGATCTACCCCAGCAATGTGAGCCACTTCATCAGGAGAAACCTGAGCGTAGCAACCGGTGACCACCACCACGGCCTGCGGGTTGCGCCGCACTGCCCGACGAATCACTTGTCTGGACTTACGGTCCCCGGTGTTTGTAACAGTGCAGGTGTTAATGACATAGACATCAGCCTGTTTGTCAAAGCTCACCTGCTCATACCCTGCAGCCTTGAACATTTGCCATATGCCTTCGGTATCATAAAAGTTCACTTTGCAACCCAGGGTGTGAAAGGCGACGGTACTCACAGATGAGGCCCCCCCAACTCACCAAAATGATACATCACCGCAGCCAAGGCCACCAGGCCAGCACTCTCGGTGCGTAAAATTCGCGGACCCCAGAGTCACCGGAACTGCCGCCAATTGTTCCACAAATCCGCGACGCTCTTGATTGTCCCATCCACCTTCCGGGCCCACCGCCAGTACTACAACGGGATCAATTGGAGAATCCCGACGTGACTCCCCGTCAGTCTTTGGAGAAGAGCTTTTTTGCAACACCTCTGCCAAGCTCACTGCCGAGGCCTCTTCGTCCAAACAAACCACAAGATGTGGATGGAGACGAGCCACCCATCGACTTGCCTCCTCCCAGTCGCCTGCATAGTGCACGGAAGGAATCACATCTCTCTGCGATTGAGAAGCAGCTTCTAGGGTAATACGCTCCCATCGAGTCAACCTGGACAAAATCTTGTCTGGGTGAAGTCTACCCATCGACCGTAGAGAGGCAAAGACGCAGAACCCGGCTGCACCCACTTCTGTCCCATGTTGGAGGACAAAGTCCAGTTTTTCCCCCTTTGGCAAACCCTGCAGGACATACACGCGCACTCGCGGCTCGTGACTGGCCATCATCGCCTGCACTCGACAAATCACTTGACCGCCTTTACCATCCACTTCTTCCACCATTGCCAAATATCCGTGACCTGCGGTAGCAAGGGTCACCGCCTCTCCTGCCCGCACCCGTAAAACCCGTGCAAAGTGATGGCCCTCGGGACCGGACAGTGTCAGAATCTGTCCAGGAGCGAGGGGTTGCTGCACAAACGCACGAGGCATCATGAGCCCCCTCCACCTTTCGCCAAATGCATCACACGGCGCACACCTGAGTCAATCCTGGTTGTTGACACTTCCCGTTGTTCCTCGGTCAGATCCGACAGCAAAGATTTCTTAGCCTCCAGTGTCACCCATTCTCCCCGCCGCCGCCGTTTGACCACCTGCATTCGCGCGGCAAAAAAGGCAGATTCAACGGCAATACGCTGAGATTCCACGAAACCAGAAACAATCATTCTACCGCCCGGACATAATCGCCCTACCCCATCAGGAATAAGAGCAATCACCGTATCTCGCAGAATATTGGCAACAATCACATCAAACCCAGAATCCTCAAAGCCTGCCAACAAGTCGGCTTGGAACACCGTGACGATACTAGCCACATGGTTCAAATTTACATTCTCCCGTGCCACCGCAACCGCAACCGGATCAATATCGAGAGCCACCACCTGCCTTGCTCCAATTTTTGCCGCAGCAATGGACAATAAAGCGGTGCCACATCCCACATCCAGAATTTTCATCCCTGGAGTCACCTCGTCACTCAAGGCCTCTAGGCACAATTGTGTGGTCTCATGAGTCCCCGTACCAAAAGCCATTCCAGGCTCCAACAACAAGGGAATTCTGCCGCCACTTGCCTCAACGGCAGGTTCTGTTTCATCCCAGCAAGGGATTATCACCCACCGGCTTCCCACAGAGATGGGATGATATTCTCCCTTCCAGGCCTGCTCCCAATCGGATTCATCCACCACACCGATGGATACGTTCTGAGCTGTCGTATCTAGCTCCAACCCGGATGCAATGAGCCGGGAAAACACCTGCGCCAGACGGGACCTCAATATCGATTCAGCAACTTGCACAGGCACATATACCGTGACCAGAGAAGACTGATTGTTCAGCAGGCATTCATCAAACCACTCTCCATATTCGGGATGTGGCGGTTGTACACCCACGGCTCCTTCCACCACAACCCCTTGCATCTCGGGCCATTCCTGAACCAGAGCGGTCAATGCCTCAACAGATTCTTGCACGACACGCACACGCACTTCCCACCATTGCATCCAATCACCTCAATGACCACAAGAGCCTTGGGCGGCTCTCTAGAAACACAGGACGCTCGCACCAAGGCCCTAAATTTCACTTTAAGAAGTTGTCCAGAAAGGGGTCAGAACTCCCCAGCGCATTCCTGCGTCGTCCAAAATACTCCATAAAAAAAGACATTCCACGATAGACCGTCATGTCGCTGTTAGCGGCACCAGCAAGGAGGGTGAATCCACGCAACTGTATTTACTGGAATAAGACTGCGTACATTCCGAGAAAGTCACCCGTTTTCACCCAAAAAAGCACTTTTCATTCGATCAATGAAAGTCCTCGTCTGCTCACTCGGTGTCTCGCCCAATTCCTTTCCCAACTCTCGCAACAATTCCCTTTGCCGATCCGTCAGTCGAGTGGGAGTGATGACATGCACTCGTACGTGCTGATCACCCCGGATTGTACTGCCCAGACGAACGATTCCCTTACCCCGCAAACGAAAAGATGTCCCACTCTGAGTTCCCTCAGGGATGCGCAACTTTACCTGTCCGTCCAATGTAGGCACCTCAATCTCATCTCCGAGAGCGGCTTGAACAAAGCTGACGGGAAAGTCGACATACACGTTATCCCCATCTCGTTCAAATAGCTCATGAGCACGAACACGGATGACAATATGCAAATCCCCAGGCTGACCTCCACTTGGGCTACTCTCTCCCGCGCCTGGCATTCTCAGTCGCGTCCCTGTATCCACTCCGGCAGGCACCTTAACCCGTACCTTGCGTCGCACTCTGCGCCGACCTTGTCCGTGACAGTCTGGACACGGATTAGGTATTCGTACACCGCGACCATGGCAGGCAGAACACGTTTTCCGGTTAACCATACGGCCAAAGGGGGTATTCATCATTGTCTGCTGCTCACCCGTGCCATGGCAAACCGGACACTGCTCCACTTTCGTCCCTGGTTTGGCACCACTTCCGCCACAGGTGTCACAAACCTCAGTGCGAGGGACGTCAATCTCCTTTTCTGTACCAAAAGCAGCCTCTTCAAACTCTATCTGAAGTTCATACTCCAAGTCATGACCCCGTTGTGGCCCACGAGACCGTCCTCCACCAAAAAACATATCAAAAATATCGCCAAAACCGTTAACATCTTCAAATCCACCGCCAAATCCACCGGCCCCACCCATACCTTGACTGGGATCCATGTGGCCAAACTGGTCATACTGAGCCCTTTTATTTGAGTCCGAGAGAACCTCGTACGCCTCATTGATCTCCTTAAACTTCTCGGCAGTCTGCGGGTCATCCTTATTCACATCAGGGTGATACTGGCGAGCCAATTTTCGGAAAGCCCGCTTGATATCATCCTGGGCGGCCCCCTTGTCTACGCCGAGCACCTCGTAATAATCCCGTTTTTCCATTCATACTTTCCTCCCCCGCGCTGCCTTTCACTATGCAGGCGTGGCAGGGAGAACATCTCCCTGCCACGCAGTCCCACACTGGTCCGCAGGTCTATTTTTTCTCGTCGTCCACCACATTATAATCCGCGTCCACCACCCGGTCTCCCGAGTCCGTCTTACCTGCAGGTCCGGTTCCTTCGGTCGAACCGGATTGGGCCGCCTGCTCATACAGCTTTGTTGACAATTTATGCAGCACCTCAGTCAATTCCTCAGACGCCCGTTTGATTGAGTCCGCATCGGTGCCATTCAAAGCATCGCGTAATTTTTGTTGTTTGTTCTCTGCCTCATTGCGCAACTCTCCGTCCGCCTTGTCGCCCAAGTCCTTTAATGTTTTGTCCGTTTGGTACAAAAGTTGATCTGCTTGATTTCGCAATTCCACCTGTTCTCTGCGTTGCCGGTCTTCCTCAGCGTGCATTTCCGCCTCTTTGACCATACGATCAATTTCATCGTTCTGCAAGCCACCCGAGGAAGTGATGGTAATCCGCTGACTTTTTCCGGTTCCCAAATCTTTTGCAGACACGTTGACAATCCCGTTAGCATCAATATCGAAGCTGACTTCAATTTGAGGGACGCCCCGTGGCGCCGGTGGGATGTCACTGAGGGTAAAGCGGCCCAGTGTCTTATTGTCATGAGCCATCTCCCGTTCTCCTTGCAGCACATGAATCTCCACTGAAGTCTGACTATCTGCGGCCGTGGAGAAAATTTGACTCTTTGATGTCGGAATCGTCGTATTGCGCGTAATTAATCGAGTAAAGACACCGCCTAAAGTCTCAATTCCTAGGGACAACGGCGTAACATCCAGCAAGACCACGTCTTTCACTTCACCTGTCAGCACGCCAGCTTGAATGGCGGCGCCAACCGCCACAACCTCATCTGGATTCACACCTTTGGAAGGCTCTTTCCCAATAAGGTTTTTAATGGCTTCCTGGACGGCAGGAATGCGCGTAGACCCACCCACCAATATGACCCGATCAATCTGTGATGTGCTCAGTCCAGCATCTTTTAAGGCCTGGCGTGTGGGACTCAAGGTGGCCTCCACCAAGTCCCTGGTCAACTCCTCAAACTTGGCCCGGCTTAAATTAACTTCCAAGTGCTTCGGACCGTTGGCATCTGCAGAAATAAAGGGCAAGGAAATCGTTGTGGTTAATGTTGCCGATAGTTCTTTCTTCGCCTTCTCGGCGGCGTCCTTCAACCTCTGCATGGCCATGCGATCCTTGCTCAGATCAATTCCCGTGTCTTTTCTAAATTCGGATATCAGATAATCCATAACCCGTTGGTCAAAGTCGTCCCCACCCAAACGGTTATTCCCACTGGTGGCCTTCACCTCAAATACGCCATCCCCCAATTCCAAAATGGAAACGTCGAAGGTACCGCCACCCAAGTCAAACACCAGAATCGTGTGTTCGCCTTCTTTGTCGAGTCCGTATGCCAACGCCGCTGCCGTAGGTTCATTGACAATCCGCAAGACGTCCAGTCCAGCAACCTTGCCCGCATCTTTGGTGGCCTGGCGCTGGCTATCACTGAAGTAAGCCGGAACAGTGATGACTGCTTGCGCGATTTTTTCACCTAAAAAGGCCTCTGCATCCGATTTGAGTTTTTGCAAAATCATAGCAGAGATTTCTTGCGGCGTGTAGGACTTGTCCTCGATTTTCACCCGATAATCAGAACCCATATTTCGTTTAATGGAACTCACAGTCCGGTCCGGATTGGTGATGGCCTGGCGCTTCGCCACATCCCCCACCAAGCGCTCTCCGTCTTTTGAAAAGGCCACTACAGAGGGCGTCGTTCGATTGCCCTCCGCATTTGGAATGACGACGGCCTCTCCGCCTTCCATGACTGCCACACAAGAGTTTGTCGTACCCAAATCAATACCAATGACTTTTGCCATATGTACATCCCCTTCCTTCAATTTCCACCTGTGAACTACCCCCAGCAAACGCCAATTGCTGCAGGTTGCAGACCTTTGCAAGCAATTACCACTGGGTCACATACTGACTTTCACCATGGCGGGCCGAAGCACCTTGTCGTATAACCAGTAACCCTTTTGCAATTCTTGCAACACCATTCCAGCCTCGGTGCCATCGACGCTCTCTTGCATCACTGCTTGGTGCACATTTGGATCAAACGGCTGCTGTTCCACATCCATCGCCTGCACCCCATGAGAACTCATCACCTGGACAAACTGCCGATGCACCATTTCGATTCCCTCTCGCAAACCGGCAGGAAGCGTGGTCTCCTCAGTGGCAATCGACATGAGCGCGCGGTCAAAACTGTCCAGAACTGGCAGCAGTTCGGACAAGAGATTCCGCGCTGCCATCTTGACCAGGTCTTCTCGTTCCTGTCGGGTGCGTTTGCGGTAGTTATCAAAGTCCGCTTGAGCGCGCAAAAGTTGATTTTTTACCTGCTCCAAGTCGGACTGCAGTTGTTCCCACTGTTCACGATCCATGGTCACGCTGTCAACCGGGAACTCTTCTGCTACCCGTTGTTCGCCCTCATTCGGAGCCGCTGTGACGTCCTCTTCAACCGCCTGTTCAGGCGTCGCTCCCGCCCGGAGAACGCTCTCGCTCTCGGGATAAGAAGCGTCATCCGCTGCAACATTGTTTCCCTGTTGGAAATCCTCATTGGGACTTCCTGCCTCCATTGCCCATCCTGTCTCTGTTTCCAGTGGATGCTCTTGTCTGACTTTTTTCTTCACGACGAGATTCTGCCTCCTTCACTGCCCAGTGGAAATCCGCTTTCCGTTTGCAACCCAATGCGAACCCTGTTCCATGCGTTCACTGGGTGTCCGCACGAATGCTCGTGTTTCGGCGGACGACCCGGCCCAATGGCCCAGTCGCCCGCCTCCATCGGCTCGTGATGATTTCACCAATCTCACAGGATTGGTATCACTTTCCTGCCAGTCGGGCTGTCATTGCGTGGCTCAACACCTGAGAAGCATAATCTAAAATGCGTATGACCCGGTCATAATGCATTCGCGTGGGCCCAATCACCCCAACGCTCCCTACCGGGACTCCTGCCACGGTATAAGTTGCCGAAATAACGGTGCAGGACTGCAGAGTTGGCAACCCATTTTCCATCCCAATACGCACCTCGACCCCCGCCTTCGGTTGTAGAGACATCACCGCAGGAACCCAATCCGGTTGTTCCAGCATCTCCAGCAAGGGTTTCACTTTGTCCACATCGCGAAACTCGGGTTGCGAAAGAATATTTGTTGTACCACCGACGAAGACCCGTTGATTTTCGTTGACCACTTTAGCCAATTCGTCCAACACCAACAGAGCATCCTCGTAGTGTTCCAACACATTTCCAATTTCGCTGGCTAGCTCCTTGTACATGAGAGAGCCAAAACGAAACAAGGGTGTGCCGGTCAACCGTTGATTCAGCAAATGGACCATTACCGCAACTTGTTCAGCAGGGATATCGTCCGATAATTGGACCTGCCTGCTGGCCACCTGTCCGGCATCGGTTACTAAGATGGCCACTGCTTTCGCGCCACCCAAGGGGATGAGTTGAATCTGTTTGATCCGTTCCTGATGAATGTGGGGTCCCAGAACAATGGTGGTGTACTGTGTCAACTGGGACAATACCGTGGAGGTTTGCTGAGCCACCCGTTCCCATTCATCCATGCGTTGACGAAAAAGTTCCTGCAAGGCACGGACCGTCTCCCCATCCAAACGCCCCTCCGAGGACAGGTGATCCACGTAGTAACGGTACCCCTTTTGAGATGGAATACGTCCCGCAGAGGCATGAGGTTGGTCCAAATACCCCAACTGCTCCAGGTCTGCCATCTCGTTGCGAATCGTAGCCGCGCTCAAGTGAAAGTGCTCGTGTTTAGATAGTGTGCGAGACCCCACAGGCTCAGCCGACTGCACATAATCGTCGACAATCACACTCAAAATGAGTTGTTGTCTGGGTGTCAACACCACAATCTCCCCCAGCTTTGTTCTATTAGCACTTTCCTGCAACGAGTGCTAATCCCACACCATGAAAATAACAAGTGTGTGCCGAAAAGTCAATGAATCCGTTCAGAGTCGATAAACTCTGCGAAAACCAAGTTAGCCACAGGCCAAGCCCGGTGGGTCAAGACAAGATGGGTTCCTTGCCACCGCAACAGACCTTTTGAAAGCAGAGGTCTGATAATATTTCCAAACATTTTTTCCATGTCTACCCCGTGACGGAACCAAAAGCGTTGACGGTCCACACCCTCCTGTAGGCGCAATCCCAACATCATCGTGTCTTGAGCGGCTTCCAGAGCGGTCACCGACTGATTTTCAACCACCGGAGACTCTCCAGCGATGATGCGGCGGATGTACTCTGTCACCCTTGCTTCCCTACGTTGTCTCACGCCAAAAGCGTAAGAAGAGGCGCCCACCCCCGCCGCCAAATAAGGCTCATTCCGCCAATAAACCAAGTTATGCTTGGCGTGCCCACCCGGGCGGGCGAAATTACTCACTTCGTACTGGAAAAAACCGATGTGTTGCAGTGTTGTGCGAATTTCGTCATACATTTCGGCTTCCGCATCCTCGCCCGGTAACTCTAACTGACCCGCCGCCTGCCAACGGGCAAACGGGGTGCCCGGTTCCACCTGCAGCCAGTATGCAGAGACGTGATCAATGGGAAGTTGGGCCACTGCAGCCAAGTCCGCTCGAATATCCGCCAGTGTTTGACCTGGTAACCCAAATATCAAGTCCACACTCAAGTGGGAAAATCCGGCGCGAGTTGCCTCCTCGACGCTGTGGAAGATGGTCTGATCATCGTGCAAACGGCCGATGGCTTGCAACAAATGGGGTTGCATGGTTTGCACCCCTACACTTAAGCGAGTTACCCGATGGTCCCGTAATACCTGTAATTTCTCACGATGAATCGATCCCGGATTAGCCTCCACGGTAATCTCCGCGGCGTTGGCAATCTGGAAATTGTCACGCAAATGGGTCAGAACTTGATCTAGCTGCCGAGAACTCAAGTATGTCGGGGTTCCACCGCCAAAAAACACCG
>DAHWFY010000057.1 GCA_027336365.1 Bacillota bacterium | reverse complement strand
CACTAACGGGATGACTCCCATTATCACCACCCTGCACACCGCATTACAGTCTCAGCAAGAGGCCAACCAGGCCGCACACATAGAACAGCAGGCGAAAAAAATGGAACAGGCCTTGACCGCCATTGACAAGGTGGACTCCATGGTCACATCCAAAACAACCGCCATGGAAACGGCCACTCAATCTCTGCAAAGCCTCACCCAAGAGATCCAGACGATGCTGACCGCTACCGAGTCAACCAGTGGCACAGCAGTCTCCAACGGGACCTCTGACAGCAACTCCGCCGCCGCAACCAACCAGACCACAGTGAACGGTGCCACTCAAGGCGCGGTATCCAGCACCAGCAACTCCGCAGGAAACGTGACGGTGCAAGTCCTCAACACCACCAATTAATCCATACAAGCAACCCGAACAAGCAACTCATACAAGTAGTCAAGTAAGGCGCAGAGAGAATTCATGCTCTGCGCCTTAGTCATGGAGTCCTATATTGTTGATTCCCAGGAAAGTTTTCTTACTCCCATCCGACCTGTCCATGCTGAACTACGGCGTATCGTCCAACCTCTTTTTCCCGGAAAAATAGGTTTTCACTTTTTGTGCAATGGCTTGAGTCGCCTCTCTGGGTTGAGAAGCGCTCATCACCTCGGAAACCACCGCTACGCCATGAGCCCCCCTTTCTAAGGATTCAATCATGTTGTTCAGATGCACCCCGCCAATTGCGACGATGGGCAAGTTCACTCGCCGCGTAATTTCCGCCAATCCGTCCAAACCGGTAATCTTCGCATCCGGTTTGGACGGAGTGGGGTAAATGGCGCCCACTCCTAAGTAATCCGCTCCTTCTGCTTGGGCCGCCAGAGCTTCCGCCACCGTTTCTGCAGATACTCCAATCCACTTATCCTTTCCCAGCAATTGGCGGGCGTCCCGACAAGAAATGTCATCCTGGCCCACATGCACCCCATCGGCGTCCACAATGGCCGCCACATCCACCCTGTCATTGACGAAAAACAGCACCCCTCGTTCCCGGGTCAATTTCCGCAAGGCCCGGCCGAGTTCTACGAATCGTCTGCCCAAGGTCTGCTTCCGCCGCAATTGAATCGCTGTGGCTCCACCGACGATGGCTTGTTCGACAATGTCTAAAAGTTGCCCGTCCTCACCGCGTTCGTCGGTAATCACGTATACCTGTAGGGCGCGTATCAACGCCTCTCGGTCCCCGTTTGCCCCCCTTTGCACCATCATGACAGGGTGACCTCGGCCACCTTGGCCTGCTTGTTGACCTCAGGACCCTCCAGGTGATACAGGGCATCAAACAGAGTTGCCTGAAATGTCCCCGGCCCAGCGGCACGGGTGGCCGCGATTTCCGCCGCCACGTTGTAACAGGTCAGCCCGGCAATGGCTGCCTCGGCATATCTGCTGGGTGTTTGTTGTTTGCCTGCCACCGCCAAAAATCCTCCCAAAATGGCCGTAGCCATACATCCAGACCCGGTGATGGCAGCCAACAAAGGATGACCATTGCTTAATGCCCACACACGTTCACCGTCTGTGACGTAATCCACCGCCCCCGTAGCCATCACCGCACACTGATGGGCCTTGGCGTACGCCTTCATGGCACGGGGCAAGTCATCACTGACCGCGCTGGCATCCACGCCCTTGACTTGACCCCCAGCTCCCAGCAAAAAACCTATTTCACCCCCGTTGCCTCGCAACAGCGCGAGATGAAGGCTGTGGGTCAGGTGAGCGGCCACCTGGTTGCGATAGGGTGTGGCTCCTACGCCAACGGGATCGAAAATTACGGGCACGCCCGCCTCGTTAGCGGACCTCCCGGCAATTTCCATGGACTGTACAACCCGGTCATCCAGTGTACCCATGTTCAGCGCCAAAGCACCTGCAATGCGAGCCATATCGGCCACTTCCTCTTTGGCATACGCCATGACGGGAGAAGCGCCAATAGAAATCAAGGCATTTGCGGCAATATTGGTGACCACCAGGTTGGTAATATTGTGTACCAGAGGCTGGTTGGCTCTCACTTGCTCCAGCCAATGTGCGGGATTAACAGTCGTCGTCAAGCAAATCACGACCTTTCCAAAGAATGTTTGCGGATGGAAAATTCGCAGTTACACTCGAATCTGAGTCAAACTTCCCGCCACTGCCCTTCCTCCCATTCGTAAGCCTTGCCCGCCACCAGCCCGATGGTGAACTGAGGCTGTACAGAGTGATCTGTGGGACCGTGGCCTGCTCCCACATCCCATTGAGCTGCGGACAGAATCGCTTGGTAAATAAACGACTTGGCTTGGGCAAGAGCGTCCATCATGGAACTCCCGCGAGCCAATGAAGCCGTGAGGGCGGAAGAAAAGGTACAGCCAGTTCCGTGAGTTTTGTGACTGGGTATCCGCGGGGTGGCAAAAAACGTGACATTCCGTCCGTCAAATACCACATCCACGGCTTGCTCTGGGGCGTCCAGCGGCTCTCCTTTTGCGGAGAGATGCAATCTTTTATTCACCTTCCCATACACCGCGTGGGTCCATCGGGTCTGCGCATGGCCACCCTTAATCACCACACAGTCAGGACCCAAGGCCTGCAAATCACGGGCGGCCTGCACACAGGCCTCGTAAGAATCAATCGGACGCCCCCACAAGACCTCTGCCTCAGGAATATTGGGCGTAATAATGGTTGCTAGAGGCAACAATTCCGCCTTTAAAACTGCTACCGCTTCGGCGTCCATTAAGGACTCCCCACCCTTGGCCACCATAACAGGGTCCACCACCAGTGGGTTCATCCCTCTTTTCTGAACTGTAGCAGCAACCGTGCGAATAATATCCGGGCTGCCTAACATCCCCGTTTTCAACGCATCTGCGCCAATGTCATCCAAAACCGAATCCAACTGCCGCTGCACAAACTCCGGGTCTATGTACCGTACCCCCTGGACCCCGACGGTATTTTGGGCCGTTAGGGCAGTCACGACGGACAGGCCATAGACAGAAAACGTCGCAAATGTTTTCAGATCCGCCTGAATTCCCGCACCTCCGCCACTGTCGGACCCGGCAATGGTTAAGGCGCGGACTACGTGCCCCTTCTCTCGCGTCCACATAACCATCCATCTCCTCTATGAGCGACTGTACCAAAGCCAACTCCTCGGTGCAATGTGGTCTACATCACAATCGCATCACTCTCTAAGAGGTTATCCGCTAGGTCATGGGTGTTTCGAACACACGCTCTGAAAAGAAAAAGCCTGCCGAGTCGGCAGGGTGTGCCAAAATAATGCACAATAGGGGTTAGGTACAGTGTAGGTCACTACACTCTAAATAGTATAAACCGGGCTGCACCAGCAATCATGGGTCTAAAGTCCTATTTTTATGTTAATATTCCCCATTATTCCGCCTTATCGACGGAATAATCCGGAGGACAGATAGCGTTCGCCGGAGTCCGGGGCCAAAAATAGTACCCGCTGTGTTCTTTCCATCTCCTTGGCCGCAGCCAAGGCGAAGTGAGCCGCCGCCGCACCGGAGGGTCCCACCAAAATTCCCTCTTCTGCGGCCAAACGGCGGGCCATCATTTCCGCATCTTCATCCTGGATCTGCAACACTTGGTCATAGGCTTGGTGATTGAGCACCTTCGGCACAAAGCCTGGTCCCGTTCCTGGAATTCGATGAGGACCTGGCTGTCCACCGGAAAGTACGGGCGATCCCGCAGGTTCCACCACATATATTTTCACCCCCGGAATCTTTTCTTTCAACACTTCACCCGTTCCTGTCACGGTCCCACCAGTCCCCGCAGTCAAGAACAGGGCGTCTAACTGCCCATCGAACGCCTCATAGATCTCCAAGGCCGTGGTGGTGCGGTGAGCACCCGGGTTGTCCGGATTCTCAAATTGCATCGGCATAAAGCCATCCGTAACTTGTGCCAGCAACTCCGTGGCCTTGTCGATGGCCCCTTGCATGCGCAACGAGGCTGGGGTCAAATGCACTTCCGCTCCATATGCCTGTAGCAAGCTAACCCGTTCTACGCTGGCGTTGTCAGGCATGGTAATGATACACCGATAGCCCCTGGCCGCGCAGACCATGGCTAAGCCAATCCCTGTGTTGCCCGACGTGGGCTCAACAATGGCCGACTTGCCCGGAGTAATCTTACCCTGGATCTCGGCGCTGCGAATCATGTTCCAGGCGGGCCTGTCCTTGACACTGCCTCCTGGATTCAGCGCCTCCAACTTCACGTACACCATTGCTCCGCCCGAGTGGGGCAAGCGCTGTAACTGCACCACCGGAGTATGGCCAATAACATCGAGAATGGACGAATACACCTGCACCAAACTCACCCCTCATACCCGCAATTCCTGTTCAATTTGAATGGCAGCCGCGTCGTCTGCGGCAATAAACAAAATAGTATCATCCCCGGCGATGGTCCCCAACAATCCGGGTACAGTCATGTTGTCCACCATCCAAGCCACAGAATGGGCGTTGCCAGGCATGACCTTTAACACCAACAGATTATTGGCTCGGGTCAAAGAGACAAACACCTCACTGAGCTTGTGCCTAACCGCCTCAAATGTAATGCTGTTAGCAGTGACGGGAATAGCGTATTTATAACGTCCGTTGCTGCCAATCACCTTAATTAACTGCAGCTCCTTGATGTCCCGGGAGATGGTGGCTTGGGTGACATGAAAACCCGCCTTTTCCAAGGCCTCCACCAATTCATCTTGAGTCTCAACCTCCCGTTGGCTGACTATTTCCTTTAACTTCATGTGACGTTCTTCTTTCAAGCTGTTTCAACCTCCGTGTCCGCCTTTCAGTCGCCCTCACACATCGGATGCCATGAATCGGTGTGACTCTTGATACCCCATGCAAACCAGATGTGCGCGACTCTGGCTGACGGCAAATCCCACACCTCCAGTATGACAGAAGCTGTTGCCTCTTTGCCAGCAACATCATGCAATTCGCGTCTCCCATGCTACAATCATCCATGCTACAATCATCCATGGAAGACAGATACACATGCCATCTATCCCAGTAAATACAATTGCGTGGATTTACATCCCTTGCTGGTACCGCTATCAGCGGCATGGCGGTCTATCCAGAGAAATCGGCATTAGGAGGGGTGCATCATGAACCCCCAGTCTCCAACAAATAGAACCGTTCTGCATATTGACATGAACGCTTTCTATTGCTCTTGTCATGCGGCAACGGACCCGCAACGTTATCACGCCCGCGCGACAGCGGTGGCAGGCAGTCCGGAGACACGCCACGGGGTGGTGGTCACCGCCAGTTATGAGGCTCGCGCCAGGGGAGTGCGGGCCACCATGACCGTTGCTCAAGCCTTGCGGGCATGTCCAGACCTGGTGTTAATTAAACCTGACTTCCACTTGTACCGGAGATTTTCCAGAGCGGTGTTTGATATCGTCCGTGAATACACGCCAGACGTGGAGGTATTCAGCATTGACGAGTGTTGGGCAGACGTCACACACAGTCCTTTTCTCGGCAGCGCCACAGACCTAGCCAGAAAAATTCAGCAACGGATGGACCAAGAGCTCAATCTGCCTTGTTCCATCGGCATTGCTCCCAACAAGTTTTTGGCAAAAATGGCGAGTGATCTGCAAAAACCCCGAGGCCTGACGGAGATTTCCTTGACCAATTTGTCAGAAGTGATTTGGCCCCTGCCTGTGAAACAGATGTTCGGCGTTGGATCCAAGACCGCACAACGCCTGTCCCAAATCGGCATCTCTACCATCGGTGATCTGGCTGCCGCCAACCCGGACCGTTTTTCCCTCTTGCTGGGCAAACGAGGCCGACAATTGGTGGACCTGGCGAACGGGCGCGACACTTCTGAGGTCACGTCGATGCAAGAGCCCCTCAAAAGCATCGGTCATTCCATCACGCTTGCCAACGACTTGTCTCGTCCAGAGGAGATGGCGACGGTACTCCTGAACCTAGCGGACCAGGTGGGACGACGGGCTCGCCGTCACAGACTGGTTGGTAAAACGGTGCAGATTACGTTGCGCTTCGCCAATCGACGAACCATCACTCGCGAACAAACCCTGAGGGAGCCGACGGCTTTGACGGAAGTTTTGTACGACACAGCCGTTTCCCTGTTATACCGTCACTTGCCTCGAGACGCGCGAGTGCGACTGTTGGGCATCACCCTTGGTCATCTACAAGCCGAGAAAGCACCGTCTGCAGAGATGCACACTCCGGCCAAGGGAACCTCTGAAGGTATTCAGTTGTCCTTGTTCACGACAGGCTCGTTGTCTGAAGACACAAGTGGGCAATCCCAACAGGACTCCCTGTCTGGCAAACACTCCCATGACACCGCAATGTTCCCGCAAAAAAAGCGAGACCTGACTAAATTGCTGCGATTGTCCCAGGTAACCGATGCCCTGCGTGATAAATATGGTGAAAATATTGTCATTCGAGGAAGAATGCTGACTCAAGATGAAAGTCAGCAATTACGCCAACACGGAGTACGGGGGACATCTCTACAAAAAGACATGTTGTCCTGGCCGGAGAATGGAAAGGAGACATAAAACATGGAATTTCTCGGCGGCTCCATTGACCCCATCATATCCATCGTGCTTTGTGGCCTGGCTGCCATAGCATTGCTGGTCTGGACCGGTCGCACTCCTTGACCGGTCCCTTCACTTACATTGCGCGTCCGAAATATTCAAGGAGCATTTTGAGCGACGACGAGGGAATGCGTCGGAGAGGTCTGACCCCTTTCCGAACAACTTCTTACAAACCTCTCTGACGGCGATAACGGGACCCTGATACCCGAAGGGTGTTCCGACTGGGCAACAGGTCCTTCTCCTCCAGCATGTGTTTGCGTTCTTCATCTGCGCCCAACATGAAATACAGGTTGGCTGCCAAGGCCAGAACCGCAAACAAAATCCATAACATGGCGAATGTGCCTGGCAACCCGGGTTGCAGTCTGGGTAACCGAGGTACCGCATAAGCCCCCAGCGCAATCAGGCTACAGGCGTACACCACCGCCTTACTCCTGCGATTCGGTACAAAAGCACTTTTTCGTCTCATGCTTCCCACCCCTTCAATTGACCCCTGTCCCTCCGCACCTGATGACAGGGATGCAGGTTTGGAGTCTGTCCACACATCCATCGGTATGCTGGAATGCGCTCTAATATGTCGTCATGATTTGGCCATAACACAACTCCACACAAAAATTCACTCAGAAAACCTGCACCTCCACGCATAAATTCCCGGAACTGAGGCAAATTGACCTTGGGCGCGACGGGACAAGTCTGACTCCAGCCCCAAGAACCCAAAGGAGGTCAAAACCATGGACGTTTTAGAAAACTTTGATCGGTGGAAAGAGTTTTTGGGTGCACAGGTGGACAAAGCTCAGGCCATGGGAGTTTCCCAGGACCGAATTACAGAAGTGGCCACAAAAATGGGAGATTACATGTCTAAAAAGGTAGATCCCAAGAACGAGCAAGAACGCTTATTAAAGGACCTTTGGGAAGCAGGAAATGAAAATGAACAACGAACCCTGGCCTCCATTATGGTAAAAATGGCAGACAGGGCTCACTGAGTCCGAGCCTTTCCCCAAAACCCATGAATATTCTTTCTCCAAGGTCTTGGAGGCACCAGAATCTTACAGAGTTCTGGCGCCTCCAACTTTGTATTATCGGCTTGGTTCCCAAAATATTCCTACAAAATATTTCATATCCGGACAACCCCTTAAACGGTGAGAGATTCTCCGGGTTGCAACACGCTACCCCGCAGGCCCTTGGCTTCCAAAGACCGGATAAATGCATACGGGTCTTGGCGGATGAGGTCGAAGGTGTTGTAGTGCATGGGCACCGTAACTTCGGCATGAACCCACTCTGCCGCCAATAAGGCATCCTCTGGGCCCATCGTAAAATTATCCCCGATGGGCAGAGCGGCCACATCCACTCGTTGCAGATCTCCAATCAATTTCATGTCACTGAACAGTGCAGTATCCCCTGCGTGATAAAGGGTCTTGCCTCCCATGGTGAGCAGTAGTCCGGAGGGATTGCCGCCATTGCGAATGTCACTGCCCATCTCAAAACCAGAACCATGGAAAGCAAGGGTTAACTTGACCGTACCAAAGTCAAAGGTGTGTTTTCCACCATGGGCCATGGCGTGACTGCGCAGACCTCTATTCCCATAGTAAGACGCCACCTCATAGGGAGCGATGATGAGTGCATTGTTCGCTCGAGCAATCGCTTCCGCGTCCCCCACGTGATCGCCATGACCGTGGCTGAGCAAAACTGCTTCTACGTGAACTGTCTCCGATTTGATATCCGCCAAAGGATTCCCGGTAAAAAACGGGTCAATCACCACCGCGTGACTGCCATCTTCCACCACAAAGCACGCATGACCGTGATAAGTCAGCTTCATTTGGACAACTCCTCTTTGTCGCCTAAGACTGCCGGTTCTGGCATCACCGCATCCTGCACAGCCTGACCGATGGTTTGGTACACATTCATTCCCATCCGATTCAGCAGAGCCTCTCCTCCCAAATCATCCCCTTGTGCGAAAGTTTCCGCCACTCGTCCACCTCTTTCATCGGTAGGAACGCAACGATGAGACGAAAAGGAGACCCATGACGGGGAGGAGAAAAAAGATTATACTTACGGGCAGAAAAGTTCTCACACATGCCCACAAATACACCTTCTTATTAGTGAAGTTGTCCGAAGCCGATAGGGTCTAGCTGCCACCAGGCATGAAAATTGCCCGGGAGTCAAGGCGGGCTATTTTCGCGTAAAACAGTCAAAAACACCTGGCGCATTGCTCGGACACGCACTATTAAGAGATAAGTGTTCGTATATTGGCAACCTTTAGTATACAAAATTTCCGTAAAACTGACCAGTCGTGAGTTTCTGAAACTCACATGGCCCGGCTTCCCCCTGAATACGGTGACTTGAACCTCATGTCCATGTCACCTTCATCCAGCCAAAAGAGGTGAAAGCGATTGGATATGGGAAGTGCCATCTTGCAAAGCCGCCAAGCCAAGGGATGGAGTCAAGCACAGTTGGCCCAAGCCACCCGATTAAGTGCCAGTGCTATTGCCATGTATGAAACCAATCGGCGACATCCAAACATGGCGGCTTTGACTAAGCTTGAACAAGTTCTGGGTCCACTCAACCGAGTACAAGACAAGTCTCGGGGAGCCATTGGACGTGATACAGTCTCCCCCTGCCAAATCCAGTCCAATGAGGTATTTGTGAGCGAGTCAAGCCAGAAAGAGGCTCAAGCCAGCGCGATTCAAGCGGAGGAAGCTCAAGCCAGCGCAGCAGATGAGGCCCCGGAGGCACGTACCACTCTGGTGGTGACTCGAACCGAGGCCCGTTTGTTGCTGTTTTTGCGCATGCACCCCGAGTGCCAACCCTTCTTTGACTCTTACATCAGCGCTAACCAAGAACAACGGGACCGCCTGGAACGAACATGGCATCTGTTGCACAGCTTCCAAACTCCCGAGTGACATCGGTCTACAATGGGCTCTAGTATTTGGTTAAAATGCCTTTTCCAGGTCTACTTCAACATCTGTTTCAAAGTTTTTCACGCACGGCCTCTCAGAGCGAGTGCCCCACTGCAGACACCCCACGGCAGACACTCCTGGTCAAGCTACGGATTAGGGTTGCCCGCCATCAGAACTTCCCCCAGGAGACTGCGTGGAACTGAGAGTGTTCCCCAACCCGGTCAGCGGATGACTCAAGGAGTTTGCAGGCAACCCGGGCGTATTGTTGGCTGGCGCCCCAGACGCACCCCCTGCACCACTGCTGTTGCTAGCAGTATTCCCTGGAGTTGTGTTACCAGGCACCGTATAATTACCTGGCGGAGACGTGCCCAATCCGCCGGAACTTCCGGGTGCCCCAGTGTTCCCTGACGTGCCCCCTCCCCCTGAACTGCCTTGCACCGTCAAGGTGATGGTCCCCGGTTGACCGATGTGGGCTCCTGTACTGGCATCCACGGCTTGCACGGTATAGGTGTACACCGCACCCACTTGGACGGTGGGGTCCTCAAAGGTCAAAACCTGTGTTTCTCCAATCTGCTGCGCGGGGCCCGTGCTACCGCTTGTCACTGTCGCTCGGCTGATGACATAATTAGCCGCTCCCGCCACTGACGACTGCCACATCAATTGCACCGAGTTCGAGGTGGGGTCCCACGTAGCAGACAAGTGACTTACCCCAATTTGCGTTTGCTGGGCTGGTGCCTGAGGCTGGCTGGAGGGTATTGGAACCCCAGTGTTAAAGGTCTGTGGAGTCTGTCCCGCAACCGCCAAACGGGCCACGTCTCCCCACACCTTGGCTGCCCACCATGAAGGGGCATAAGGAATGTCTGTCATGTGCTGCGTCGGACTCGGGGTGTCATACCCGATGTAGATGCTACCCACCATGTTCGGAGTGTAGCCGTCAAACCAACATGTGGAAATCCAATCCGGATGTTTACCCGTCAGTCCGTAGCTGTACTGGACCGTGCCGGTCTTGCCCGCCACTCCCCAGCCCGGCACGGCCGCCAACTGGCCCGTGCCATACCGAACGGTGCCTTCCATGATTTTTGTCATGGTGGTTGCCGTTTGTGGGCTCATAATTCGTTTGGCCGCTGGTTGGAAAGCGTAAATGACCTGACCGGACGGGTTGACTACCTTGTCAATCAAATGGGCATCCATCTGAACGCCTTGGTTGTCGAAAGCCTCATATCCCCGGGCCATCTCCCAAGGAGTGACGCCATATTCCATGCCACCAATGGCAATACCCAGGTGCTGCCTGTCCTGTGCTGTAAAGGGAATCCCATCGTTTTCCGCAAAATTCACCCCTGTGTCAATTCCAATTTGCTGCAACAACCAGGTGGAAGCCACGTTTTGTGACATGGCCAAGCCATACGCCAATGTGACCTTGGGTGGAGCATTTGCCTCATCATTTTGAGGGGTGTACCCTCCCCCAAAGTCGTGGGGTGTGTTGTCCAGAATGGAGTTGGAAGTGAACTTACCGCTTTCAATCGCGGGTGCATACTCCAAAATCGGCTTAATGGAAGACCCCGGAGACCTTCTGGCATTGAGAATGCGGTCCTCACCCAAATAGGCGTATCCCACCCATCGGGAAGCCGCAGCGCCCAATACTCCACCCGTTTTGGGATTGAGGAAAATTGCGGCACCCTGAGGTCCTCCAGACGTACTGCCGCTGGGAAAGTCTGCGTCGTACTGATGCCCCCAAAACACTTGATCCACCGCACTTTGCACGTTTGGATCAATGGTTGTATAAATTTTTAATCCACCCGACAACAGCATGTCCGGCCCCAGATTGGCGTATTTGTTGGCATAGTCAAAGAGAAAGTTGGTCAACACTGGGTGTGTGTTCCAGTTGTCTTGGGGTAAGTTATGAAAGGAAGTTCCCAGGGGTTGTTTCGCCGCAGCATCAGCATTATTCTGGGTAATATAACCAGCCGTTACCATGTTTTGCAACACCACGTTACGCCTCTGCAGAGCTGCCTTGGGATGTTGCAAGGGATCATATCCACTGGGAGCCTGAGGAAGGCCGGCCAGCAGAGCCGCCTCATCCAAGGTCAATTTCTGGCCCTTCGCCAGATTCACACCAAAGTAACGCTCGGCCGCCTGTTGTACGCCTACGGCGTTCTCTCCTAAAAAAACCCGATTGAAGTACATCGCGAGAATTTCCTGTTTAGTGAAGTAACGGTCAATCTGTACCCCGAGAATCACTTGTTGAAACTTGCGTTGAACGGTCTTTCGGTCTGTCAGAAAGACCATTTTTGCTAATTGTTGTTGAATTGTGCTGCCACCTTGAGCAAACTCTCCCTTCCACAGGTCTACGAAAGCCGCCCGTAGAATGCCGCGCACATTGATACTGGACCCGGTCCAGAAGTTCCTGTCTTCAGTAGCAACCAAGGCCTCTTGTAAATCTGTCGGAATTTGACTGTATGACAAATCCGTGGACCCACTAGACGGAATTTGCTCCAAGACGGAACCTGTCTTCCCATAAATAATAGTATTCGTGCGATTAGGTACCAATTTCGCTGCGTCAAAAGGAGTCAATCTTACTGCTAGGGCAAAGGCAAATACAAACAAGACTACAATAAAGGCTAGAGGGAACAAGATGCTAAAAAACAGTTTCCACCTGCGCCGGCGCCTTGTTCCCGGCATGACCGACTTGTCCGGCCGATGGTTCGTTCCTGCAGGCCGCCTAGGTTTTTTCTGCAAACACTCACACCCCCGTAGCAAATCATACCATGACTCTCCTGCTCAGACCTAGAGGATAAGTGCTTCAGGTCTTTTACAGGATTTGATTCACCCGTCTGCTGTACGCTCGGAGCGTCCGAGCACTTGGCCATCGCCATGAGACCGATTTGTTCCTGCGGCTCTGCAACCGAATTTGACGAGCAATCGTCTCAGGAATGTGCAGCAATACGGTCAAAATCGCACGGTCCTTGTCACTTAATGTCCGAACTCCATCGTATACCTCCACCCAGCGAAGGATGTTTTCCCCTGACCAACGGCAGTTTCTCTGCAGGAGATGTGCTAAATCAACCATTCGAACCTGATAAGCAGTCGCGTCAAAATCAATCACGTGGAGAACCCCATGGATGTCCCGTACCAAATTGGGATAGTTGAAATCACCATGCGCAAAGGCCCCGTCGGTGGCTTCCTGAGCAATCCCCTGCTGAACTATTGGATGGTGCAAACGAGATTGCGCAATCTCACAAAAATCCAACAGCATGGTTTGGCTGGCAATCGGAATGAACTCGGTTTGCTGAAGAAGCTGATGTGTCCGACGGATTCGATGGCCCAACTGGTCCACTTTTCTTCTGCATGTTGGGCAGTGTGAACACACGAATCCCTCCGTATGCTGATGAAAATGGGCCAGAGTTTGAATGGCTTGTCTGTATTCCACCGGATGGGAAAAATCCGGGTGCCGTCCCTGAACCCACTGGGTCAGCATGAACTTCCGTTGTTTAATGCGAACCCAAAGAGAGTTATCTGCTGACCGCAGAATCTCGGGTACATACGGAAACCCTGAACCTCTCAGATACTCCATCGCCTCCGCGATGAACTGAACCTCATGTTGGGCGTAGGCAAATGGCTTGAGACACAGCACACCCCCATTCTTGGTGGTGATGCGAAACACATCACGGACTGGTTGATAATCACTTATTTTCAGTGAGTACAGAGATTCGATGTTCCGCCACAACCCCATGGGCTCATCTCCCTGAAAGTCCGGCTGCAAGAGAGTGCATGACAGTGTATGCACTCGTGTCTCGCATCTTTGACAATTTCACTCCAACTGGTATAATACCTTGCACGGGAAATTATGCATCGGACTCGGTCGGATACGGATGAGACATCACCGACAAGAACACGCCCTGAGGTCAATCCCGCGGCGGATTGAACCAGGGGCGGGGTTTTTTATATCACGCAACACGAAAAGGATGGGGAGCACACTTCAGTGCAGTGCGTTGCGTAGTCCAAAGTATGGCAACGCGGCTTTGGAACAGTCGGGAGGAAAGACAATGGTACAGAAAGTAGACGCCAAGGAATCCGCCAACACTCGTGAACAGCGGGTTCTGGCGTTTTGGAAAGAACACGATGTATTTATGGAAAGCGAGCGCATGCGGGAGGGTTCCCCCGAGTTCGTTTTTTATGAGGGACCTCCCACGGCAAACGGCAAACCTCACCCCGGTCATGTCCTCACTCGCATCATGAAGGACGTGTACCTGCGCTACCGCACAATGAAAGGGTACCATGTGTTTCGCAAGGCGGGTTGGGACACCCACGGATTGCCCGTGGAAATTGAAGTGGAAAAAAAGTTTGGCATCAGCGGCAAAAATCAAATTCAGGCGTTTGGCGTAGAGAAGTTCATTCAGGCCTGTCGGGACAGCGTGTTCACCTATGAAAAGACCTGGCGAGAGTTGACCGAACGCTTGGGTTATTGGATTGATCTGGACCACCCCTACATGACTCTCACAGACGATTACATCGAATCCGTCTGGAACCTGCTCAAGGTGATTTACGACAAGGGTTTGCTTTACCAGGGCCACCGCGTCAGCCCTTACTGTCCCCACTGCGAGACCACCCTGTCAAGCCACGAGGTGGCCCAGGGATACAAGGACGTCCGGGACCTAACGGTCACCGCCAAGTTTCGGGTAACCTCTCCTGCCACTCAGGTTCCTACCTTCATCTTGGCCTGGACCACCACCCCCTGGACTTTACCCAGCAACGTAGCCCTAGCGGTTCATCCGGACCTGCTGTATGTTCGCATCCACAACCAAGAACATGGGGAAGACCTCTGGGTTGCTGAAGGTTTGCAAAGTCATTTCTTGCATGAGGGAGACCAGGTGCTGGAGACACAACCAGGCTCAGCCCTGTTGGGTTGGTCCTACCAACCCTTGTTTCCATATGTCACGACTGAAGGTAAAAAGTTCATCGTCGTTCCCTCCAGCCATGTCACCGACGATTCCGGCACCGGCATTGTGCACATGGCACCCGCCCACGGTGAGGACGACTACCGGGTGTGCCGAGAAAACGATGTGGTATTTGTAAATTTTGTCGATGAAACCGGACACTTCACCGATTCGGTGACAGACTTTGCGGGCTGCTTTGTGCGAGACGAGAAAACGAATGTCGACATCGTCAAACACCTGGCCAAAGCTGACCTAGTGTACGAAAAATATCGCCAAGAGCACTCCTATCCTCACTGTTGGCGCTGCGACACACCGCTGTTGTATTACGCGATTGACAGTTGGTTCATCCGTACCACCGCAGTGAAAGACCAGATGTTGGAGAACTCCAATCAGGTGCAGTGGATTCCAGACCATATTCGGGAAGGTCGCATGGGAAATTTTCTGGAAAATTTGGTGGACTGGAACCTGTCGCGCAGCCGATACTGGGGCACACCCCTGCCCGTCTGGGCGTGCGATACCTGTGGCGAACAACGATTCATCGGATCGAAAGCAGAATTAATGGACCAGGCGGGACGTTTGCCTGCGGAACTGCATAAGCCCTACATTGATGACATCACCTTCCCCTGCACCTGTGGTGGGACCATGCGCCGTGTTCCAGAAGTGATTGACGTCTGGTTCGACTCCGGCAGCATGCCCTTTGCCCAACTCCACTACCCTTTTGAACACGAAGGCGAATTTGACAAACTGTACCCGGCAGACTACATTACCGAGGCCATTGACCAGACACGAGGCTGGTTTTACAGCCTTCTGGCCATCTCCACCTTGGTACAGGGACGGGCGCCCTACAAAACAGTGCTGGTCCTCGGCCACGTGATGGATGAAGAAGGAAAAAAGATGTCCAAATCCAAGGGTAATGTTATCGATCCGTTCGAGGCATTTGACCGACACGGCGCGGACGCCCTACGCTACTACTTTTTGTCCAATACTCAGCCGTGGAACTCGCAACGCTTTTACCACAAGGCGGTTTCGGAGGCCAAGTCAAAATTTGTGGACCTGTTGCAAAACGTTCATGCCTTCTATGCCCTGTATGGCGAGATTGACCACTTCAATCCGTCCCAACATGAGATTCCAGTGGCATCTCGGCCACTGATGGACCGCTGGATTTTGGCCCGTTTGCACGATACCGTGAGCAAATCTGAGCTGGCGTATGAACGCTATGATGCGACGGGGGCGGCACGACTGATTCAAGGACTGGTGGATGATTTGTCCACCTGGTATGTACGCCGCAATCGAGACAGATTTTGGGCATCGGGGATGGAACCCGATAAGGTAGCGGTTTTTCTCACTCTGTACGAGGTACTCAAAGAGGTGTCCTTGTTAATTGCCCCCTTGACCCCCTTTGTAGCCGAGGACTTGTACCAAAACGTAGTTCGTTCGGCCGGTTCGGACGCACCAGTGAGCGTACACCTATGCGACTTCCCTGAGGCCAATCGCAACCTGGTTGACGTCTCCCTGCTGACAGAGATGGATGAGGTATTGCATGCCGTGGAAGTGGGACGGCACTTGCGCAACGAGAGCAAGATAAAAACTCGCCAACCCCTGTCCAGATTGTTTCTCAGCCAGGAAAAAGAAGCGGTACTGGGGAAGTTTGTCGACATCATTGCAGACGAGTTAAACATCAAAGAGGTTCGTTTCACCTCCCTGGAAGAGGTGGCCAGCCCTGAACTGTATCTGAACCTGGCCGCAGTGGGTAAAGACTACGGCAAACTGGTCCCTGTACTTAATCAGGCCGCCAAACAAGCCACTGAGGAGCAAATTCGTTCCTTCCGTGAACACGGCGAAGTCCTGTTAGAAGGCCAACGAATTGGCAGGGAACACGCCGAACTTCGCTACCAGCCCCGGTTCCAAGGACTTGTTTTGGCGGACAATCGCGGTTTTGTGGGACTGACCACCGAACTGACTCCTGAATTAATTGAAGAGGGCTTTGTCCGCGAAATGGTATCCAAGATGCAGATGATGCGCAAAGAGGTCAACTACAACGTCATGGACCGGGTGATTTTCAATGTCCAAGGGGATGGGGAGTTGCTGGAAGTCCTGCGCCGTCATCAGGAACAGATCAGGAAGACGGTGCTGGTGCGAGAATTCACCTTCCTTTCAATGGACACCGCAGCACTCCAAGGGGACCTCACCAAGGACTGGGATGTCAATGGTAAACCTCTGACTCTGACCGTGAGAGTCTGACTCTGCAGGAGGTTGAAGGAATCGTGCAACAGGGCGAATCTGCCTTCGCAATCTCGGCAGATCCGCCCCAACGTGTCGTCAACGTGTCGTCAACGTGTCGTCAATGTGTCGTCAATGTTTGAATTCGCCGCTCTCATACTGCTGCCTGAGGGTGCGTTTGGAGAACTTCCCCACACTAGTTTTTGGAACTTCGTCAATGAACAGAAACTTCTCCGGGATCCACCATTTCGCAACCTTGTCGGC
>DAHWFY010000056.1 GCA_027336365.1 Bacillota bacterium | reverse complement strand
TTTGTAAGTCAATACATTTAAAATTGAATGTCTACTTAAGATGGATATCTACGTTGCGTCGAGCCCCACAGGAAACACATTCACCTGTGGGGCTCGCTTCTAATCTATCTTCACAATATTTTTACAATATTTTCATAATATTTTCACAATATCAATGCCACCGGATCGCCTAGGGACTGCCTCACTTCAGCGAGAAAAGCCGCCGCTGCCGTCCCATCTAACACCCGATGATCGAAAGTGAGACTCAAGGGCAGAAGGGTTCTTCGTGCCAAAGTCTCCCCGACATAAATTGGTTCATCTTGGGCAAATCCGATGCCGAGAATCCCCGTTTCCGGTGTGTTAAGGATGGGAGTAAAAAACTCCACTCCATAAGCGCCAAGGTTGGTCACTGTAAAGGTAGAGCCCCCAGCTTCCTGCCCACTCAGTCTCCCTTCCCGGGTCCGTTGCGCCACAGACTTGATGAATTTGGCCAGTTCCATAAAAGATAGCTCCTCAGCACTGGGAATCACAGGCACCACCAAACCTTCCGACAGCGACACGGCGACTCCCAGGTTTACATTGGAATTAATTTGTAATTGCGTCTCTCTCCAAAAACTGTTCATGCCAGAATGGTTTTTCAGTGCCAACACTACGGCACGGCAAACAAAATCCAGCAAAGTCAGTTTCACTCCGTGATGTTCTTGAATTTGCTGCCCATACTTCCATTGAAACTCGACAATCTCTGTCACGTCTGCCTTTGCAGTTAAGGTCAACTGTGCACTGTCCGTCAAGCTCTTCATCATTCGCGTGGCAATCACGCTGCGCATTGGAGACAAGGGTTGTAGACCTGACTTCATTGATGATTCGTATGGCACTGATACAGCATTCCCAGTCATCAGACTTTCAGCCAGAGTTGCGGTATCAGTGACCTCCCCCGCAGCGTCGCCCCTCTCTGGCTGGGGTGGAGCCACCTGTGCTGCAACCCGCTCGACATCCTCCTTGGTGATTCTTCCCCCCGGGCCGGACCCGCGGACTGTGTGAAGATCCACACCCAAGGACTGGGCCATCCGTCTGGCCAACGGAGAACTTTTGAGTGGCAAATTATCCCGACGACCCTCTGCTGGGAGGCTTGCTCCTGCTGTCATCCCTCTGTCCAATTCACCCGTTGATTTCGTTGTCATCTCACCTGCGTCAATTGCAATGTTGGCTGATGAAGTCGACTCCTCCAGTTGACCCACCACGCCAATTGCTGTTCCATAAGGGACAACCCCTTCCTCAGGAACCCGGATTTCCAACAGTACCCCGCTGTCCGGGGCCTCCACCTCATAGTCAATTTTCTCTGAACGGATTTCCACCAGCGTCTCGCCAGTGACCACTGAGTCGCCCACAGCTTTATGCCAAGCCACCACGGTACCGTTCTCCATTCCCATTCCCAATTTTGGCATGATGATTTCAGTGGTCATTTCCCATCATCTCCCGGCGGATACGTGCTTACGGAACAACGACAAAAGGGTGTCCCAGCAATTGCGAAACCGCTTGAACAACCTTGTCCGGTGTGGGTAGATACAGGTCTTCCAACGGAGGTGAGAAGGGTACCGGCGCATGAGGACCCGTCACTAATTTGATGGGGGCATCCAAAGTATCGAATCCCAAGTCTGCCACCATGGCCGATATGTCAGTCGCTACACTGCAACGAGGTGGCGCCTCATCTACCACCACCAGGCGATGTGTCTTGCCTACTGATGCGAGAATCGTCATCTCATCCAAGGGAGAAAGACTGCGCGGGTCCACAACTTCCACCTCAACACCTTGCACAGCCAGATTCTCCGCTGCCCTCAGTGCGGTTTGTATCTGTTTACCGATGGCCACCACGGTGACGTCTCTGCCTATTCTTTTCACTTCCGCCTTACCGAGCGGAATGGTGTAAAAATCGTCTGGAACCTCGCCTTTAGTGTTGTACAAAGTTTTGTCCTCGAAAAAGATCACTGGGTCATTGTCGAAAATTGCGGTAAGCAATAACCCTTTTGCGTCCGCTGGCGTGGACGGGACCACCACTTTTAGCCCAGGAATGTGAGTGAACAAGGCGTATAGACTTTGGGAGTGCTGTGCCGCAGCCCTGAATCCTGCTCCATGCATCGTACGCACCGTCAGGGGTACCTCCGCTTTGCCTCCAAACATGTAGCGTAACTTGGCCGCCTGGTTCATCAATTGGTCCAGGCAACTGCCAATAAAGTCATTGAACATCAATTCTGCCACGGGGCGCATGCCTGTGGCTGCTGCTGCCACCGCTGCGCCAACATACCCCGCCTCGCTGATAGGCGTATCCAACACACGGGATCGCCCAAAGGTCTGCACCAGGCCGTGAGTAACACCCAACACTCCACCCCAAGCCTCGTCGTCCTGCAGATGGTCTACCTGCGCTCCCCCAGCCACATCTTCACCCATCAAAATGACATTTTTGTCCCTCTCCATGGCCATACTCAAGCCCTCGTTAATCGCCTCAGAAAAGGAGATCTGCCGTCCCATATTCAAGTCCCCTCTCGGTCACAGAATTAATAAGACACATAGACATCGGTCGTCAGTTCTTCTGCCTGTGGGAAATCACTGACCTCAGCGTACTGAATTGCCTCTTCAATCTCAGTGTCCACCCTGGCATCCACTTCCGCCAGTTCCTCCACTTTGGCCAGTTGTCGAGAATCCATGACTTCCGTAAACCTTCGAATGGCATCCATCTCAGTCAAGTGTAACTTACGGTCATCATTGGTTTTGTATTTCTGAGCATCTCCTTCGAAATGACCGTAGTTCCGGTAGGTGATACACTCAATCAAACTGGGTCCGTCACCCCTGCGAGCTCGTTCCAATGCTTCTTGAGCCACTTGGTATACAGCTAACACATCTTTACCGTCTACCTGGCGCCCGGGAATTCCGTATCCATGCGCCCTGTCCACAATGTTTTGGCAACTAGAGGCGTACGAAAACGGCGTGGCCTCCGCGTAACCGTTGTTTTCCACCACAAACAACACTGGCAATTTCCAGATGGAAGCCAAATTAATCCCCTCATGGAAGGTGCCCTGGTTGTTTGCACCGTCTCCGAAAAAAGACACAGCCACTTGACCCGTATTCTTCAATTTGGCCGTGAGAGCGGCACCAGTGGCCAGGGCAAAGCCACCTCCGACAATTCCGTTGGCTCCCAACATTCCCTTTTCGAGATCGGCAATGTGCATGGACCCCCCCTTCCCCTTACATAGCCCCGTGGCCTTCCCATAGATCTCCGCCATCATGCCCTTCAGATCACACCCCTTGGCAATGCAGTGGCCATGGCCCCGGTGGGTACTGGTGATGTAGTCCTGGTCTGTCAGATGAGCGCATACCCCTGTTGCGATGGCTTCCTCACCCGCATACAGGTGTACGAAACCGGGTAACTTTCCCTTAGCAAACAACGCATGAACTGCATCTTCAAACTTGCGAATTGTCACCATCTTCTCGTACATCCACAAGGCTTGCTGTTTGCTCAGCACAGGTTGTTCCACTTGGGTAACCGTCATGGTTCACGATTCCTCCTTTGACCTAGGTTAAAAGGTGTCATTGCAGGCTTATGAAGACACTTTTACCGTGCTCGGTTTGATCAAATAAAGCAATTCTCATGCCAACTTCCTCAGAGGCGACACTAGACGCGAAACTTCTCGGTTCGCGTCTAGTGTCGCCTCGATCTAACAGACAGAAAAATGGGACAATTCGAGACTTAACTATTGGTTCATCTCACTCTGTCTCATTTCGTCTCACTCAGGATTCTGAGATCTCCTGTCGCCATATCCTATCTGGCGCATGACCCACCTGTTCTACCAAAGGTATTACCTTATAGTGCGTGTCCGAAACACTCCTGGCCTGATGGCCACCACAAGGGATGAAAATGGACAAAGATCCCGAATTGGATTTTATATATAAGATAATCTCTTCATCTCTTTGTTTCCATTTTCCCCCTTAGCCCAAAACGGTGCATTCTGCGATAAAATGTGCTGCGGGCTACCTGAATCATCTGCGCGGCATCTGTGACTCGACCTCCGCATTTGTACAAAGCGACCACCATGGCACTGTACTGAACACGCTCCAAAAAGGACAAGTTCCCTGGAGGCTCCGGCAGAAACAAACCGAGTTCTGGAGAAACGGCCGTTTTCGGAATAAAATAAGTGCCGGAATTTTCCAAAGGGTGTACCCGCAGAGAGGAATTCGTTTGCACAGGAATGAGCGTTCCCAGGTTCCCAGTCGCCTGAATTCCAGGGGTGTTACTTCTGTACTTTGCAACCAACCACGGCGGCAAGTATTCTTGACGTGGTGTCGCTCCTTGACTGCGGACCCGCAGGTAATCGAGCACTCCATACAGCTCACGCACGTTGCCAGGCCAGTTATATTCCATCAAGACCTGAATCACTTCCTCTGGGAGGCGAACCGGCCAATTTTGCTGTCGGCAATAGAAATCCACAAGCCCCTGCATGTCTTCTTTACGATCTCGCAACGGCGGGATAACCACTGGATAAACGTGTAGGCGGTAATACAGATCCTGGCGAAACTTACCTTGTTCTACGAGGTATTCTAGGCCCTTGTGGGTGGCCGCAACCAACCGGAAGTCAGTCATAATGGGCTTACCCGCACCAAGAGGCATAATGACTCGTTCCTGGAGAGCCCGCAACAATGCTACCTGCATCTCAGAACTCATGGATTCCACCTCATCCAAAAACAAGGTCCCTCCATCAGCCTGTTCCAACCGTCCTTTCGCGCCCCCTCGACGTGCTCCTGTAAAAGCCCCTTCCACATACCCGAACAACTCGCTGGACAGCAGGTGTTCCGGGATAGCACCGCAATTGACTGCCACAAACGGACCTGAATGACGTGGACTGTTGGCGTGCAGGGCGCGAGCGAACACCTCTTTGCCCACCCCGGTCTCACCTTGCAAGAGGACGGGAACTTCAGTGCCTGCCACTCGCCGTACATCTAACCAGGTCTGCACAAATGCAGCGCTGACGCCGACGGCCCCCGGAAAGGTGGATAACTCCACAGGCACCTGTGGCCCCTGTTTCGCCTTTGGGGCTAGGGTGACTTGCTTACCAGCCGAATGCCCCACGAAAGAACTCTCCACCCCATGCGAGGCGATAATAGTCAAACCCCGTTGACTTAAAAATTCCTCAATGGGTTGCAACAAGCCCTCTCCGTCTATTTTTTGCAGGTCCCGAGTCAACCCTACAAGCCTTCCTTTACTGTCCACGACAGCGCTGTGAGTTTGCTCCTTCAATGCCGTGTCGGCCATCATCACCCAGCTCAGCAGTTCTTTCTGTTCCCCAGCTCGCCATGCGTTTTCGATGCTAATGGCTGTTACCACCACCTGCGCCAATAGAGCAGCACTCGCTAGCCCTAGACTCCCCGATACATCCACAACACCAAGCACAGCCCCATCACTGTCATGGATGGGTGCCGCCGCACAACTCCATGTATGAGACGCTACGGCAAAGTGTTCCTCTCCCGCCACCATCAAGGGCTGTCCTACCGCCAACGCGGTGCCAATTGCGTTGGTACCGACGAATTCTTCTGTCCAGCGTACACCCTCGACAAACTGAATATTCATTGCCCTCTCCATGGCGCTGGCGTCCCCTACCATGAACAGCACCAGTCCGTTAGTGTCTGTTAAAAGCACCAGCAATCCTTGTCCTGCTAAAGACTCATAAAGCGCTTTCAGATGAGGTAGCGCCACTTCTAAAAATTGACGTTGAGCTTCTCTTTGACTGAAAAGTAAATCGGCAGCCAACGGCTCTCTCCCCTTGCCGTCAAGAGGATTTACACCCAGCCTACGACAACGCAACCAGGACTCCGAGATGCTTGTTCTCAGGCGTCCAGCGTCCAAGGTCCCTTCGCGGACAAAACGTCGCCAAATCCCATCGGACACAGACAAACCCACCCCCAGTCCCCCCCTTTATTGAAATTGATACTTCTGATGTCATAGGTTTCAAAACGCTAAATACTAAATATATAGAAATAATAGACAATTATTCCGCATGTAAACCAATCCCACCAAAGACAGCTTTCTTCTCTTCGTTAATTGTACTATAGTTTTGTGTTTGAAAAGGAATATCCCTGAACTGAGTTCCTATTTGCCTAAAACAGGTGTGTTTTCTGCAACAATAGGCACCACTTTGAGACTGTCAAACACAGAGGGAGAACGTGTAATAGGCGACTTTCGGAGACCGTCAATTCACTCAGCTTCTTCAGGCCCTAGACTCGCTCTGTGGGAGAGTGGATTTTTCAGGTAAGAGTGGGCCCCACCTGCTCGAAGGATTGGGGAGGCCCTCCTTTGTGAGTGGGGGACCGTTTTTTACGGGTCTGGAATTAAGTGTCCCTCAGTCGCTAAATCAGCAAATATCGAGGGATGAAACGCAAATAAGGGCGTGAAAGTCGCCTATTGCACGTTTTCCCACTGTTTTTGTACCGATTTGGCGGAAATAAGGGCCTGGCGAACGCCTATTTATGCAAAACGTGACTTGAAAAGGCTCATAAGCGTCCTGTGGCACCTTATTTGGAACTGTCGATTCAATCCACAAGAGAATTCTAGCTGAGGGGTATGATTTGCAGAAGAAACACCAATATGGAATGTAAATATCTTACGAAACCCAGTGAATCGACGGTCTCAACGTAGTGCTTATTTTCTTGCGATGTGGGACCCAAGACCCTACGGATAAAAAAACGTGGTTAAAAGCATCCACTCTATTGGGGGTTCCCCATCCTGTGGTGGTTCCCATTTTATAGTGGTCCCCATTCTGTGGTGATACTCCTCGCACGAGTACGGCATTGACGGTAGGGTAGCGCACAGTGCACGAACTCACACCAATGGAACGACCAAATATCTTTTGGAACGCTTTGTAGCTCAGCTTTTCAGCTTTATTGTGGGTGCCCATGGCAATCACCTGATTCGCCAATTGCCCGTGCAGGGTCTTGCGGTGGGCAACTTCTCGACGATACAGTTTCCGCAACTCCGTTTCAGTCTCCCGTTGATGGCGGTTTTTCTTGGCGGGATGCTTCCCTGGGATGGTTCGCCCTTTGTCGTCGTAGCCATCGGGGTTATTGGTGCAGCACTGACGGTCTTGCTTCCTTTGCCAGCGACGGATTTTTTTTGTGGTCTCTAACCACTTCATCCGCAAATTGCGTTAACGTTGCCTGGGTATCGCCCACAATGGCGATGGTGGACGGCCCGATATCAAGACCCATCGTTTCGTTGCCAAGGGTATGTTCCGGCTTTTGATAGGGCATTCTTTCACAGACCAGTTGAGCGGTGTAGCGAATGGGACCGCGAACCTCCCGTTTTACTAAGCGCACATACTTGACGCGGGAAGATAGTAGTCCGGGTTGAATCACAGGATCACACGACGAGACGATGCCATCATCGGCAGTTCAGGGCCGCTCCATCGTACGCGGTCTTCCCGCCAGCGGATGCAAGCGGCGAGCGTTTTCCCTTCAAGGCTATAAAGACCGCGTTTGCCTTTGAACCGTACTTTTTTCGCTCTGCCACATGACACCTTCTGCACCGCTGCAAAGGCAGGATCCGCCAGTTTCTGTGCCACATGGGAGTCCCGGTGTTCCCGAGCCAAGTCGTGCGCTGCATTTCATCCGCTACCGCTTCAAGCGCATAGGCGGAAAAGCCATGTGCTTGTCTTGCTGCCGCAAAGTGAGCCTGCCGTTCTTTCTTGTTCGTACTTTTCTAGGCTTTTGTAACCCATACGGATTGCCTGACGAGAAAGAGCCGCTTTTTTGCCTCGCCAAGAAGGGCATTGTAAAGGTGGCGGCCTACTTCAAATCGCGCTTCCAAGATTTGTTTTTGATGATGAGGAACGCGGAGAGGGACTTCACAGATAAAAGAGGGAGTGCGCTCCCACTTGCTAGACGTGCTTTTGGTTTTCGATGTACTGCTTAATGGCGGCAAGCGGGGCACCTCCCACGGTGGAGACGAAATACGAGTTTGTCCAAAGCGTTGGCAAGCGTTTTTTTAGCCAGAGAAACTCTTGGCGCAAGTGATGGGAACTGCGCCCTTTCATCAAACGAACTAAGCGGTGAATGCCAAACTGTGGATCCACCTCGACCAGAAGGTGAACATGATCTGGCATGACCTCTAGTTCGATGATCTCCGCCTGGCGCTCTTCTGCCACTTCGTGCAAGATCGCTTTTAGCCGTCCTTCCACCTCACTGGTGAGAACGCGGCGGCGATATTTCGGGCACCAAACGACATGGTATTTGCAAGAATAAAAAACATTGTGATTGGATTTATATCCCATGACATTACGATATCACGAAGGTCTATTTAATTAAAATACCAAAAAAGATTCGCCTAAAGGTGAGCACCTTAGTTCCCCAGCACTAAAGTTCGGAGCTTTACGGCACGTTTGGTAAATAAACAATCCTGTGTTGACGTTGTACAGTTGGGTGAACCACTGCACAAACTTTCTCCACATCCGCGTCTTATAATAAAAATTGATCCGCCAAATGAGCAATAAAACCGTTGGAATGTTAACTTGGTTCGAAAAATAGGAACACTCACGACCGACCGCATCAAGGTATAATGAAATAAAAAATGACTTTGCCAGAAGCCCAAGAAGAGGTGTAAGAAGATGGCTCTACTTGATCGATTTCGGGAGATTTTGTTCGGCCAACGAATGTGCACCCCTGAACACTTAGCCAGTTACAAAAGACTTGGCGAGCAGGTATTTGAAGTGGAAGTGGAACTTGCAGAAACGTCTAATATTCGTGCCCGTGTTTTGCTTCGTGCCGCCAAGAGCTTGCAAGTGATGAGCGACGCTTTGTTACGAGACGCTTTTCCGAGCGATAAACAACTGTCCCAGCCCATTCCTGTCGTTACACATGAACAGGCGGAGGCATGGTATGGTCGCATTCCCGACCTACTCATTGCGGCACGACAGGAAGCGGCTTTTGGTGGAAGCACCAAAGTTCAAGTGCCAATTCAGCTTGGAAGACAAAACGAATCACGGGAGGTATGTCCTGCCCAGCATTTGGCCGGAATGCGAAGGGCTGCGGAAGACATGGAAAACCTTGTGAAAGACAAGATGGGTTATATCCGCACTATGGGCGACAAGTATAAAGGTGTCATTCTTTTGTATGAAGAAGCTCGGACACGTCGACAATCTGGTGATGCGATTGTGGGTTCGATTCTCAGTGGACAACGGATGTCCTCGCAGAGCCATGAAGAAGGAGAAGAACAGTATCGGTTGGCGTTGTCAGCCTATCTGCTAATTACTCAGGCTTTGGAAGACCCTTCTTTAGTCAATAGAAGCCTTTATGATGAAACACGAAAGAACAGTAAATTGGACGCGCGTGATTTATTCAAGGTCACATCACGCATCGCCGTTCGGGAAATTCGACAGTCTGGTGAATACGCTCAGGCTCAGGTAGATTTAGCCGAATTGTGGGTCAAACACACAGTAACCGAAGTAGAACGAGAGTATGAAAACAAGGTCGACGAACTCGCGGCGGCAGGTCTCATCGAGGAAGACGGATACTGGTATTGTTGCCCTTTTCAACCCGTCTATAAGGTCATCCATGGTCCAGTAGAAGTGATAGGTCATGCAATTCCTACGGATCATGTATTTACCTGGGATTACGGGGAAGATGGAAAACCCGGACGGTTTATTACAGAGGCGTCGTTTGGACATGCAGATTCTCGACATTATTGCGAAAATTAATTTGGTCCCGGTTTTTTCACAGTTTCTACACACATTTATATTACAGTATTTATGAAGGTTGTACCATTACCTATCTTTTCCACCGAAAGGATGGAGTAAAATGCCCGTGGTATCGCGTCTAAAAGATCTTGTTCGGGCAAATCTCAATGACCTCATCAATAAAGCGGAAAATCTGGAGAAGAGCCTGAACCTGTATATCGATGATGCTACTGAGAACTTTCGTCAGTTTGTGGTAGAAGTAAATCGAATCGAGGCGGAACGAATTCTTATTACGGAACGTATATAAACCTGTGAGGCTACCATCAAAAATTGGAATGTAAAGGTAAAACTCGCTCTGCAGCAATTTCGCGAGGATTTAGCACAGAAAGTTCTCGAATCCGAGCAAAAAGAAAAAAAGCGGATTGAACCAGTGAAATCTGACGTGGATGATACCATGGCAAAATTGAACCAGGAACTGCAATCCGAATCCAATAAATCGGCTTAAACGAGACCGAAAAAATGAGGTGATGAAACATGTGTGGTGGACATAGCCGAGATTATTTTGGGCATCACATGTCTACAATGTCCATGCCCTTTTCCATACCTGTAGAGGAACGGAAAACTTCCCCGATTGATGTGTTGAATGAACGGTTGGCACGCGGAGAAATAACTGTTGAAGAATACCAACGGATGCGAGCGGTTTTAGATGACCAGTATCGCACAAAACACAGTCCACATATTCGCAAACCGACAACCGCGTAAACCCTGGAAACGGGGGGGGAGTTCCCCTCCCCGTTTCCAGGTCAACTCGTTAATTCGATTTGAATCGCGCACATATACCTCATTGCTTTGAAAACATAGGCTATCATAACCGTTCGTGAAAAACTCATTTGTCTGTATTCGTGACAAGCTAAGAACATGTCCGAGTAATATTTTTTAAAAATCCCTATTTTAGTTCCTGTATTTCAAACTACCGTGTCGATTCGACTATCTCGTTGTGAGGTTTTTGCATTTCATCAACAAAGGCGAGGGCAAATGGGCCGCAAAACGAATCGGTCTGAGATAGTCGAGCACTGAATGTTACCGCAAAGAACCCCTTTCCGAACACGCTACATAAAGAATTCCCGTCGGAAAAAATTGTATCTGGTGTCAATCTTGAATCAGTTCAATCATGAAAGATCTGTACCTTTGCCCGTAAAGCGAACTCATGTTTTGATGTTAGGAAGGATAGATGAGATGTGGAGGAAATTCAACTTATTTGTTATGAGCCTCGGTATTCTTATTGTAGTTGCTGCACTAGGAGTGATCCTAGGAGTTTTGTCCACGTCGGATGCGTCGAACGCAACAACAGCCGCCCTGCCTAAGCCACCAGAGATCACAGTGAACTGGCAAGAAAATGGTGCCAATCACCAACGCTTTGTCCAAATTATACAAGGAACCGTGTCCTCCGAGGAGACGGGCGTCGTGAAGACCGATACGAATTGTACGCCTGACACGCAGGGATTGAGTTATTGCCACAACATCATCGCAATCGCCCACAAAGTAACAGTGACTGTCACGGACATCCACAATATGCAACACTACAGATGCTTACGAGTTGGAGAGACCGTGATTCTGAAACCTGTGAATTTGTCTTGGGCAAAAGTCGTTGTTCAATAAACAACCAATGCGGAGAATTCCAGAATAAATGGGACGGATGTGTCCCACCTCAAAGACGCTGATCACATACCTTCTCCACCCACAACACGTCAATCAGAGACACGTTGTCGTGAACCGAGTTGGGAAATTCAATCACGTTCAACTGATTCATCGAAAGCTCTTCCGTTTTTTCCGTGAACTTTCGATCGTGGTTATTCCAAGCAATCCACATGTCTAGTCAAGAAACCGTCCAAGACGGGCTAAATAATATTGCATTGCACTGTGCTCGTTTCCCTCTGATGCGTCCTGCTATATTTCTTCATATCGTTACCTTGTAGTCTTGTCGTAATGCTGCATTTTTTGAGAAATTTCACAGTATTTTTAGTGACAATTAGTCATTTTGATTTGAGTTCAAACAGAAGTCCGAAATTCTCATGGCCTGACAGCCATCATCCATGTGGATATTTTCCTTCTGTGGAGTGAAACACCATATAAAACCGATCGATTGTACCGTTGAACACCGTCAATTGTTAACGTAACCACCAAAGGTCTCCTGCCATCACACGACTGGTTCAGCCACCACGCCTGTTCACATGTCGTTATGGAAAGTACGGGTGCGTACCGGAAACCCGTGTGGGACGTTTCTTTTAAGACTTATTCGACTCCTCAATCACCCACGATTCGCATGGCGTCGGTTTTTCCTGTCTCTCAGTGGGGGAGCCATCAAAAAAGCGTTGGCTCTCACGACCAGTCAACGAATCACGACCTTTGTCCTCACTTTGTCCTCACTTTGTCCTCAATGACTTTGTGTATGAACGAAACCGGAGCCAATCTGTGGATTTTTGAGCTCGGTAGTTGACAAAAGATTGGATATCATCGGCAGGGTCAAAGCGGACAACAAACGGTATCTGCTCAACAAACGTCGGCTGTCACTCCAAGGGCTGTACTTTGCTGCCACACCCGTTCTCGGAACGAGTAGAGAGATTCTGCGTTGTGTAGATTCCCTATTGAGTCCCAGGGATTCCGGTTCGGATTGTTTTTGTTCGACACCAGTCTCATAAGAAGGAATGGCTGGTGATTCTCAGTTCAGACAATTCCATAACGGCAGAGGAGACCATTGAGATCTACGGGATGCGCCGGGGAGTTCTGACTCCCTTCCGGGCACGCACTTAAAAATTTTAAAAATGTATCTATTGACTTGATATACTATACGGGGGTATAGTAGTTGTTAGAAACTACGTCAAGAATAGGTGAGCGACTAACATGACTGTAGAACAATGCACGCACAGTGATGCCACACAACAGCCTGATTTAATGACGCAACTTCGCCGATGTGAAGGTCAAATCCGTGGAATTCAAAAAATGTTGAAACAAGATCGCTATTGCGTTGAAATTCAGGTACAAATTGCAACTGCGGAGAACACCGTACACCAAGTGGGGCTCTCCCTTCTCGAGGCACACACAAAAAGGTGTGTGACAGACGCATTAGAAAATCATAATGAACAAGAAAAGGTCAATGAACTCATGACAGCCATTCGTCAATTTACTAAGGCTTAACGAGAGAGGGTACTGTAAAATGGCTGACGTAGTAGAGTTTACGGTTCCTGTTGAAGGCATGACCTGCGCTTCGTGCGCAGCGAGGATTGAAAAAAATGTTTCTAAACTCTCCGGAGTGAAAGAGATTAACGTAAACCTCGCTTCCGAACGCGCAAGAGTCGTACTGGATACAACTACAACCTGGGAACAAGTTGTTGAGCGGATCGAAAAAACGGGTTACACAATACCAAATCGCGAGGTCGAGTTTAGTATCCAGGGAATGACTTGTGCATCCTGCGTTGCACGTATTGAAAAAGTTGTTGGAAAATTAGATGCAGTAAAATCAGTTCATGTAAATCTCGCATCGGAAAAGGCGCGTATTCTCTACGTCCCCGGCATTATTCAAGAAACTGACCTTATTAAAGCCATTGAAAGGGCTGGTTACAGCGCAAAATCAGTTTCTCTGTCAGCAACTGAAGACGAAAAACTTCGTAAGCAGAAAGAATATAAAAAGGAAGTTATCACCTTTTGGGGCGGTGTGATTCTCACACTTCCTTTAGTGGTTCAGTTGTTTTACGAACTTTTTGGCGGACATGCTTTTATACCAAATTGGGTTAGTTGGCTCCTTGCGACACCTGTCCAATTTTACGTAGGTTGGCGTTTTTATAAAGGTGCTTATCATGCGCTTCGCGGTGGCGCGGCAAACATGGATGTGCTGGTCGCTCTTGGCACAAGTGTAGCCTATATCTATTCTGCTTTATTAACATTAAAAGGATCTGAAAACATTTATTTTGATACATCTGCAACGGTTATAACCTTGATCTTCATGGGCAAACTTCTGGAAGCTAAAGCAAAAGCAAAATCCAGCTCTGCAATTGAATCCCTTGCTAAACTAGGTGCAAAAGTGGCTCATGTGATTCGTGATGGGAATGAGGTGGACCTACCTGTTGAAGAACTGCAAGTCGGTGACACAGTACGAGTTCGTCCTGGTGAGAAAATCCCCACGGATGGTGTTATCCTCGAAGGAGTATCTGCAGTTGACGAATCATTCTTGACGGGTGAATCCATGCCTGTTTCGAAAGTAGATGGTGATGCCGTCGTCGGAGCGTCCGTCAATCAAACCAGCTCCTTCATCATGAAGGTGACAAAGGTCGGAACAGATACAGCACTCGCGCAAGTGATACGGCTCGTTGATCAAGCGCAAGGGTCTAAAGCACCTGTTCAGCGACTAGCAGATAAGATTTCCGGAGTCTTTGTCCCGATAGTGTTGGGGATTGCCCTACTTACGCTGCTTACCTGGGACATCACAGGAAATTGGTCTATTGGATTATTTGCAGCAGTCGCAGTGCTCGTCATTGCTTGTCCATGCTCTCTCGGTTTAGCAACTCCAACAGCCCTCATGGCTGGTACCGGACTTGGAGCTGAGTCAGGTATCCTGATTAAAGGGGGCGAACACTTAGAACTCGCTCACAAAGTAAACACTGTGATATTCGACAAAACGGGAACTATTACTTTAGGCAAACCCAGGGTAACCGACGTCTGGACGGCTGAAGATATTGCGACTGAACGCCTCATTTTATTGGCATCGGCACTTGAATCCCAGAGTGAGCATCCACTTGGCTCTGCGGTTGTGGCATACGCAAAACAACACCATTTTATTGTTGGAAATGCCACAAACGTCAAGGCAATTCCCGGGAAGGGAATTGAAGGAATCGTTGATAACGAGATCATTCGAATTGGTAATCGACGTTGGCTACTAGAAACGGGAATTTACAATTTTCCCGATGATGTTTTACAATCATTTGAGAATGAGGCAAAAACAGAAATTCTTATCGCTTCTACTGATCAATTACTTGGAGCAATCGCGATCGCAGATACTGTCAAACAAGACGCGAAGCACACAGTTGAACAACTTACGGATCTGGGCGTAAACGTTTGGATGATTACGGGCGATAACGAACGCACTGCTATAGCTGTTGCATCGCAGGTTGGCATTAAGAATGTAATTGCAGACGTCTTACCCGCAGATAAGGCTCATAAAGTTGATGAGTTGCGAAAAAGTGGGCACATCGTCGCGATGGTGGGCGACGGAATTAACGATGCTCCCGCCCTAGCCGCCGCAGATATTGGTATCGCCATGGGAACGGGAGCAGACGTTGCACTGGAAGCGGCAGATATTGCTTTAATGCATGGAAATACACAGGGTGTTGTGGACGCAATTAGATTATCAAAGGCAACGATGAGAAAGATTAGACAAAATCTATTTTGGGCCTTCTTCTACAATGTTCTGGGGATTCCGCTTGCTGCTTTTGGCATTTTGAGCCCAATCATTGCAGGTGCAGCCATGGCCTTTAGTTCCGTAAGCGTCGTTTCCAATAGTCTACTACTCAAACGTTTCAAACTTGGAAGGGGGTGAATTGGAAGACACGCGGCAACAGACTAAGAGATAGCTAGCCAAATTTAAAATTGAAGAATAGGAGATGGACAAATGATGATTACAGCAACAGTTATAGTCAACGGAATGACTTGTGATGGTTGTGTGAAGTCAGTGACAAAAGCGTTGAAGTCAGTTCACGGAGTTCGAGAGGCAAAAGTGGATTTAGCTGGAGCCAAGGCCACGGTCACTTTCGACGAAGCAACAACAAGCGAGAATGCACTAAAAAAAGCGATTGAAGTAGCCGGATACGAAACAGTTTGAATGTAAGCAGAAGTTCATAATGTATTTATCCCTGTACGCTTGATACGCCAAGTTGCAGGGATTTTTTTCTAAAATATTAGTCATAACCAAATGAATATACGAGCAAAGCCTATTTTTTCACTCACCTGTATCGGACGTTTTTGGAAAACAGTGAGATTAACCGTCTTACTGTTCATTCAACGTAGTTAAGCAGGAGTCCCCCACTTCTAAACATTAGCGTAAGTGGGGGAGGCATGTCGTTTTCTTTGTTAGTTCAGTAAAATTTATGATATAATATCATTACTGAAAGTTGGTGAATAAGCAAGGGATTGGTTCGTACGATTCGCTTGAAACTCTGATGTCTCCAGAACAAAAACAAGCGTTAGATACGACTTTGGTAGCCAATCGAAACGCCCTCAATTTCACCAGCAAAGTATCCTTTCAGCATTGTGGAATGTCTGCCTTTAAGAAGTTGCAACAGTTGGTCTACAGGCAATTACGAAATGATTTTGGACTCAAATCGCAAATGGCCTGTAATGTATGCTCGGCTGTCGCAAGCACTTATGCCAGTGGAAAGAGCAACAACAGGGTGAAACTTGCTTTCTTTTCTCATAGCAAGCTGGTGTATTCGTATAACAGAGACTATACCGTACAAACAAGTGAACGAACCGTATCTATCGGAACCCTTGATAAACGGATGAAGGTTCCTTTTCTTGTGGGGGAGAATTATCTTCCCTATCTGATAAGTCAAGATTGGCAGTTTGGTTCTGCCGAATTAGTTCCTACTCGTAAAGGCTATTCTCTGCATGTGACGGTCAAGCACGAAGTCAATGAACCCAATCTTACAGAGTGTAATGCCATCATTGGCGTAGACCGCGGCATGAACTTCTTGGCTGTTGCAACCAATCAAGAGGATAAAGCCATGTTCTTTAAGGGACATTCCATCAAAGACAAGAAAGCGAAATTTGTTCGTCAACGCAAAGACTTACAGCGTCAAGGCACTCGTTCTGCAAAGCGAAAATTAAAGAAACTCGCAGGACGAGAAAACCGTTGGATGACGGACATCAACCATCACGAAGTGCGGTCATACCGAGAAAGCTAACCGAGACAAGAAAAATCATCGTTTCTGTTGCAAAGCATGTAACTTCCAGCTTAACGATGATTGGATAGGGGCAAGAAACATACGTGACCGTGGTAGAGAAGTTCGCCATGAGAACGAGATTGTAGGGGCATGACCCCTGTAATCGGGCTGAACGTCAGCCAGCCTTTTGTAGCGATTGTGTGTAACTTCGGTTGCCGTGACGTGGGAGGCAAAAGCCGCTTACCACTAGATCAG
>DAHWFY010000055.1 GCA_027336365.1 Bacillota bacterium | reverse complement strand
AAAATGATGCGCTACTTGGAACGTCGAGGTTTTGACAGTTCATCCATTCATTTTGCTCTTGACCGTGTTGCGAGTGAAACAAATGAATGTCAAAACACTTGTCTTGACAACGATTGACACCGATGTTTACAATAGATTTGCGTATCTATTACGGCCTCTCGCTCGAGGACTGGATTGTCTCAGTCGGTAAGGTTTTCTTTCCGACCACGAGCAAGGAGGCATTTCAAATATGAGTGTGGGTTTATGGATTGTTGTTATCGTTGCAGCCTTGCTGATTGGTTCTGGGTTGGGCTACATCGTTCGCAAATGGCAGGCTGAGGCGAAAATTGGTACTGCTGAAGCAAGGTCCTTGCAGATGATAGAGGCTGCTCAACGGGATATTGAAGCGAAGAAAAAAGAAGCATTGTTAGATGCTAAGGAAGAAACCCACCGCATGCGCCAAGAGGCCGAGCGGGAGGGACGTGAACGAAGGATTGAAATTCAAAAGTTAGAAAAACGAATTTTGTTGAAGGAAGAATCTCTAGACAAAAAGTTAGAAATGTTGGATCAGCGAACTGATCTTCTGCGTGAAAGAGAACAGAGTTTTGCCAAACGAGAGGCAGAAATTGAGTCTCTGTATATTCAGCAACATAAAGAATTGGAACGGGTCTCCGGATTAAGCCAGGACCAGGCGCGACAGTTGGTTATGGCGGAGGCGGAACGGGAGAGCCGTCATGATGCAGCTGTTTTGATGAAGGAAATCGAGCAACAAGCTAAAACGGAGGCGGAGAAAAAGGCCAGAGATATTATTGCTACGGCAGTTCAACGTTGCGCAGCAGACCATGCTACGGAAATCACAGTGTCTGTTGTGAACCTTCCCAACGATGAGATGAAGGGTCGCATCATTGGACGGGAAGGTCGGAACATACGTGCTCTAGAGACGTTGACAGGGATAGATCTGATTATTGATGATACGCCGGAAGCGGTTATTCTTTCTGGATTTGATCCGATTCGCAGGGAAATTGCTCGGGTTGCCTTAGAACGTTTGGTTGCAGATGGACGTATTCATCCTGCACGCATTGAGGAAATGGTAGAAAAATCTCGTCGGGACTTGGAGGAACTGATTCGTGAAGAAGGCGAACAAGCGGTTTTTGAAACAGGGCTGCACAGTATTCATCCTGATTTCGTGAAACTGCTTGGACGTTTAAAGTTTAGGACAAGTTACGGACAAAATGTCTTAAAACACTCTGTGGAAGTGGCTCAGCTTGCGGGGTTGATGGCGGCAGAGTTGGGTCTTGATGTGAATCTGGCCAAACGGGGCGGATTGCTCCATGACATTGGGAAAGCAGTGACCCATGAAGTTGAGGGTTCTCATGTCGAAATTGGAGTGGATTTGGCAAAACGGTATAAAGAACATCCGGTAGTTATGAATGCAATTGCGGCTCATCACGGGGACGTGGAGTTTACCTCTCCGATTTCTGTTCTTGTTGCTGCAGCAGATGCGATTTCAGCCGCCCGACCTGGAGCCCGTCGGGAAACATTAGATATTTATATGAAGCGCCTTGAGAAACTCGAGTCAATCGCAGAGTCTTTCGAGGGTGTGGATAAGTGTTTTGCAATTCAGGCTGGACGTGAAATTCGCATTATGGTGAGACCGGATGTTGTTGATGATGCGTCGTCGGTACGTATGGCAAAAGAGATTTCAAAAAAAATCCAAAGCGAATTAGATTATCCAGGCCAGATCAAGGTGACAGTCATTCGAGAAACAAGGGCCGTTGAATACGCAAAATAGAGTAGCCCTAGGGCTACTCTATTTTTACAAGAAGTACAAAGCTCTGGCAATTGTTAGGGGTCATTCATGTAGGTTTTGGAGGAATGGATGGTTTGGCAGAACTTCAAAAGTCAGATAATTCTTGGTTGAAGGTCTTGTTTATTGGAGATGTTGTCGGTCTTCCGGGAACCTCTTATACCGCCGGAGTGCTGAAGGACTTACTCCCCAAGTTACAACCGGACTTGGTGGTTGCTAATGGTGAAAATGCGGTTCACGGCAGGGGACTCAATCGCCCGGCTGCGGAGGCTCTGTATGACGCTGGAGTGGAGATTATTACTTTGGGGAATCACTCTTGGGACCAGCGGGATTTACTGTCTTTTATCGATGAAGATGAGCGCATTGTGCGTCCAGCAAATTATCCGCCGGGGACTCCAGGAAGAGGGTTTACCGTTTGTCGCGTCAAAAATATGGAAGTGTTAATCATTAATCTGATGGGGCGCACCTTTCTTCCAGCATTGGATTGTCCGTTTCGGGCGGTGGATGACATTTTGCATGAGCACAGCGGCATCAGGCATGTCATTGTGGATATGCATGCGGAAGCCACATCGGAGAAGTTGGCTATGGGTTGGTATCTGGATGGCAAGGTGTCTGCGGTGATTGGTACCCATACCCATGTACAGACTGCGGATGAGCGGATCTTACCTGATGGCACTGCGCTGCTCACGGATGTGGGTATGACTGGGCCGAGGGATGGGATTTTGGGCATGGACCGGACGTTGGTCACGCACCGTATGATTACCCAAATGCCCGTTCGCTTTGAGGTTGCTGGCGGCGCACGTCAATTTTCCGCCGTTTTAGTAAAGCTAGATCATGAGTCGGGTCGAGCTTTGCACATAGAACGCATATACATAAGTGAAGATTGAGCAGGAACACACCAAACCTCAGCTTTACAGACAATCTTAGCGATTCTTGGAGCTGTTTTCTTTGCTGAAGGAATAAATAAACATCCACCGAATATTGTGTTATAGTGTGTGTCCGGTTCCCTTGGGAGCGCCAAAGGAGGCCATCGAACAGTGGACATATTAAAGGTATCCGCTAAATCTAATCCAAACTCTGTGGCTGGGGCGTTGGCAGGTGTTTTGCGCGAAAAGGGCTTCGCAGAAATGCAGGCCATCGGTGCGGGTGCACTGAACCAGGCGGTAAAGGCTGTGGCCATTGCTCGTGGCTTTGTGGCTCCCAGCGGAGTGGACCTGATATGTATACCGGCGTTCACAGACATTATGATTGATGGTCAGGAACGAACGGCAATCAAGTTGATTGTTGAACCTCGTTGATTAGAAACAAGGTTCTGAGCTTCGGGGAGGCACGCAGAAAATGAGTCACCTAGTGGCCGACGCCCATGCGGACATTCTTTGGCAAATGGAACAAAAAGGTGGAGAATTTTACGGGTCATCTGATTTGCAGGCCAGTGCGCAAAAGCTGGCGATGGGTGGGGTGAGGGCCCAGGTTTTCGCACTTTACGTTTCTCCTGAAGAATCCCCAGATACACAGTTGCATCATGTGATGCGGCAACTGGACCTGTTTTACGATCAAATTGTAGGTCCTGTTGGCGTCGTTGCTGTAAGCTCCTGGAGTGATTTTTTTTTGGCTGAGCAAGCCGGACAATTGGCTGGTCTCTTGTCCATTGAAGGGGCCGGGTGCTTGCAAGGAGATCCAGCGATTTTGCGTGCTTTATGGAGATTGGGTGTGCGTGGCATTGGATTTACGTGGAATTGGGCCAATGACCTGGCGGATGGTTGCTTGGAACCGCGTAACGGGGGACTGACAACCCTGGGTCGAGTCCTGTTGGCCGAGGTGGATCGATTGCCCATGTGGATGGACATTGCCCATTTGAGCGATGCCGGGGTGAAGGATGTATTGACTTTGACTTCCGGACCCATCATGGCTTCACATGCCAATTGTCGGTCTGTTTACCCTCACCCGCGAAACTTGACGGATGAGGTCATTCGTGAACTTATCATCCGACAAGGTTGGCTGGGACTGGTGTTTGAGGGCAATTTTGTGGCTGGTCATCCCCAGTCGGATATCCAGGATTTACTTCGCCACCTGGATTACGTACTGAAACTGGGCGGAGATGACATTGTGGGCTTTGGATCTGATTTTGATGGGGCCTCTCATCTCCTCAAAGGTCTGGAAGATGCCTCCGCGTATAGAAAGCTGGCAGAAATCCTCGTGGAACGCTATGGGAAGTCGTTGGCGGAGAAGGTTTTATTCAATAATTTCAGGGGTTTTCTCCGGCGCGTATTGCCTGACCGCTGATTTTTTTTTGTCCTCAGGACTCCGGAACCATTCGAATCCTCCTCGCATACTGATGCAATACGGCGGGACTGGGCAAATGCCGCGACAACCAGTTGCCGCAGAAAGACTGTTTGTGAGGAGGTTACCGCATGGTGCTCTCAGCGAAAGACCTGGCTTATCGAGAAATCGTGGCAAGCGCCGTATGCGGTCGTGGCAGTAAGTATTCGCAGACGACTTATACGCTCCGTCCGGCCAACCGGCCGACCACGATTGGCGGCTGCTGGGTGATGAATCACACCTATGATGCGGAGTTGGTAGGGGACTACGTAGAAGTCCACGGCCGTTTTGATGTGAATGTCTGGTATTCGTATAACGGAAATTCGGAAACAGCGGTGGCGAAGGACACGGTTTCCTATGTGGAACAAATCGCTCTGAGAGAACTGGATACCGCCGCAGATAGGGACACTCGAGAGGTTTCTATACGAGTGTTGCAAAATCCCAATTGTCTGGATGCCACGGTCACAGGCAACGGTTCGGAAATTTTGGTGCGGGTGGAAAAAGAGCTGGGCGTTGAGGTGGTGGGGAAGACCAAGTTGTGTGTGGTGACTTGTGAATTAGCAGATAAAAAGGATGAAGACTTCCTGGAAGACGATGAAGATTTACTAGAAGAGACAGAGGTTGAGAACTAACAGGCATTGAGCCGACCGGTTGACTCTAAAGATGAAGCAGGAGCAAAGGGGCGAATAGCCCCTTTTTGCTGCCAGGAGGCGTGGGTCCATGATAGTCCGCGTGGTTTCCAGTCAATCTCTGCTTAATGCATCGGTATGGGTGCCAAAGGAAGTGGGGTTGACTCTGCAGGGTAAAAAAGTTCGATATGCAAATAGGTGTCTGACCGCCAACTTCCGGGTCAACTCGCCTGTGGCCCGCTTGAGGCCGTCGAGCGGGGCTACAGATACCCCTTGTTTACTCAATGCCGAATTGCCGACGGTTTACATGAGTTCACATCTGCAACAGCAATTAGGGTTACCTGCGGAAACGTGTCTTCATTTGCAGTCCAATGCTATGGGCTGGGTGTTAGGTCCCTGCGTGGGAGTGTATGTTCGCAAAGAAGCGGACCCACGCCGCATCTTTGGTGAACAGACCCAACTGTTGTCGGATCTCATTCAAATGGGCAGGCATATGGGCGTGGATGTGGTGGTGTTGACGCCCGGATTTTGGCGTGAACAGCGGGGATGGAGGTTTCAGGTAAAAAGTGGTGACTGGGAGTGGGGCCCTGTACCTTACCCGGACCTTATCTTTCGCCGTTCTGGTGCTTATCATCAACAGGAGTCCGAGGCTGCCGTAGATCTGCAGCACTTTCGCAACGACGGTCGATTGCATACCCTTCCCCGAATATGTGGAGATAAATGGAGATTTTATCAAGACATGCACCACCACCTTGATCTTGCGACGCACTTACCCCAGTCCGCCCGAGCCACGTCGGGAGCCCATGTTTGGGCGTTATTAAAACGATACCGCGATGTTTATGTGAAGCCACTGCAGGGAGCTCAGGGGCTTGCAGTGATTCGCTTGGTTTGGCAACAAAATCGGGTGTTGGCCTATTGGGAAGACCGGATGCAGCCAGACCGCACAACCACACCACGACAATTTCATCTGAGACGGAGTGACTTGCACTTACCTAATGTGCGTACAAAGAACAAGGAAATTCGCAACTTACAAGAATGCGAAAGCTTTTTGCGTAGCCATGGACTGCGTCGTAGTATTGTGCAGAAAACGGTCGTTTTACCGTATTTAGAGGATCAAGGTCCTTATGATTTTCGCTGGTTGATACAGTTTTCCGGAGAACCTCGAGTGATGGCCAGGGTAGCTCGGGTAGGACGTCCCGGCAGTGTCACTACAAACATCCACACCGGAGGAGTCGCCTTGCCAGCTATCGAGGTGATGCGCCGCACTTATCCATCGTCCTGGCAAGGCAAACTTGCCGAACTGGACCACATCGCTCTAAAAATAGCCAAAGAACTCAAACGTATTTACGGACCTTTCGCGGAAGTGGGGATTGATTTGGCACTTGACGCAGACGGCGAGACCATGGTGTTTGAAATCAATCCAACTCCCGGTAGACGAATGTTGCGCACACTGGACCCAGAGTTGCGCCAACTGTCATTGACCGCCCTCCTTGAATATGCTATCAGCGCAACCGGGTTTCATTCCGGCTGACTCGGGGGTTGGGGGTGAATCGGATGCCAACGGCCGTACGTGGGCGATTGCTTGTGTTTGACAGTCCCTACTCTGTCATACGGTTACATCCGATTACCCAAAATTTATTGGGACAAGGAACTGATGGAACTTATTGTAGACTCAGTTGCGGGGGGCGGGAGATGCGGGTACCCGTACGGCTGGATGCCACGGTACCCGTAGATTGCGTGTGCATTAGTTCCCGAGCGCGTTCACAGGTGATGGGAAATGTGGCTCCTGAGTGGGTGTCTGTGTCCGTCCGTCCGAATCACATCCACATCGGTCCCATCATTGGCGTGTTATGTAATCCAAAATGGGATGAAAAACTGGAGACGTTGCGGCCCAATCGACAACAACCCGGGCTGCAAAAAATGGTTGAAATAGGTAAAAGATTAGATGTATTGGTGTACGTCTTTGGATTGCGGGACGTGAATTTTTCGGAAATGCAGGTACGGGCATTTCTGTGGGACGGCGAGTGTTGGAAACAAGCCGTTCTTCCACTGCCTGATGTGATCTATGACCAGGTATTGTCCAGAAAATTGGAACACAACATGGAGTATCGCGAAAGGCGCAAGCATTTAAGTCAGATTTACAAGGATCTCATTTTTAACGATGGGTTTCTCGACAAGTGGCAGACTCATCAATGGCTTGCTGTGGACCGTCGGACGCGGGTTCATGTTCCCTTTACCCAGCGCTACCAGGACCGACGGAGAGCGGCTACTTTCCTCGGGGAACATGCGGTCACTTTTATCAAACCCGTGCATGGGAGTCTCGGACTGGGTATTGTACGAGCAACTCGGAACGAGGACGGTACTTTCGTCGTGGAGATGAAACAGTCCGGCAAGCACATGGTCAGTAAATACGCGCATGCAAGGGCGGTTGTGACAGGGTTGTTGCCCAGGCTGCAGAGTAGGCCTTACTTGTTGCAGGAAGGAATAGACCTAGTGCGCTTCAAAGATAGGCCCATGGATGTGCGCATTGTTTTGCAGCGGGATGGCAAAGGACAGTGGCAGCGAACGAAGATGTTTGCGAGGGTTGCACCTGTGGGAGATTTCACGGCAAATCTCGCTGGGGGTGGGGAGGCTCATCCTGTAGTCAAGGTGCTCAGCGAAAGTTTGACAGGTGAAGTACAGCGTAGAGTCAGACGAGAGCTCAAATATGTCGCTTTGCTCACGGCAGAGGTGATTGAACAAGGAGCAGTAAAGAGGTTTGGTGAACTGGGAGTGGACTTAGGAATAGACCAACATGGATCTGTTTGGATCATAGAAGTGAATTCCAAACCGTGGAAAGCTCCACACACCCAAACTGGACGCGAGGATTTAGTGGAGTTAGCCTTCAAGCGTCCATTACAGTATGCGTTGTATCTGATTCAAAACAGCACTTCAAGCTGAAAGGAGATGTGACCTCGTGACCTACTATTTGCTTCACGCCAGCCAGCCCTCGGCAATTCGCTTGCTACGGCGGGTGAGGCGTTTGCACCAGTATGTGTCCAGTTCTATGGTCACCTCTTCTGACACTGTCATTCGCTGGGGGCAGCTTAAAGAAAGTGACCCTCCGCTAGGGTATGTCCTGAATCCTGAAACTTCTCTGACAAGGGTACGTAGCCGCGGTATCGTAGGACGTTTGCTACAACGATTTGGTGTCCGGTTTTTGCCTTTGGATAAATCCGGAGAGGCAACCGATATACAAATTGTACGTCAGTACCGTTTTCCGGTATTCGACTTGAAAGCTCTGGCGTGTTTTCGCGCGGACCATGGTCCGGCATGGATTAATCGACGAATTCAACGGGTGCAAGAGTCCTTTCGCGAGGTAGATTTCGATAGTGAAAAGGTCAACACTCGGGCCATGTGGTTGGCTCTGCGTTCTTTACACACTCTGGGGCTGGACCATGGTCTCGTCAGTATTGGCATGACTCAAAAAGGAGTATTATACGTGCTCGACGTGACGGTCACTCCGGTACTTGCCGGACGTTTGCTAGAGTTGTACACGCAGGCTATAGAAGACATGATGGATGGTGAGGAAAGCAGAGACCCGGAGGAACCACCACAACTCCAGTTGGGTACTGATGTAGAACTGATGTTACGTAACGCTCAAGGGAAAATGGTCCTTGCCAGTCGCTATGCCACGCGTACGGGCAGGGTGGGCTGTGATGACAGAAGTATACAGTTTGACGGCAAACGTTTGCCTCTTTTGGAACTGCGCCCAGACCCGTCCCCCAACCCGGCGGGTTTGTTGATGAACTTGCGTGACACGATGCTGGAAGGTCTGGACCTGATTCCAGCGCCAAAAATAGAGTGGCGGGCAGGCAGCATGCCGTTTCGGCCCTTTTGTACGGGCGGCCACATTCACCTTTCGGGAATTTCTTACTCCAGCCGATTGGTGCGGGTATTGCACAATTACCTTGGATTACTGACCATGATGGTGGAAGACCCGGTGACGGCGCGTTTGCGCCGTCCTCGTTACGGTTTTCTGGGGGACGTTCGTTTCAAACAACATGGAGGTTTCGAATATCGAACGCCAGCCAGTTTTGTGGTGAGCAAAGAAGTAACGGTGGCTGCGTTGACCCTCGCTTACGTGGTTGCTCGTTACTCCCATCACTTGCCCGTGTTCGACTTGTATGAACCAGGGTTACAATCTGCTTTTTACCAAGGGCAGTCTCCCATCTTACGGCCGATTGCCCAGCGCAACATGGGTTTCTTGCGCGGGTTGCCGAATTTCGCTCAGTATCGCGATGCACTCGAACCTTTGTTCGATATGATTGAACAGGGGCAATATTGGGACGAACAAGTGGATGTGCGTAAAGTATGGGGGCTGCCCGTCGTGGAGAAATCTCAAACGACGCGCCGGTCAAACCGTGTAGGAGTGCGGGTATCCTTGTAGACAAGGGTTTTTTCAGTCAGAGCGGTTTTTCAGTCCATCCGCTGGATAAAGCATCAAAACAGGGTTAAAACATCACCAGAGAGTTGATAGGTGCAAAAATGGGAAGTCAGCTGTCCATGCGCAGGAGGGTGACAAGGGTGAAGAACACGTTGCAAGGAGAGCTTATTTGGTTTCGACGACTGGGTCGTACGGAATTTGCTCTGCACGTCCCCCTACGCGAGGCCGAGGAGGTGAATTTTCCAGAGGTCGTAGCGATTTCTGGAACTTCCGTACCTGTACTCGCGGGATTGGGAGGGGTGCATGGCATCTATCGATATCCCATCGGTCTGTACAAACAAGGTGGACTATGGGTAAGTGAGCCGGTTGTTGCTGTTTTGGCAGGAAATACAACCTTTTATGGTAGCCGTGCTGACTTTCGGGATTTGATTGCAACAGCCATTCAGCACCATCTGTTCCTTTATGTACTGCCCGTGGATTACGTGGACACACGGGAGATATGGCGAGGAGTTGTGCGAATTGGGTATAAGAAGTGGATTTCACTCCCCTGTCCTCGTCCGCAGGCGGTGTACAATCGAATTCCCAATCGGGTGTTGGAACGTTCGGGCTTGGCTCGTCGCGCAAAAACCCTACTGGACAGGCAAGGAATACCCATGTTTAATCCGGACTACTTCAACAAGGCTGAATTATATAGAATTTTGAAGAAAAATGGATTGCAACAGTACGTACCGGACACTGCGGAGGGTTTACAGCCAGAGGTCGTAAAGAGTTTTCTCCGACGCTATGCAGCGGTGTATCTTAAACCTGTGGACGGCAGTGTCGGACAAGGGATTATGCACGTGGAGCATGAAGGTGGGACATTTCGTCTGCGGGCTCTGGTTAAACATGGAATGTCTCACGACTGCACTTGTGCATCGTGGCCTGAGTTATGGAGGGAAATTCAGCATCATCGGTTGAAAGGCTCCTACGTGGTTCAGCAGGCGATTGACCGAATCACTTGGCAAGAGAGGCCCTGTGATTTTCGCATCCTGGCACAAAAGAACGAAGGACACTGGGAACTGACGGGCATGGGAGTTCGAGTGGCCGGACCCACAGCTATCGCTACCCATGTGCCCAATGGAGGGTCAATCGTACAGGCGACCAAGGCCTTGGAACACGCTTTTCCGAGGTCTGCCGAAGCGGTAAAAGTGTCTTTGGAGCAGACGACAATTCGTTGTGTCAGTGCTATTGATGCTCATTTTCAAGGAAAATTGGGAGAGATGTCCTTGGACCTTGGCGTGGATCCAGCGGGTAGGGTATGGTTCTTTGAGGCCAATGCAAAACCCATGAAATTTGATGAGCCGCAGATTCGTCAGAAATCATTACAGGTGGTTTTAGCTCACCTTCGAGAATTGGCCAATGAGCCTACATTCGGGTGAACCGTTTCTTCTCTGCCTGAACGCAAATTCCTGTGGTATGATAAAAACTAAGCACCCTCAAGGTGTAAGAGAAATGTCGAGGAAAGCGAGGAAATACAAACAGTGGAAAATCTCATTCATGAACTTCGGGATGGGAGACTTCGTCCAGGAGAAGGACTTACTTTTGGAACCCATCGGGTTAACCCGGTTGAACATATCCCTTTTGATGTCAAGACTTTAACGCGAGACTTTCAGGTGGGACGGAAGGCGTCGGGAGAACCTTACCGATTTCACATCAAAACATACGGCTGTCAGATGAACGAACACGACACGGAAACAATGGCCGGATTGCTCACAGCCATGGGAATGCAAAGCACGGTTGAAGATGCCGAGGCAGATCTCATTTTGTTCAACACCTGTGCGGTGCGGGAGAACGCCGAAGACAAAGTGTTTGGTGAGGTAGGGCGTTTGCGTCCCCTAAAGGCTCGTAATCCGGAGTTGATGTTGGGCTTATGTGGCTGTATGGCTCAAGAGCAGAGTGTCATTCAGTATGTGCGTGAGAAATTTCCCTGGGTTGATTTGGTTTTTGGTACTCACAATTTGCATCGGCTACCTGCCTTGGTGATGCAAGCTCGGCAAAGTCAGGAAACGGTGCTTGAGGTTTGGGATGGCCCACAGCATACGGTAGAAGGCTTACCTCGTTTACGTCGGGATGAGGTGAGTGCTTGGGTGAATGTTCAGTATGGGTGTAACAAGTTTTGTACTTACTGCATCGTCCCCCATACCCGGGGTGCGGAACGAAGTCGTTTTCCTAAAGACATTCTTGCAGAAATTTCCGAGCTGGTGAACCAAGGGGTACGGGAAGTTACTCTGCTTGGGCAGAATGTGAACGACTATGGAGCGGATTTGGGTGAGGTGAATTTTGCCCAATTATTACGTCAAGTGAATGCTTTGCCTGGTGTGGAACGCATCCGTTTTACCACATCAAATCCATGGAATTTTACTGATGAGTTGATTGCCGCGATTGCCCAATCCAATCACGTGGCAGAGCATATTCACTTACCGGTACAGTCAGGCAACAACCAGATTTTAAAACGAATGAATCGTACCTATTCACGGGAATTTTATCTCGCGTTGGTGGACAAGATTCGTCAATCTGTCCCAGATGTCAGTCTCACTACGGACATTATTGTGGGTTTCCCCGGAGAAACAGAGGAGCAATTTCTGGATACCCTGAGCCTTGTAGAAGAAGTTCAGTTTGACAACGCTTTTACGTTTATCTACTCTCCACGGGAAAATACACCGGCCGCCGCCTGGAAGGATGATGTTTCGGAATCCGAGAAACGTTTGCGCCTTCAGCGTTTAAACGAATTGCAATATGCCATCAGTCTGGAGAAAAATCAAGCTTTGCAGGACCGTGTGGTGGAGGTCTTAGTGGAGGGAAGGAGCAAAACCAACTCGGAAGTTCTCGCCGGAAGGACACGGACGAACAAACTGGCTTTGTTTCCAGGTTCGGAAGAACTTATCGGGAAACTGGTCCCTGTGCATATTGAACAACCTCAGACCTGGATTCTCAAAGGGCGGATTGTGCAACAGGAGGTGGCGCGGAGGTGAATCGCTTAGAGTCACAGACAGTTCCGAGGGTGGACAAGACTGTACCGGGGGTGGACAAGACTGTACAGGTTGTGAGTATATCTGAACATCAAGTGATTTTAGCCAAGGCAGATAGGATTGGCGATTTGCTCATCACATCGGATCAGGCCCGCAGTTACTGGTTGGCTCGAGGCTTGATGGAACGTCATCACAGGGCTCAGTCGTTGTTTGCCCAATTGAAAAACAAAACCAACAAACTCTTGACATTGCAACAAACCTTGCCAGCAGACCACCCACGACTTCGGGCAGCGGTCAAGGAAACGACGGACTTAGAGAAAGAACTTTACGGGATTCCCGTTGCAATGCAGTATAAAACGGCACAGGCAGATTTGAATGAATTGGTGCAAGGGGTCTTTCAACTGATGATTCAACGGATCAATCAAGTCGTGCCTGTGGAACCCGGTCCACGGCAGTGCGGCGCGGCAGAGGGTAAAGGTTGCTCCTGTGGGTCTTAGTCCGTCCGCATCATGCCGTTTTGTGAACTTCGGTTTTGCTGCGAGGATTAAACATGCACCGCGAGGGTAGAACGGCTGATGACTATCACTTCGAGTTGCAGCACCCGGGCAACGGGACAGGGGAGAGGTGCTTTGAAAACGTGGCTCTGACACCCATGATGCAGCAGTACTTGGATTTGAAGAAACAATATCCCGATGAACTGCTCATGTTTCGTCTGGGAGACTTTTATGAACTGTTTTTTGAGGATGCGGTGACTGCCAGTCGCTGTCTGGAGATTACATTAACAGGCAGGGATGCGGGCCCTCAAGGCCGAGTGCCCATGTGCGGAGTTCCTCATCATGCAGTCCATCAGTATTTGGAACGTTTGATGGAGCAGGGGTTCCGTGTGGCCATTTGCGAACAACTTGAGGACCCGAAAGTTGCCAAGGGACTGGTAAAACGGGACGTTGTGCGCGTCGTCACTCCGGGGACATGGATTCGCGAGGGCGTGGCAGAGACAAATTTTTTGGCGGCGTTTGTCCAGGTTAACGACGTTTGGGCCGCGGCTCTAGCCGATTTGTCCACTGGGGAGGTGAACTATAGCCAAGGGGATGCTCCCGGTTCACTGAAGACTTTTCTTACCCAGTGGCAACCTCGGGAGGTATTGATTTTTGATGACATGGAATTAGACTTGCCGGGTCTCACTCAATGGGCAGAGCAAAATGGTGCGGTGTTAACTCATAAAGCCAGCGCCGTACATAGTTTCAGCACGGCAGGGGAGGTATTGCTTCGCCAATATCACGTGGAGAATCTCGAGACATTGGGGATACGCGAAAACTCATTGACCGCCTTAGCGTTGGCCGCTGTGTTGGCTTACATTGAAGACACACAAAGACAAACATTGTGTCATTTTAAATTTCCACGGAATCTTTCTAATCAAGGACATATGGCGATGGATCCTGTGGCACAACGTCACTTGGAGGTATTTGAGACCTTACGTTCACGGCAACGTAAGGGGTCTTTGTACCACCTGCTGAACCAAACTGCAACTGCCATGGGAGCTCGGTTGTTACGTCAGTGGTTGGACTGGCCATTGCAGGATAGCGCGGAAATCAATCAGCGGCTGGATGCATTGGAGGGACTGGTAAACAACCTGTTTGCACGCAGTGCTCTGCAAAGCGCTTTGCGGGGGATTTATGACTTGGAACGAATTTTAGCCAAGGTTTCCTTTGGATCGGGAACTGCCAGAGACCTGGTTATGTTGTCTCATTCCCTGCAGGTTGTTCCAGAAATTCGGGCACGTGTGGATGAGGGACGATTGCCATGGTTGGAGACACTGTGGAGTCAAACGCCCGAGTTGGTACCCTTGGTGGAGAAGATGGTTCATTTTTTGGTGGATGACCCTCCCGTTGGGCTCCATGATGGAGGTATCATTCGCTCGGGTGTGGACGAGGAACTGGATCAACTGCGGGAACTTAAAGCGGGAGGGACCCAGTGGCTAGCCGACTTGGAAAAGCGGGAACGGGATCGAACGGGGATCCGGTCATTGAAAGTGGGTTACAATAAGGTGTTCGGCTACTATTTGGAGGTATCCAAGGCGAATCTCGCTGCGGTGCCGGAAGAGTATGAACGTCGTCAAACCCTGGCCGCAGCAGAACGGTATGTAATTCCGGAACTGAAGGAAATGGAAGCTCGTGTATTGCAGGCGGAAGAACGGGCTTTACAACGAGAGTACGAATTGTTTGCACAACTGCGAGCCGATGTCTTGGCGAGTGTGGCGGACATTCAGGCCATTGCGGGAGTGCTGGCAGTGACAGATGTTGTCACCGCCTTGGCGAGTGTGGCGGCAAATCACGGGTATGTACGTCCCGTCATACACCAGGGAAGGGGAATCCACATTGTTGATGGCCGTCATCCGATGGTGGAAGACGCTAACCCGGGTAGATTTGTGCCCAACGATACAAACCTTTCCGAGGGGCAGAACCTGGTCTTGCTGACGGGTCCCAATATGGCGGGAAAAAGCACGTATATGCGACAGGTGGCTTTGATTGTGCTCATGGCTCACATGGGCAGTTTCGTGCCAGCACGGACGGCGGAAATTGGTAGAATTGACCGCATTTTCACTCGCATCGGGGCTTCTGATGACTTGTCTGCGGGGCAAAGTACCTTTATGGTGGAAATGGTGGAGCTTGCACAGATTTTGCATCAAGCCACTGAGCGCAGTCTGGTTTTACTGGATGAAATAGGTAGGGGTACCAGCACTTATGATGGTATGAGCATTGCCGAGGCGGTGCTAGAGACTCTACAGTCTTCCGGAATGCAGCCTTTGACGCTATTTGCGACTCACTACCATGAATTATCAGAGACTGTTGAGCGGCTGTCAGGGGCTACAAACTGCTCGGTGGCTGTGGAAGAAACGGAATCAGGGATTGCGTTTTTACATACCGTCGTACCGCGACCAGCGGACCGTAGTTATGGAATTCAAGTGGCTCGCTTGGCGGGGATTCCAGATATCGTCATTGACCGGGCAATGGAATTGTTGCAACTGCGGGAGCAAGTACGACAGCCAGGACGTGCTGTGGTCAGCAAAGTGAAGACTCCATCTCGGCCCCGAGATAGAAAACCTCATCACTTGCCTCTCACGGGAGAAATTGAACCGTTGTTTGTGGCTCCTTATTATGCCTTGACGGAACGTTTGGCGGGTACAGATGTGAATCAGTGCACGCCCTTAGAAGCTTTGAATTTGCTGGACGAACTGGTCAAACAGGCACAAGGGGTGGTGGCATGGGACAAATTCAAGTAATGCCCGACGTGTTGGCGAATCAGATTGCGGCCGGAGAAGTTGTGGAAAGGCCAGCCTCTTGCGTAAAGGAGTTGATTGAGAACAGTGTGGACGCGGGAGCTCGGGAAATTCGCGTGAGCTTGAGCGACGGGGGTATTTCCTTAATCCGGGTACAGGATGACGGGGCGGGGATGGATGAAGAAGATGCCTTATTGGCATTTGCCCGACATGCCACCAGTAAACTGAGGACGCCGAGAGACTTGCTCCGTATCAACAGTCTGGGCTTTCGCGGGGAGGCTCTCGCCTCCATTGCGGCGGTGTCCAGAGTAGTGCTGCAGACTCGCATTTCCCACAACTCACAAGGGGTGCAGGTGCAACTGCAGGGGGGTCAACTGAGTGCTGACCCTCAACCGGTTGGGATGCCACCAGGAACCGTGCTGGAGGTTCATGACATGTTCTTCAACACCCCGGCGCGTTTGAAGTACCTGCGGTCGGTTCAGACGGAACAGTCCCGCTGTGTGGCCGTCATACAGACGGCGGCCTTAAGTCGACCGGATATCCGATTTACATTGGATATTGACGGTCGAATTGTTTTTCAGTCTTATGGTAGGGATTCTCTGCAGGAAGTGTTGGCAGGATTGTATGGAGCGGGGGAGGCAGCTCAAATGCTGCCTGTAATGGGGCAGTCTCCCGATTATCAGGTGTCCGGATTCGTTGCACGACCAACTCAGGCCCGGAGTAGCCGCAGTCACCTGCAAGTGTTCATCAATCGCCGACCGGTTCGCAATTTGGCTCTATATCAGGCGATTGAAGCGGGCTACAAGGGTCGACTCATGGTGAATCGGCACCCGATTTGTGCCATTCACTTGGAAATGGATCCAGGCCTCGTGGATGTGAATATTCATCCCCACAAGGCTGAAGTGCGCCTGAGTGAGGAGCGCGATGTGGCAAGAATCCTGGAGCGTTCTGTGGCCGATGCCTTGGAAAAGGCCTTTTTAGTGCCTCACGTGCAGGTGCCTAGACGACAGTCCCCACTGCCCACGCATCCAGTTCAGTTATCGTTGACCTCAGGGGATAATGAGGTGGGGGCTGCTCAGCAGACGGTGGTGCGCGAGGACGGGATTCATCAGGCAAAGAAGTTTTCTCCTGCGGTGGGGAGACGACAGGGACAAATGTCTCGCCCATCGGGGGCTCGGGTGGATTGGCAGGCAACTCGCGCGGCTTTGCTACCGACACCCACGGTGGAAAATGATTCGTCCGCAGACGATAGAGACGGGAATTCAACCCCTGACAATGGTTTTTCGGGTTCAAAGGCTGACCGCGAGGCGCAAGTTAAGGTGGAGGTAAATTTGCTTGAACCGCCCAGTCTGCAAAACTTACGGCCTATTGGCCAAGCCTTGGGGATGTACATTCTGGCGGACGACGGAGATGCATTGTATATCATTGATCAGCACGCAGCTCATGAGCGAGTGTTATTTGAACGATTTTCGGAACGCTTGCAGGCCCAACAGGTTCGGTCTATGGAATTACTGACCCCCCTCACTTTGCACCTGGATCCGACTCTGTATGAGGCTGCCTTACAGCATTCAATCACTTTGAACAACTTAGGGTTAACCATTGAAGACTTTGGAAATCAGTCTCTCATTATTCGATCCGTTCCAGATATTTGGGAGGGATTGGACCCCGCAGCTTTGACGGAGGATTTACTGCAGGCGGTTGCAATCACTGATGACCTTGCAAGTGGGACATCCCAGGTGTTGCGAGATCGGGTGGCTACACGGGCTTGCAAGAGTGCAGTGAAGGCCAATCACGCCATGTCCCTGATGGAAATGGAGGCGTTGTGTCAAGCGCTGTCCGTAGCCAAAGACCCTTTTCATTGTCC
>DAHWFY010000054.1 GCA_027336365.1 Bacillota bacterium | reverse complement strand
GTATGGAGCTTCGACTTGAGGTAATGGACGAGGGTGAAGGAGTTCAGGTGAATGAATTAGAAAAAATCTTTGATCGGTTTTATCGCAGTACTTCACATGCAAACTCTTCCCGGCGGGGTTCGGGACTGGGGTTAAGTATTGCGAGGAGTATCGTGGAGGCTCATGGTGGGAAAATCTGGGCGGAAAATTTGTTTCCTGGTTTCAAAATTGGGTTTGCAATCCCCAACCAGGAGTCTGTGGGACGGTGAGGGGCATGGAGACAAGGACGAGAGTTCGTATCCTGGTTGTGGATGATGAGGAGCGTTATCGACGTCTGTTAACGGTCAATTTGAACATGGAGGGGTTCAAAACAGCGGAGGCCTGCAATGCAACGGAAGCCATGCAAGCTTTGTATGACGATGAACCGGATCTGATGATTCTCGATATGAGATTACCGGAAGTGGACGGATTTCAGTTATGCAAGCGAATCCGCCAAATTTCGACGGTGCCAATTTTAGCTTTGACGGCTTTAAATACAGAATCGGATTTGATTCATGCACTTGATTTAGGCGCGGATGATTACATGGCGAAACCCTTTTCCCTCCAAGAATTATTGGCTCGAATTCGGGCCCTGGTTCGTCGTAGCCAGGGGCAACAGGAGGTTGGCAATGCAACTTGTGGAGACATCCAGATGGACCCAGAGCTGCGTGAGGTTCATGTGGGGTCTAAATCGGCTCACTTGACACCCACGGAATGGAGACTGATGACGGAATTTGTGGCCCACTGTGGAAAAGTACTGACCCACCACGCTTTGTTGAGCGCCACATGGGGTCCCGAGTATCAGGAAGACTTTGAATATCTGCGGGTCTACATTCGTCGTTTGCGAGGTCATATTGAACCCAATCCGCGCCATCCGGTCTACCTGGTCACCCATGCTGGAATTGGCTATGTTTTGCATCCCCATCCACACGGGGAAAAATCCACAGAGCAAGCGGACAAAAGGGAAACTTGACTGCAGAACTTTTCGATGATGTGATTCAGCATGAGAGTTGCGGTGAATGGTGAAGGTTGGAATAGGGAATATGACTTTTCATTTACGTGATGAAACATAGGAGGCCAAACTCCACGGGAATCGTGCCGTGGTTTTTTTATACCGTTTTTATATTATCTCTCGTGTTTTTACGGACTTATTTATGCTCAAATTCTTATACTGAGTGTCGTAGGAGTGACGAAATTCGAGAGCCTCCCGAGGTATCTGGAGCAAGCCATTGAGCGCGAAAGGACAGGAGGAAAGGAGCGCAGGAAGTATGCAAGATTTAACGATGTTGGCGTTGCTGTTTGCAAGTTTCGGTTTTTCATTTGTATTGCTGCACTATCTTGACAAACTGTAATGCGAGGGGATGCACGATGGAACACTGGATTTTACTTAGTCTTGCACTGGTTGTAATGATTTATCTCGTCGTGGTTATTGTCCGTCCAGATAAGTTCTGAGTGGCGAAAGATTGGTATGGTGGAAGATTGGTATGGTGGAAGATTTGCATGGCGAAGGAGATGAATTCATTGTCTTTCTCGACGGGAATGACATGGGCCGTGGTGTTTGCAGTGTTTCTTTTGACCATCAAACCTATGGGAACATACATGGCAAAAGTGTTCACCTTTCAACCCACGTTTTTAGATAAACCCCTGTCCAAAGTCGAAAACTGGACCTTCCGGATGTTTGGGATTTCCCGTGACAGCAGTATGACGGCTAAGCAGTATGGGGCGGCTTTTCTGCTCACCAATTTACTATGGGCCATACTGGCCTATGCAATGCTGCGCATGCAACAATTTTTGCCGTTTAATCCAGAACACTTTCCCGCGGTGAATCCGCTTCTTGCCTTTAACACAGCTGCGAGCTTTGTGACCAATACGAACTGGCAGGCATATGCAGGTGAGAACACCTTATCCTATTTTTCCTCGTTTGCAAATCTATCTTTTCTGCAATTTGTGACTCCTGCTGCTGGAGCCGCTGTCGGGATAGCCTTTGTGAGAGCCCTGGCGGGTAAAAAGTTGGGAAATTACTTTGTTGATTTGACCTTGGTGTGCACGCGAGTGTTACTCCCCCTGGCAGTTATTGTAACACTGCTTCTCGTTGGGCAAGGAGTTCCGGAAACTTTGGGTGCATACCTGCATGCCCACACATTGGCGGGAGGGACGCAGAATATTCCCAGAGGACCCATTGCTTCTTGGGAGGCAATTGAACATTTGGGGGAAAACGGTGGTGGCTTCACCAATGCCAACAGTGCCAATCCCTTGGAAAATCCGACCGCATTGAGTAACATCATTGAAATTTTGTCCATGGGATTGGTCCCCGTGGCTTTCTTTTACGCTTTCGGTGTCATGACAGGACGCCGTCGTCTGGCCTGGACGTTGACCGCCGTGGCAGGTGGATTCTTTTTAGTGATGCTCGCCTTGGTGTATTTTCCGGAACAGGCGGGGAACCCCATTCTCAACTCGCTAGGATTGGCCACTCACCAAAACATGGTGGGTAAGGAGGTCCGTTTCGGTATGGGGGGGACATCCATCTTTGAGACAGCAACCATGGCCTTTACGACAGGTTCGGTTGCCAGCGCTCATGATAGTTTTCTGCCTCTGTCCTCGCTTGCTTTTTACTTGGGGATGTTTTTGAACATGGTATTTGGCGGTAAAGGGGTTGGCTTATTGAACATGCTGATGTTTGTCATTATCACCATTTTCCTGATGGGGCTGATGGTGGGGCGTACCCCAGAGTTTCTCGGTAAGAAGATTGAGACCAGGGAGGTCTCCTTGGCGTCTATCGCGTTTTTGTTGCACCCTTTATTAATTTTGGGAGGCACGGCGCTGGCCGTATACCTGCCAGTCGGCATGAAAGGAGTCTTCAATCCAGGACCGCATGGGCTCAGCGAAATTCTTTACGGATTTACTTCTGCGGCGGCCAACAATGGATCGGCGTTCGGTGGTTTGGGCGCTTCCCTGCCTTTTTACGAAATCAGCATCGGGGTTGTGATGATTATCGCTCGTTACGCCTCGGTGCTGGCCATGTTGTTGTTGGGTCAGTCTTTATTGCATAAGCGCAGGGTTCCTGAGACATCCGGTACCATGCGGACCGATACCCCACTGTTTGGCGGCATTCTCTTTGGTTCCATCATCATTTTAAATGCCCTTACCTTTTTCCCGGTGATGGCTCTTGGACCGATTGCTGAACAGTACTTAATGGTAGCTCACCACCTGTTCTAATTGAAATGAAGGAGTGAACAATTGATGGAAATCGAACATTCCGAAACGCTTGGGTTAGGAAAAGAATATGTGGGGCAGGTGTTGAAGAATACCTTTTTTAAACTTAACCCCCGTCAAATGGTCAGAAACCCGGTGATGATGGTGGTTGAAATCGGGACTGTTGTCACACTGTGGTTCACGTTTCAAGCTGGGAATTCCGCCACTCGAAACTATGATTTGTTGGTGACTGGGATTCTATTCATCACCTTGCTATTTGCCACCTTTGCGGAGGCGTACGCGGAGGCACGAGGTCGGGCGCAGGCAGATTCTTTGCGGAAAATGAAAAGCAACACTCGGGCAAAGGTCATCACTTCTGGGCGATTGTACGAGTGGAAGGACTCTTCTCTCTTGGCCAAGGGGGACCGAGTTCTCGTGGAAGCAGGGGACACAATTCCTGGGGATGGAGTGGTTCTTGAGGGAGTGGGTTCTGTGGATGAGTCGGCAATCACAGGAGAATCCGCTCCAGTCATCAAGGCACATGGAGACTCTGTAACTGGTGGGACCCTGTTGCAGTCCGATGAATTTGTCGTGGAAATTACTGTGAATCCAGGAGAATCCTTTTTAGATCGAATGATTCAGTTGGTTGAAGGAGCAAAGCGGCTAAAGACTCCGAATGAAATTGCCCTCTCGGCGTTATTGGGAGTACTCACTCTAATCTTTGTTCTGGTGGTGGTCACGTTGTATCCCACCGCTCGCTACTATGGTCCCCATGCGACAAATGTCACAACCTTGGTTGCACTATTGGTTTGCCTTATTCCAACCACCATTGGAGCGTTGTTGTCTGCCATTGGTATTGCGGGGATGAGCCGCGTGGCCAAAGTCAGCGTGATTGCAAAAAGTGGCCGTGCGGTGGAAGCGGCTGGCGATATCGACACCATTATTCTCGATAAGACGGGAACTATTACCGTTGGAAATAGGATGGCGACTGAATTTTTACCAGTTCCTGGAGTAAAACTGACGGACTTGGCTACCGCGTCTTTGCTCTCTTCTTTAGCGGACAGCACTCCGGAAGGCCGTTCCATCGTTGAATTGGCGCAGAAAACTTTACAGTTAAACAACCTACCATTTGCTGACGGAGACCCCGTTCCATTTTCAGCACATACACGGATGAGTGGTATTGACCTTGCCGATGGACGTCAAATTCGCAAAGGGGCGGTGGATGCGATTTTGAAGTTGGTGAGAAATCACCAAGGGGAACTGCAAAAATTTGCAGAAGACGTGGCACGTCAAGGAGCAACGCCCTTGGCGGTCTCTGTAGACCACCGCGCACTGGGTGTCATCGGATTGCATGATGTGGTGAAGTCAGGTTTGAAGAAGCGGTTTAAGGAATTTCGTCTGATTGGGCATTCGGACGGTCATGGCGACTGGAGATAATCGCATCACGGCGGCAGTGTTGGCGGAAGAGGCAGGCGTAGACGATTTCATTGCGGAGTGTGTGCCAGAGGACAAGATTACGTTGATTCGCAAGGAGCAAGCGGAGGGCAAGTTGGTTGCGATGACCGGGGATGGTACCAATGATGCTCCGGCCCTTGCCCAGGCGAATGTGGGACTGGTCATGAATTCCGGCACCATGGCTGCGAAGGAAGCAGGGAATATGATTGACCTGGATTCCAATCCCACAAAATTGCTGGATGTCATTCTTGTGGGCAAGCAACTGTTGATTACCCGCGGGGCGCTCACCACATTTTCCATCGCCAATGATGTGGCAAAATACTTTGCCATTATTCCTGCCATGTTTGCATCCGTTCCAACCCTGCAAGGACTGAACAAGTTGAACATCATGGGCCTCAGGACTCCCCATGGTGCCATTCTGTCTGCTTTAATTTTCAACGCACTCATCATCCCTGCTTTGATTCCTTTCGCTGTGCGTGGGGTCAAGTATCGAGCGGAGTCGGCGGACCGCATGTTGTCTCGTAACATTTTTAACTGGGGGATACTCGGTGTGGTGATTCCGTTTGTGGGGATTTGGGGAATTGACCGAGCCCTGTCCTTATTCGGTTTAGCCTAACTTGTGGAGGTGGGAGTGATGAAGATGAAAATGTTGCGTCCGGTACTAGGTGTTTCACTGGTTCTATGGGTCCTCTTGGCTCTTGCTTATCCGTTCGTAATGATGGGTATGAGTCGTCTGCTTTTTCCTTATCAGTCCCAAGGCAGTTTAGTGCAACTGAATGGACGATTAATAGGGGTAGCTCATGTTGGGCAAAATTTTGAACCCCATTTGCAGTATTTTTGGGGTCGCCCTTCAGCCACAACTTCCGTATCAACGGGTAAACCTGAGCCTTATAACGCATACGCTTCGAGTCCCAGTAATTTGGGACCGACAAATCAACAGTTGTTGACAGACGTACAACAACGGATTCGGTTTTTGCAAAAAACAACACCAGGTCTGCAGACCCGTAAAATCCCCGCCGATTTGGTGGAAAGTTCCGGGTCTGGGTTGGATCCGGATATCACAGTTCAGGCGGCTTTGATTCAAATTCCCAGGGTTGCCAAGGCCACGGGGTTGAGCACAGCGTTTTTAACGCAAATGGTGGACAGCCAAGTGAAAGGGTTGCAGTTGGGGGTGTTTGGTAAAAGACGAGTCAATGTCCTGCAACTGAATTTGACTCTATATCAGTTTTTGCATGCTCAGAAATAATTTCGGTTTGAAGCCCCCAAATCAGCCATTATCCCCTACGATTTGGTCCAATAAGTACTAAACTGATGCCTATTTATGCGAAAACACACTCGGAATCTGCAGGGGAAGGAAGGATTTTGAAATCCCGCGTCGAATCCACACGGTGAAAACAACGCGCTGGATATTTCAGGGGAGGTGTCTTATGAAAGGAGTTATCTTAGCGGGTGGAACGGGATCACGGCTGTATCCACTCACAAAAATTACCAATAAACACTTACTGCCCGTGGGACGTTATCCAATGATTTATCATTCCATATATAAATTGTTACAGGCAGACATACGGGACATTCTCATTGTCACTGGTAAAGAGAATATGGGAGATGTCGTGAACCTTTTGGGAAGTGGACACGAGTTCGGTGCGGAGTTCACCTACCGGGTGCAGGATGAAGCGGGTGGCATTGCTCAGGCATTGGGGCTGGCGGAATGGTTTGTGGGTAAGGACTTGATGACGGTCATTCTGGGAGACAATGTCTTTGCCGATGACATCACGCCGTACATCCGCAACTTTCAGCATCAACGGTATGGGGCGAAAATCCTGATTAAAGAGGTGGAAGATCCGGAGCGGTATGGGGTGCCGGAATTAGATCAGGACTGTATTGTCTCCATTGAAGAAAAACCAACGAAGCCTAAAAGTTCTTATGCGGTTACAGGCATCTATATGTATGACAGCGACATATTTGGTATTATTCGTACTCTGAAACCTTCGGAGCGGGGAGAACTAGAGATCACTGACGTGAACAACGCATACATTCAACGCAAAGAATTGACATATGACGTGTTGCAGGGTTGGTGGACGGATGCCGGCACGCACGCTTCTCTGGCTCGGGCGCATGAGTGGTCCCAAAACGTGTTTTACGGGCATCCCTTTGATCGGTGACGGGTTCTGGCATGGAGTTGCAGGGAGGGGAGACGACACACGTTCTCAGCGTGTCGCCTTAGAACGCCCGAGGGATGGTGGGTGCAACGGTCATTGCGGTTTGGCAGCATTCTACTCAGTACACTGAATTTGGGGATGTCTTGGTGAAGATGGTTTACCATTATCGAGAAACGGTGGAGAGATTCCGGTGAGCAGAAGCCAGTTTCTGAAATCTACAGTCGATAGTCCCCACCGTACAGTTGTGCAGAAATTCGCCGACTGGGAACTGAGCGGGCTTGAGTCTGAGATCTCACGTTCAATTCCAATTGATGATGAATGTGTGCGGTCAGCAAATAGGCCAGGGTAGATTCCGCTCCTTGATTCTTGTTGCGTCCATCCGGCTGCAAGCCATCACAGCAACTTCCCTCCTGTACATTTACCAGCGAGAGGCCAAGGTCGTTGTCCCCATGAAACCAGGAATGGCAACGGTCAACGACTTCTTGCCACCTGGGGTCTTTCTCAACTTCCCAAGCTTTGGCGGCGGCTAAAGCTAATTTCATGACGTCCAGGGGCTGTTGATCCCACTGTGCCCTGGATTCCCGTGTCGCCCATCCGAGGTTTCCGACAGGACGGATACATCCACCCGGACCTGTCATTTGAGTCACCAGAAAATCAAGGCTGGTGTGGGCAATCTCCAAAGTGCGACGGCGACCTCCCGTCGTATACGCCCAGTACATGGCCCAAGGCAAGATACCATTACCATAAGTCAATCGGTCTTCAAACCATTCCCAATCCGGTTTTCTGGAAGCTGTAAAGGCAGAACTGAGTCTAGCCTCAAATTCCTGAGCATGTTGCCACAACCCGTAAGCTGCAACGAGTTCTTGGAACGTCTCGTTGCCAGTTTCCGCTCCTATCAATATGCGATGGATGGCTGCCATAGCATAAGCTTGGCCACGCAAGTGATGTAGGTGAGGTAAATAAGTCAAGGCACTGCGAATAATGGTAAAGGCGGTCAGGCTCCGGTCTGGATCCAAGTTCACAGTGGCCTCCACACAAGCCCATAAAGAGCGACCAAAGCAGTCATCTGACGGGTTTTCCGGCTGCCGTCGACGGTCATAGGCGATATCGTTATAGAAGTGGCCATCTTCTTCTTGAACCCAATTGACAAAAGCCAGATAGGTCTCACTTAGACGCAACAAGCGGAGGCGGTCTTGACTGCCCTCCGGGGCATAGGGCAACCATGCGGCGGTTACCCATAAGGCTCGAGCATTGTCATCTGTGGAATAGCCCTCTTTACGGTTGGGTACCAGACCGCACGCATGTTCCAGAAGTCCTGTGTCATCCGTTAAACGCTCCAAGTGATGCAATTGAACAGGGAGCAGAGACAAAATACCTCACCTCCCTATGGCTGGGAGTGCCGCTGTAGAGGAAATTAAGCGATTTGCAGAATCCTGCTGTTCTCGCATTGTCACTCTAGCAAACAGCTTTGCATACTGGCGTCCAATTTGCGGCCAGTGCATACCCAGTCCTATTTTTGCAATTCGTTTTCCCCATTCTGCCAGCATTTCGGGCTGGGTCAACAGTTCAGTGAGGCGTTTTGCCCAGGTCTGAGTGTCCCCATAAGGAATCAACAGATCTTCATAACCCTGTAATAAGTCTCGGGCATAAATGTAGGGTGTGCTGAGGACGGGCCTGCCTATACCGACCGCATAGGCCAAAGTTCCACTTGTACTTTGTTCCATACCTGGATAAGGGGTCACATACAGGTCGCAAGCTGCAATCATACGAACCAAATCTGCATCCTCAAGGTATCGATCCAGCATCAGAACGTGATTAGACAAATTCTTTTCCTTTATCAGCGTCTGTAACTCGCGGCGGTAAGACTCTCCTTCCCACTTGCGCACCTCAGGATGGGTCTGACCTGCGACAATGTATAGTACTTCCGGAACTTGCTCCACCACTGTTGACAGTGAGTCCAGCATGGATTCAATGCCTTTGCCCCGACTCAGCAATCCAAAGGTTAAAATAACCTGTCGTCCCTGCCAACCCAGGTGATTGCGCAGTATCTCTCGGTCTTGCGATGGAGGTAGGGGTGTGCCGTGAGGAATGTAAGCCACCTTGTCTGCAGACACCCGGAATGCCTTTTTGAGATATTCCACTCCCCTTCTGCTCATTGACACAATGGCATCGCTACGAATTGTTAGCGCCTGTTGAATGTGTCGGTAGGGTTCCTCAGGGGATGGAAAGACCGTGTGAAAGGTGGTTACCAAGGGCTTTTTCAGAGCCTCAATGAAATCCAGAATGTACGCACCACTCTCGCCACCAAAGATGCCGAATTCATGTTGCAGGGAAACGACACTTACGTCACTTCGGTTCAAGCGTTCCGCCATCGACGTGTAGGCGTCACGACGGTCTTGCAACAAAGGCCAGTATAGATTTCCCATTGGAACATCCGTTTCCTGTGTAGACATGACCACCACTGGGTGTCCACCCGGACAGGGCAGACTTGCATTGATGTGTCGGCGCAACTGTTGGGTGTAGGTCCCAATGCCACAACGTCGCGGTGGATAAGTGCTCATAAAGGCAATTCTTGTCATGATTGGACCTCCTCCCTGGTTGAAGTCAAAAACGCATCTTCACCATTGGGCAATTGAAACTGCGTAGTTCAATCGCGGCACCAAGACGGCGGTCGTTGCAAAAGTTGTTGGAGTGGCAAGTGAGGGACGTGTGATGTGGCAACGAAAGCTGTGAAGTTTCTGAGACCCGATGTTCAGAATGAAGTACCATGGTCAATTCGATAATGAACAGAGGTCTCAGGTTTATACGTGCACCCGCCTCCTCACTTGACAACCATGTTTGCATTTGTCATTTGTTCATTAAACTCAGAGGTGGTGGACAACTTAAAGTCAGCCGACGAGTTACAATAAAAAATAACGAGGTTCAACGCGGAGACTTGTCGAAGACGAGAAAACCAGATTATATCTTCTTTCGAACAAGTTAACGCAAATGTGAAACTTGTGCCGCTAACTAATATTATAAATAAGTTGTTTTCAATTTGCAACACCTCGCTGAAATTAGTTCCAAATAAAGAAATTTACGGACATTGACTGTGCTCCATAGAACTCCACATGTGTGACATGTGTGTGATGTCCGAGGTGTCGCTGGTGGTATGGCGGCAGGATGGCCTAGTCGTATTTTGCGGAGAATCTATCATAGAGGATTGGAACTGCAGGTGTCGAATCATTCAAACTATATCAGGCGGGTTGGATGGCGAGAAGTGTTCAGGGGGTGAAGAGCGTATGCCGTGGCAGGCCATCCAGGAAACCGTACAACAGATTGCCGAAGCCATCGCGGCGGTTTTGAAGGTTGAAGTCGAGATAGCGGATGCAACTCTGACTCGGATTGCCGGAACCGGAAAAGCCCAGGCGGGATTGTTGCGAACCATGGCGGGCGAGGATTATGTGTATCAGTCGTCTCTGCGTACAAGTCAGCCCTTTGTCATTGATCATCCGGGGTTTCACGAAATTTGCAAACCGTGTAGGCACTATGGTCAGTGTCCGGAGACGGGTGAAATCTGTTGCCCCATCCAAGCGGACGGACGAGGAATTGGCGTCATTGGACTTTTGGCATTTGACGCTTCTCAACGGGAGCGATTGTTCACAGATCGCGAAAATACGATGTACTTTTTAAAGAAGATTGCCGAGATGATTGCGGCGAAATTCAAAGAGCAGACGTTGTATGAACAGCGACAGGTCACTCTGAATCAATTGAGCGCTGTGATGGATTACGTGGATCAGGGAGTTCTCCTGGTCAATTCTGCGGGAGAGGTCATCCGCCTGAATGAGCAGGCAAAGAGTGTCCTTGCTCTTCAAAATGTCGGAGAAAAAACGGAAGGGGACTCAACGGCTGCTGAACTGCTGCAAGAATTGCTCCTAAGCATGCCCCGTGATGGTATTCCTCAGGAAGTGAGTCTTCGTGTGCAAAACCATACACGCAGATTTTTGGTCAGTCTTCGACCCGTTTCTCCAAACAGGGAAGATCTCGGGTTTGTCATGACGATTGAGGATTTGGAGCGCATGGTCCATATTGTGAGTCAAATTGGAAAGAGTGACCGAGAAGACCCTTTTCATACCATTGTGGGCAGCACCTCGGCCATTCGAAACGTGAAGGAAATGGCCCGCAGGGTTGCCGACAGTGACTCCACTATTCTAATCTCCGGGGAGAGTGGAACAGGCAAGGAGTTGTTTGCCAGAGCCATTCACTTGGCTAGTCGGCGCAGTCAGGGACCTTTTGTTGCGGTGAACTGCGCCTCCATTCCTGACAACCTGTTGGAAAGTGAACTGTTTGGATATGAGGAGGGAGCCTTTACCGGGGCTCGAAAGGGTGGAAAGTCGGGAAAATTTGAACAGGCTGATAAGGGAACTCTCTTTCTAGATGAAATTGGGGACATGCCTCTTCAACTGCAGGTGAAAATTCTGCGGGTGTTGCAGGATAGGTATGTTGAACGGGTGGGTAGCAGCAAGGGTGGGAAAGCCGTGAATGTCCGCGTGATTGCGGCGACTCACCGCAATCTAGAGGAGCGCATTCGGCAAGGGATGTTTCGCGAAGACCTTTTCTATCGTTTAAACGTCATTCCGCTACACATTCCACCCCTGCGAGAGAGAATGGCAGATATCATTCCCATCGCAGAAACGCATCTGGAGCATTACTCCGTGCTGTTGGGAAAGTCTCTGCGTGGCTTTGCCTTGGATGCTCACGAGATGTTGACGCACTACGAGTGGCCTGGAAATGTTCGGGAACTGGCCAATGCGATTGAGTATGCGGTCAACATGGCGCAAGGGGAACGTGTCAAAGGAATCCACTTGCCAGACCGCATTCGCCGGACCGTGCATGCACAAATGGGAGATGTTCCGTTTCTAGACCTCACCTCCTTAGAAAAGGCGGCCATCGCCATTGCTCTAAAAAAGACCCGGGGGTACCGTAGTCAAAAAGAACAGGCCGCAAAACTTCTTGGCATTAGCCGGGCAACGCTGTATCGGAAAATGCAGCAGTACGGGTTCACGGTAGATCATCCGTCTTCACAATGACAGAGGCTCCCTTTTGAATGGACAGAGTGGAAACGTTGAGTTCTAGCCTGATGAGAAACGTGTGTTCTGCATGGTGTGACAGATTTCTGGCATCCTGGGTGTGAGAAAAGTTCCTTTCTGCGCTGCTATGGGAGGTTTTCTTGCGGATTTAATCTCATAATGAGAAAATCTCTTTTTGCGACAAAGGCCCTGCAGATGACGAACTGCATCAGCGGGTGCAGGCATCCATGCATCAGTCATGGTATGGGGATTCACGAGAAATGTCTCATTTTGAACGACTTTGTGGGGTAGGAGCCCCGGGTCGTAAGTCTGACAATTCCCACCGTTGGAGAGATTCGGGCTGTGTGGCACGGTTCTTGCTAATTTTTTTACTTTGTGTGTGGGTCCACTGAGGAAAATGTTCATCAGGAAGGCTCATGTCATTGGGTCTGAAGCTCGGTAAATATTACGATTTGAAAATTTGGAAAGGAGGCCGGGAGTTGGATACGGTGATTCGACGGGCTTTCGTCCTGCCAGGGGAAGGTCCGGGATTTACGGGAGATGTGGCCGTTGCAGATGGCACGATTGTCGCGGTGGCTCATCATCTGCCCGATGTAACCGGTGCGCTGATGGTGGATGGGGATGGTTTGCTGCTTTGTCCAGGGTTCATTGATATGCATGCCCATACGGCGTTGGAATCTTTCCAGAATCCCTGGTTGGAGCCGAAAGTAGCGCAGGGATTTACCACGGAGTTGATTCATCCAGATGGGTTGGCACCTGCCCCCGTGTCTCTCCAAGGAGTGGAAGCTCGACGAGCCTATCTGCGTGCCCTGGAAGGGGAAGGTCCCACACGCTGGGATTGGTCCTCCTTTGCCAAGTATCTGGATGCCCTGCATGCGACGCGGCCTGTCACCACCTTAATTCCATCGGCGGGACACAATGCCATTCGAGATTTTGTCATGGGTGGGGAGCAGCGGGCTCCTACGATGGATGAATTAAAAGAAATGCAGTATCAGGTCCGGTTGGCACTGGAGGCTGGCGCCCGCGCCTTATCCTTTGGACTGATTTATTTCCCGGGAGTTTTCTCAAATTTCGAGGAATTGACCGCATTGGCAGAGGTCGCCGCAGAGTTTGAGGTTCCCTTGGTCCCCCATGTACGCAACGAGGGTGACCAAATCTTGTCCGCAGTGATGGAAATGATTCAGGTGGCGCGAAAATCCGGAGCTGCTCTGCATCTGTCCCATCTGAAGGTGGTGGGGAACGCTCGGTGGGTGGAACCGTTATTGGAACTGATAGACAAGGCGCGACGAGATGTGGACATCACGTTTGATCAATATCCCTATGGTGCGGGCAGCACAATTTTGACGGCCCTGTTACCTCCCTGGGCACAAGAAGGAGGTCCCGAAAAAATTCTCAGCCGTTTGGAGGATTTGCAAATACGTCGCCGCATGGGGTCTGACATGGAACGAGGGTTGACGGGGTGGGAGAATCTTTATGGGGCCTGTGGGCCAGAAAAAATCTACATTGCCAGCGCAGGGAACAACAGAGAGAAAGATATCGGGAGTTCTCTTGCAGAGATTGCGGAACGTCTGGGTGAGGACCCGGTACAGGTGGTCATGGATCTGCTGGCCGACACCCAATTGAATGTAACCATGGTAGATCATTATGCCAGTGAGGAAACGGTTCGGGCAATTTTCGGACATCCGGCAGCTTTGGTGGGCACGGACGGCATTTTTGGAGTGCATCCGCACCCGCGACTGTACGGTACCGCTGCCAGAGTCTTGGGTCGTTACGCCCTGAGAGAAAACTTGATATCTGTGGAGCAGGCGGTGGCCAGACTGACCGCCAAAGCTGCCGACAGGCTTCGTTTGCGGGACAGGGGCAGAATTCAACCTGGACTGCGAGCCGACCTGGTTCTGCTGGACCCGGCACGGTTTGTGGATACGGCTTCTTATGAGAAACCGAAACAGACGCCTCCGGGTGTCGCCTTGGTGATGGTGGACGGGCAGATTGTACGGAAAGACGGAAAGAGGACGGAGGCACGACCAGGGGGTGTGTTGGGACTGTAGTTCAGCGAAAATGGATTTTTCTAGGAAGGAAGGTGGATCAGGGGTGAATACACATGTGGATGAAGCGGCTTTGGTGGATTTTACACTGCGACTGATTGCACAACAGAGTCTTTCCGGGCAAGAAGACGGGGTGGCTAAACTGGTTAAAGCCGAGATGGAACGTCTTGGGATGGAGACTTTTGTGGATGAATGGGGGAATGTGACTGGTGTTGTGGATGCGGGGCCGGGTCCCGTGGTGTTGTTGGATTCCCACATGGACACGGTGGGAGTGACAGACCCATCGCAGTGGAGCCACGCAGCGTCGGGGGAACGGATGGGGGACCGCATTTATGGTCGTGGCGCGATGGATATGAAAGGGCCACTGGCCGCATCCATGTACGGTGTGGCGATGCTGAAAGGTGAGTTGCGGCGGGGAAAAGTGGTGGTGTCCGCCAGTGTGGCGGAGGAACTTGTGGAGGGTCCGGCTTTAGTTCATGTGGCACAGCGGATTCATCCGGACCGGGTCATCATCTGCGAGGCGACAGGATTGAGACTGAATGTGGGACAAAGAGGACGAGCAGAGATATGCGTTGAGGTGTTTGGTAAGCCCACTCATTCCTCCAGACCGGAGTTGGGCATCAATGCGGTGGAGAGGATGGCAGACATCATCCAGGCGTTGCGGCAGGTATCTGTCCCTGAACACCCGGTTCTTGGCCAAGGAGTGCTGGTACTCACAGATATCCTTTCTCGCCCATATCCGGGGTTATCCGTGGTTCCGGATTACTGTGTGGCCACTTTTGATCGGCGAACCTTGCCGGGAGAACGGGAGGAAGATGTCCTGCGGCCCGTGCAGGAGGTGGTGAAGAAAGTCCTTGCCGGAACCGGAGCCCGTGGGAACGTCGGGATCGCAAAGGATGATTTCTTCACATACACGGGGTATGCGGTGAGTGCCCCTAATTTCGCTCCCGCTTGGTATGTGGGATCAGAGGACGTAGGAGTCCAGCAAGCACTGGCTGGATTAAGGAATGCAGGGATAACTCCACAGGTGGCTCATTACGCTTTTTGCACCAATGGCAGTGGCACGGCGGGGCAACTGGGCATCCCCACACTGGGGTTTGGTCCAGGGGAGGAATCTCTGGCACATCGAATAGACGAGTATGTGGAAATCGACGAACTTGTCCAAGCGGCTGAGGGGTATGCGAGTATCGTTCGGGAATGGATGGGAGGACGGGAATGACATGGGTACGGTGACTTCCGTGGATTGGGTATACAACGATGGCAGCACACAATATAACCTGGATCTCGGAGGAAACAGGCCTGAGCTACCGGGAGTTCAAATGGAGCTTAATTACGCGTACAGTTCCACACTGTGGCCGAAAGAACATGGGTTGAACGACGGGATGTGGCGGTATCGAGAGTTGTTGCCTTTAGAAGATGGTCCCATCCAATACCCCCTGCCGGTGGGTGGAACTCCATTATTAAGGGTTCCGGAGTTGAGGCGGCGGCTGCAATTGGAGCGGTTATTCATTAAAGATGAAACTCGTGGACCTACTGGTTCCAACAAGGACAGGGCCACGGCGCTGGTGCTGGAGCAAGCCCTGCGTATGGGGATGCATACGGTCACCTGTGCATCCACGGGCAATGTGGCCACCTCCTTGGCGATGGGCGCGGCGGCAGCAGGGTTACAAGCGGTGGTGTTTGTCCCAGCCCAAGTGAGTGAAGCCAAGTTACAGTTCATGCTGCTCGGGGGTGCCACGGTTTTCAAGGTGGCGGAAGGGTATGAGGCTGCCTTTCAACTGTCGCGTGCGGCGGCCCGCGAATTTGGTTGGTTGGACCGGAATACCGGCGTTAATCCAGTCACCCTGGAGGCCAAAAAGACCGTGGCATTTGAAATTTGGGAGCAACTTGGTGGTCACATGCCTGACGTGGCCGTGGCGCCCGTTGGGGATGGTCCCACCTTGTGTGCTTTGGCAAAAGGTTTTCGGGAACTGGTGTTGTGTGGGCTAGCAGAGAAGGTGCCACGCATCATTGGGGTGCAGGCGGTTGGATGTCAACCCGTTAAACAGTCCTGGGAAGAAAATCGGCCTGTCCAGCCGGTTTTGGCGAATACATTGGCCGATGGTATCGCGGTGGGCGCTCCTGTCAGCGGTGGAGCGGCATTGCGGGATGTACGGGCATCTCACGGGGCCTTTGTGGCGGTCTCTGACGACGAGATGTTGGCGGCCATTCAAACTTTGGCAAAATACGGAGGGATTTGGGCTGAACCTGCAGGAGCCGCTGCCTTTACAGGATTGGAGGAAGCGGTTAAACAAAATCTTGTCACCCCGGAGGAAACCATCGTGGTAATGGTGACGGGCAGTGGGCTCAAAACACCGCAGTACCTCCAACCCACAGGAAGGGCCATTGAAATAAAGGCGGGACTCGACGTTCAGACGGGGATAAAGAATATTCGTCAATTTGCATTGTAGAACCACGGGTGAGATGCACTGCAAGTATTTTGAAGAAAGTTTGGGGAGGAGGTCCAGAAGATGAGAGAAGGACAGGGGATAGTGACAGTTAGCGGAGGGTTGCCTGAACGGCTACAGAAGATACACATGAAGATATGGATTGTGGCAACACTTGGATTTTTGTTTGAGGGACTGGACCTGACGATTGTTGGTGGAATTTTGGCTGTCTTGACTCGGCAGTTTCACATGAGCAGTGCCACAACTGGGCTATTGGGGAGTACAGCACTGGCTGGGTATGTGGTGGGGGTTGCCTTGGCGGGGTGGCTTGGTGACAAGTATGGGAGAAAGTTTGTCATGCAGTATACCCTACTAACCTTCACCATTTCTTCCGTTGTTGCGGCTATAAGTTGGAATTCAGTTTCGTTTGGGGTACTCCGGTTTATCACAGGAATTGGGGTTGGGGGAGAGAGTGCCATTGTTACGCCCTACTTGGCTGAGCTCATGCCTATCCGGTTCCGCGGAAGACTGTTGGGAATTTCCGACGCGTTCTTTACTGTGGGCGCGATCATTGCTTCTCTCATCAATTTGGTGGTGATCCCTGCCAGTATCAACGGATGGCGAATCGCCCTGGTCATTGCTGGTATTCCGGCTTTGTATGTGTGGGTCATACGGAAGGGATTGCCTGAATCACCACGATGGCTTGCCATTCACAACAAAACATCTGCGGCCAAGGAAATTTATGAACGGATTGGCGTCCATGACATGCCTCCATTTAGCAAGATGAGTACTTCAAACTTCCAGCGGTCGGCTCGTACCAATTCTCTTGCGGAGATTTGGAGTAAGCCGTTGGCAGGTAAGACCGCTCTTTTATGGATCACCTGGTTCTTTATTGAGCTGGTTTATTATGGATTTCTGATTTGGATTCCATCGTTGTTGATAAAGCATGGTTTGACCATTGTGAAGTCGCTCGAATATTCCTTTCTCATGAACATTGCTGC
>DAHWFY010000053.1 GCA_027336365.1 Bacillota bacterium | reverse complement strand
ACGTCGATAGGCCCAGTCATCCATCCCTATGACACGAAGTTCCTCCGTGTTTCTTTGTTCGGGAATGGGAGCTTCGTGAATACGCGCGAGCATCGTATCGCGGGCGACGACAATGCCCAACTTCTGGGCGAGAGCAGTTCCTTCCTGGATTACCGCCGAGTTCAAATGCAATTCGTGTCAGCCATTCATTGAGACGCGCTGTTTTCTGCTGGGATCGAGACAACAGCCCATCGAAACGTTCTGTAATAATGGACTGAGAGCAGTCGGGATTGTCGCAAAAGATCTTGCGGCTATGAAGGCGAAGGAGAACGGGTACCCCAGATAGAGGAATATCCTGTATGGTTCTGTAATAGTCACTGTGTACTCGTTGCGTCCAGAGCCCGCATGAAGGACAGTAATTTCCCGAGTGCCGAGAAGCCACGCGAAACGCGAAGTGGTTTTCGCTTACATAGGAATCCAAAACATGAAGACCTGGAAATACCAACGAAAAATAGTCGTCCACAGTGATCACCTCTGATTCTACCCTACCCCGTTAGGAATGCAAATATTGTCAAACGAAGGGGCTTCACCAAAGATTCGCAAGAACCACTTTTCGCTTGACAAATACATCAAGGCCTATCTCCCTATTTTGGTCTGCGAAAGTTGAGCTTGTAACCGCACAACTATAATACATCGACAAATTTTTGTGGAATGGGCTGTTTTGAGATACACTAGGGTGGTATAAACGTGCTTAAAAACACTGGGTAAACCTCATGGAGGGAATTAGTGGGCCCATTCTACAGCCATTAAGGGGCCGTCCTCGAGAAAAGGGGACGGTCCTGTTTGATTTATCTGTGGTCCCAGGAGGTTAATTGATGAGTAGGATTGCTTTTGTTACAGACAGTAGTGCCGATTTGACGAATGAAGAGGCCCGAAAATTCGGGATAGCTGTTGTACCTCAGTTGGTGATTTTTGGCGGTAGGTCTTATCGAGATGGAGTGGATCTCACGGCAGATGAGTTTTACTCCCAGATGGCGAATTCCTCTGAGTTGCCTACCACTTCTCAGCCATCGGTGGGAGAATTCGTGGCGGTATTCACCGAGTTGTTGAAAAATAACGACACAATACTGGGGCTTTTTGTCTCTGACAAGTTGAGCGGGACGTATCGTTCCGCTGTCAGTGCCGCGGAGATGGTGGGCGGGGACATCCGGGTAATCAATTCACAAATTGCCAGTTTTGGTATAGGTGGTTTAGTGATGGATGGGGTGCGATTGGCTCGGCAGGGTGTCTCTGCGGAAGGAATTTTAGCGTTTTGGGAAAGTTCACGGGAATCGATGAAAAACTGGTTTGTGGTGGACACCTTGGAGTATTTACGCAAAGGGGGTAGAATTGGCGGCGCGGCAGCCGTGCTCGGGACTTTGTTGCAAATTAAACCCATCTTGACCATCGTGGATGGGGCCGTTGACTTGTTTGCAAGAGTCAGAACCCATCATCGGGCAATGGAGTACATTTTAGGGGAGTTCGACAAACTGGCCAGGACAGGGGAACCTTTGCGCCTCGCCGTGATTCACACCCAACGGGCGACAGAGGCTCAACAACTGGCGGAAGAATTGGGCGCTAAATACCCTCATGTTTGGGTTACTGTGGTTGTTTTGGGGGCGGTAATCACGGCTCATGCAGGTCCCGGGTTGTTGGCTCTGTTAGCCTATCCCTTGGCGCAGCAGCTGATTCCGGAATTTCACCGTGAAAAGAGCAGCAGTATTCCGGCAGGGTTGGAATAAGTGGATGTCCTCTCATGGACAGGGGACAACGGAGGCGGGAGCATAGATGAATGGGATGCCCCAAGGAGTCGCCACAAGCTCCTGACTTAAGAATGAGGTAAATTGTGTGGTCGGCAAACAGCGCATTTGTCGTGTGAGGTAGGTTGTATGGTCGGCAAACAGTGCAGTTGTCGTGTGAGGTAGATTGTGTGGGCGGCAGAAAACGCAGTTGTCGTGTGATCCGGATGTCAGAACATCAGCGCGGCGGTCTGTGTTGCCGAGTTCCGGTACGCCTCCAGATGGCATATTGTCTGGGGACGACGACGGCTTGGCGGCGCAGGTCCGCCAAGGAGTAGAAGGTACCTCGCCACTCCACCCCACCGTGCCGGGCAGCCAACCAAGCGGATCGAACGAGAAGAATCAATAAAATTGGGGCACCCAGGGGGACAGTCAAAGCCCACCAAGGAGACACATGGCTGTTCCGAGTACTCAGATCAAACATTCCCCATTCGAGGGCGAGGGAGATTACAAAGGGAAAGCGGGACCAGCCAGGAGTCAACAGGGTACCTAAGAAAGGGAGTTCGTAGAAGAAAATGGCTACAGCGATACCGGTCACAAAGCGGGAAAACCGATAGTCGAACGGAGCCAGGGCGTTTTTCTCCAACCCCTTGGCCATGGCGGTCAAGGTGGGATACCACTCTACTTGGATTAGGTTGGATCCGCTGGCGAATGCTTGCTGAAAGCCAGACGATTTGATGCAAGCCCCCAAGGCCAAGTCGTCATCTGGTCGCAGGGCCACCGCGGCGTGGCCGCCCACCTGTTCATAAGCTGAGCGGTGAATGAGATTGAAGGCACCAATGCCCACGGATCTGGGGCTATTGGGTAAATCAGCGTCTTGGGGGCGAAAAGCCAGCATGATATTGTAGACAAAAAAGTAGACGGCGGTACGCAGCCAGAATCCTCGGACGAGTAGCCTCGGTGCAACGGCCAAATGATGAATGCCATGTGCCAAAGTGTGGTGGAGGGCTGTCTCCACAGCCTGAGAAGAAAACACCACATCCGCATCTGTAAACAGTAGCCAATCTCCTGTGGCGGCCATCGCTCCTTGTTGTAAAGCGTAATTTTTGCCCAGCCAGCCTGTGGGCAGATGGGTTACCTTCAGCACTCGCAACTGGGGCCAGGTGACGGCCTTGTCCTCCAGAATCTCGCCAGTGTTGTCCGTCGACCTGTCATTGACGGCAATGACTTCTATGTTGGTCCAGGTTTGACCGCGCAGAGAATCAAGGGTGGCAGTGATGGCCGAGTCCTCGTTGCGAGCGGCAAGAATGACCGACACGCGGGGAATGGCCGCATGGGATTGGTTTTGTCCGGATTGTGGAGAATTGGTTGACATCTCCTGCGCCAGACGGACGCATGGAGAGTTTGTCGCACGGGCATCAAGAGACGGCATTCGCAGCAGTCCCCGCACGGCCCAACCGCTCATGACAGACCACATGCCCAATAGGGCAATCCCCATCGTCCACACCCAGCCCAACTCTACTCATCTCCTTGTCATACGCATTATACCGTGGTTTTAGCCTCTTGCGGTGTATTAGTTGATGTAATACACTTAATACTGAGGTGAAGGCGATGGGACCGGAGGACATGTGGCAGCCGCCGCAGGTGCAGTTGGATTCATCCAGACCGTTGTATGAACAGTTTGCGGACTTGATTCGCTCGGACCTTGCTCGCGGGAGGTTATTGCCGGGTCAGCGGTTGCCTTCCATACGAGAGTTAGCGGCATATTTTCGGGTGAATCCCAATACCGTCATGCGGGCTTATCAAGACCTGGAGCGAGAGGGGTTCGTTGTGACATTTCGTGGTCAGGGAACATTTGTCGCCACAGATCCTCAGGGGATTGATAAGAGTCGGCGAATACTCGCCCGGGGAGCCCTGGCTCAATTGGACAAAGTGGCTCAGTCTGTGGGGATGACGGTAGACGAGTTGATTGCCTTAGCCAGAAGGGGAGATGGAAAATGAGTGACTGGACGAAATCGGCACTGCGCCACTCGGTGACATCACAGGAGGAAGCGGCCATCGATTGTACCCGTGTGGACATGCGGATAGGCAAAAAGGAAATTCTGAGACACATCAACTTCGCCGTTCAGCCGGGGGAAGTCGCCGGTCTGTTGGGCCCGAACGGAGCGGGCAAGTCCAGTTTGCTGCGAATCATTGCGGGGCTTATCCCTCCGAATGCCGGGAGTGTAACCTTGTTTGGCAAAACCGCAGGGGTGGCCACGCTGGCCGATACGGCGCTTTTGCCAGACCGGGGTAAGTTGCCAACCTGGTTGACCGCCAGGGCTTGGTTGGCCTATGCGGAGCGAATTTATCCGGATTGGGATGTTGACCGAGCCGAGGACTTGATTCGCAGTCTGGCCATCAAGCTGGATGCCCGCATTTCCACCTTGTCTCGGGGGGAGGAGGCCCGTTTACAATTGCTCACCTGCTTGGCTCGACGAGCCCGGGTGGTGTTGCTGGATGAACCCTTCGCCGGGGTGGACCTGGTCTCTCGGGAACGGATTGCCACTTCGGTAGTCCGGGAACTGGCGGGCGGTGAACGAGCGTTTTTAGTCGCCACCCACGACATTCGGGAGATGGAAAACCTGTTTGACCGCATTATTCTGTTGGCCGATGGGGAAGTCTTGGAAGTCGACGTGGTGGAACGCTTGCGAGAACGGGGCAGTTCGGTGGAACAGCGGTACAGGGAGGTGTTTGAATGAGGACAGGGGACAGTACAGAAAGACGGACAAACCCATGGCACGGATTGTGGACCTTAACTTCATTGGATAGTCAGCGTTTCCAGGGAGAACTGCAAAAACATCCAAAGGCGCTGCTTGGCAGCTTTATGATGCTGATTTTTTTAGGTCTTCTGGCAGCCAGCAGAATGTCTACACCCTCGGGCCTGTTTTTTCTATCTTCCTATGTTTGTTTATTGGGGTTGACCATACTTTGTCTAGCAAATTCCACTGGATTGATTTACACCCGACAAACCGATTGGTGGCTCGGATATCCTTATCCCCGCTGGGTATTGGTTTTCGCTAAGTGGTTGGTTAACATAATTTCAGGCTTACGTCTGATGATCCTGTTGATGCTGCTTACTGCCGTGGTCTACGTGTTGATGTGGATCACACGGCAGAACACCTGGATTCCTACCGGAGCCATTCTTGCGCAGGGAGGTGAGTTGTGGCTGTTGACCTTGCTCTACCTACCTGTATTCAGCGCATTGTCCGTGTTTTTGCTGGGACTCATGACAGGATGGGCACGGGTGTTCCAAATTCCGGTTTATGGGGTCATGTGGACTTGGGTGGGAATACTCCCTACTTTTTCTAGGGATACCGCCTTCATGACTCTGGGGAGTCCTTTACGCTGGTTGGTTTGGGTGGTGGGAGTTGGCTGGTCTGTCGCCGCCCTGGTCCTTTGGCTGGCCATTTGGCGCTTGCCCAAACTTGCGGGAGTGTCTGGTTGGGATATGATTCGACAGACCTCTCCTTGGTGGCGAGACCGCTACAACTCTAAGGATGAGGATGTAATGGTTAGACGCGATGGGGCGAAGAAGTTAACCGTGAATCATCTACCGAGTGTTTTATGGAGGAAGGGAGATGACCAAGGAATCAGCGCCACGATGGGTGCAGGTGCTGGATTGGCAGACCTGGCCTGGGTGACTTGGTTTGAACGTGTGTTCCGTCGACCAGCGCCCCCATGGTGGGTGTTGGTGGGCTTGGAGGCCAGTCGAATGCGCTGGTTCGGATTTGGAGCAGACATTCGCATGACAGCCATGGCCACTGTGTTGCCCTTCGCGGGCGCAGTGGGGGGATATTTTTTGCAAACTCCAAATCTTATCATCAGCTTGCCCGCCAGCCTCATTTTGTTTGGGGGTTGGCTGGGCCTATGGATGAGTTTGGGAGTTTCGCAGCGTTTTTCGCGGGAGTCGGTCAACTGGTGGCTGGGATACCCATATTCTCGGATAACTCTCATATTGACCCGCGCGACATCCTGGTTCCTACGCGTAGCGGGACTTATTTTTTTAACGGAGATGGGTTTAGCAGTGGGCATGGCTGTTCGGGAAGTCGTTCATTCTCAACCTTCCGTGGTCTATGTACTTGCGTTCATGTCCGGGCTAAGAGCCGGCATGATTTGGCTTGTGGCTGTTCCCATTTTGCAATTGATTCTCCAGACGGCTCCCTACGTTTTTCGCGGGTGGTTGCTGTTACTGGTGCCCATTATTTTCGGAGCATTCGCCATGCTGTTTCCATTGTATGGCGCATTGCTGTACCGATGGATTGTGGCCAATCCGAGGACAGGGATGTTCTCATCAAAATTTTGGTGGCTGCTCATGGAAATCGCGATCATTGGAGTGCCCCTGGCCATTTGGTTTGTTCAAAACGGGGCGAAGCACATTCACGTACTGGCCACGCGCAGGGACATGTGGATGCGGGGGTAAACTTCGTCGTGATGAAATACAAGGAGGCGCACGCGCGCATGCGAGTGTGCATGCGTGCGTACGTTATATCAGTAGGTGTACAGGCGTGTTGCAAAATGCTTTTGTCTAGGGTAAGATGAACACTGTGCTTTCTGGAATGCTGGGTTTCGTTCTCTGTAAAGGGTAGAACAACAGGGGTAATAGATTGTCATGAAGAATTGTATGCGGGTGTAGTTCAATGGTAGAACTCCAGCCTTCCAAGCTGAGAGCGTGGGTTCGATTCCCATCACCCGCTCCATAAAAAAAGGACCCTAAATGGGGTCCCTTTTGTCATAGATAGTTGGTACTGGATTAAGATGGATTTAGAATTCGTGCTGCCACTGAGGGAAAATTCAGGGCAGGGCTGGGGAAAGGGAATAAGGCTTTTAATTTAATGTATCCAACAGATTAACCAATCGCAAATTGCGTGAATTAAATTTAAGAACGCTTTCACATGTTCAGCAGTCATGCTGATTCAACCCCTATTCCATGTAAAGTTAATGACTGAAATTGTCTAATAACATTTAGCCTCTCCACAGAGTTCAAATTAATACCACAAGTTGCGCACCCTTAAGAAGCCAGATTGTCCTTGATTTAACACCAATAAATGGCTAATAAACCGTTCAATGATTGCGCCCTCTGGAATAAAGGTTCCCCAGTCGCCTAATTATCCAATGACAAGAGATGAACCACAAATAAGGGCGCGAAAGTCGCCTATTGCACGTTTTTCCCACGTGTGGGCAGCGAATTTGAGGGTATAAGGGATTGGCGGACGCTTACTGGGGCGAATCGTTGCCGAAAAAGGGGGATTAACGACCTGTGGTCTCTTATTTACGACCCCCGAGTCCATCTGCACACAAATCACGAGTAGAGGTCTTCGTGAGGAATTCCTTCAAAGTCGTGAAGAACTCCTACTAGCAATTGACGCATCGCGTCTCTGAAACGAATTCCATCAAATTTGTCCCATTAATCCCAAAAATCGTAAAAGAATGCATCTACCGAACACATCGAACACATCGAGAACCGCAATGTTGGCTGACTTGGCAACCCTCCTCTTCTCTATAAGGGTTGTCCGAAAAGGGGGTCAGAACTCCCTGTCGCATGGCTACGTTGTCGCCCAAAAGGCTTTCACACAGACCAGAAACATACGCTTGGCGCGCATGTTGGGCGGGTCTTTGCGCACTCCTGGGGTCTTTTGCAATACCCAAAAACTCATCTGTATCAAGGAGTTATGGACGCAAACCGGGTGCGAAAATTGAGTTAATACATAAATTTGCCGATTTTACTATTTTATCACGTCTTTTATACTGCCATATTGGAAAAACTGTATAAAGGGGTCTATAGGGCACTCACTGCGATCTTGCTTTTGTGCGCTATGTTCTGAAAAGAACTTGCAAGCAAGACATCAATAGGGCAATAAGGTTTGACTATCCTATTGATGGGCACCATGTGAAGGAAATGACTCCAATACCTCACAGGACTCTCACTGAGAGTGTCGAAATACAATCCATCGGGGTCGAAGTGACCAAAAGAGTTTGTGAGGTGGGGTGATGACATGTCGGTCAAATCTATAAAATTCAAGCTAGCCATTGGCGGATCAAAATATTCGAACGTTCGTAGGGGGTTGTATAAGACACACCAGGTCTTTAATGAGGGGGTGCGTTATTACCAAGAATGGTTAATTCTTATGCGCCAAAGCGACGTATATCGCTATGAAGATAATGAACCTGTACTGGTGAAATCGGCGGTTGACTGTAAAGGAGACCTACTCCGTCGTTTACGGATTGTTCAGGTTGAGAATACTGGAGTTGAGTCTCATTCCGATGAAGAGCTATTAAACGTCATGCGAAAATTGTATGAGTTGCTGATACCTTCTGCGGTTGGATTAAAGGGTGATGCTGCATCTATTTCGAGAAAATTTCTCAGTCCATTGGCATGGGAAGGTAGCAATGGGCTTACTGGTAAGTCAAAAGCTGGGGCCAAACCAACATGGCAGACGCTAAAAGGAAAAGGATTACCTTGGAAAGCAGCCTATGAAAAGTGGAAAAAACAACATGAAGACGACCCAGCCAAATATGTTCCAGAACAACTGCTGAATATGGGGTTGAAGCCTTTTTTGAGAGTTTTCACCGAATCAACATCTGACAGCGTGCAGTGGTTTCCGTTGAAGGAACGTCAAGGCGTGCGCACATGGGACAGAGATATGTTCCAGCAGGCTATTGAAGGGATGCTATCTTGGGAGTCCTGGAATCGCAACTTACAAAAAGAGTACACGAAACTGAATGATAGTATCAAAGAGTTTGAATCAAAGCTTGCTCATCATCAGGAATTGGTTGAACTATTGCGCGAAGTAGAGGCAGAGATGAAGAGTGAGTCGACCGGATTTGATTCAGAAGACCCATACGCTCATCAAATCACCACACGGGCGATTCGAAGTTGGCCGACCATCGTAGAAAAGTGGGAAAAGTTGAATTCAAAGGAGGCGCAAATATCAGATTACATAGAGTCCATCAAAGAGGTACAACGCAAAAATTCGAGAAAATTCGGAAGTGAACCTCTGTTTAAAAGGCTCTCTGCACCTGCCCTTTGTTCTTTCTTAATTGCACAGCCAGCGGTTTTGGTGGATTTTGCGAAGTACAATGAGCTTCTGAGAAAACGTGCCAAGGCAAAACAGTATGCACAGAAAACGTTACCGGATGCAATCACTCATCCCGTCTGGATGCGCTTTGACAAACTTGGCGGTAATTTGCACGACTATTCTTTTATTCCCGCTGTTAATTTAGATGAAAATCACAAAATTGTATTTTCCTCATTGTTAATGCCAACGAATGAGGGAATCTTTGTCGAGACTGCCAAAATTACAGTGCCCTTGGCTAAGTCTCTACAGTTTCCGACAGGAGTCACTAAAGGGACTATCACAACTACGCATAAGACGGGGTTAGTGATGGAAGTCGGGACAGAAACGAATGAGCCTGTGGTTCGATATTGGGATCGAGGATATCAAGCGCTGTTGCCTGTCGATTTTGGCGGAGCCAAAGTTCAATTTGACCGCAATCATTTGAAGAAATTCAGCACTAAAGGTGTACTATCCAGTGGCGCTACGGGCCCGATCTTTCTCAATGTCACCATCAATGTCCAGGCGCCAAATGAACGCGATGTGACCAAGGTGTTGTCGATGGTACGCAATTCAGACCGAGTCATTCTAAAGGGGACAGCGCTATCTAAGTGGATGGTTGAGCAACCGTCGGGGAGGCATGGTTTACGAGTCATGTCAGTCGACCTTGGTGTCCGTTTTGGTGGGGCTATATCTATTTTTGAAATGAAGTCAAAAACTGAATTGAAAGAAGAGGAACGGGAAAGGCTACAATATTCCATCAACAATGCGGAGGAGTGGGTGGCTGTCCATGAACGTTCGGTTGTCTTGAAACTGCCTGGGGAAAGAATGAATTCGGAACCAATGGATGATGAAGTTCATCAGGCCATCACTTCATTACAATCGGAATTTCGCTTTTTGAATCGTTTATTGCAGGTTTCTCAGGTTCCACAGGCTGAGCGAGAGGTTGAATTAGAGCAGCTATTGGCAGACAATCATGGGCGAGGTTTAGCTGAAACTGCCGAACAGCGTCCGAATAAACATTTTCTACAACAGTTTTTGTATGAGGCTCGCCTCGTGCAAAGTGCGTTGCGAGAACAACAGGGCTTGGAACAGAGTATGTGGGAAATGGCTGTTATAGAGGGACACCGGAAACTGGAGCATGTGGCAGAAACGCACTTGAAGGCGTTTCGTCAACGAAGGAAAGAGTATTCACATCGTCAGGGAGTGTGGCGCAAGGAATTTGCCGGAGGAGGGCTTTCACTCACACACATTAGAAATTTAACAAATGAACGCAAACTTTTGATTCGTTGGTCCACGCATGCACGGGCTTATGGGAAAATGCAGAGACTTCCAAAAGGACAACAGTTTGCTGTGTCTTTGCAAACGCATATCAGCCATGTGAAGGAGGATCGAATAAAGAAACTGGCAGATCTATTAGTCATGACAGCCAGGGGGTATCGATATCTAAATGCGACGTCTCGATGGGAACGGACCCGATTTGAACCATGCGACTTAATCCTGTTTGAGGATTTATCACGATACCGCTTTAAATTGGATAGACCTCCGTCAGAGAACAACCAACTCATGAACTGGTCACACCGGGAACTGTTGAAGGTAGTGAAGATGCAGGCTGCTGTGTTTGGAATTCAGGTAGGGACAGTACCAGCGGCTTACACGTCTAGGTTCGATGCTGAGACGGGGGCGCCTGGCCAACGATGCAAACGAATACATCCAAAAGATCTTAAGGCAAGTAAGACCCCGACCTGGCTGAAGCGATACGTAGAAGAACATCAGCTGAATCTGGACGCAATTCAGCCAGAACAACTGATTCCTGTCGAGGGTGGCGAGTGGTTTGTCTCACCTTTGGGGCCGACGTCAGCTGGGGGATTAAAGTGTGTTCAGGCTGACATCAATGCCGCTCATAATTTACAACGAAGATTTTGGCATCCGGAAGTTTTGCGTGTACGTTGTCGACAGTATAAAGTCGATGATGGGTTTGTCGCAGAACCTATCTTAAAATCGTTTATCGATGTTTATAAGAACGGGATTTTTCTTTCTAAAGATGGTGAGGACTATATCTATCAAATTGGTGCAAAGGCAAAAAGAAAGCACGACGGTAAGCAGACTACGGAAAATATTGTGAATGACGAAATGGAAAAGGAAGAGTGGGTGGAACTGAACCAAGGCGGTGTGAAAAACATTCAACTTTTTCGTGACCCAAGCGGCAACATTCGCCGAGGGCGATGGGTGAACGCCAAAATATTTTGGAGCATTGTTCAGCGGGTAGTGGATAAAGCTCTTGTGGATCGGATTCAAGCGGTTACAAGTGAATCGCCCCACACGGATTGACCTATTTTATGGTTATATATTTGAATTGAGGAATAGAAAGAGGTATATGCCATGCCAGCTTTGGCAAAACTGTTGTAAGAGATGATAGTCAAGCGGGAGTTGCCGGATGGCGATGATTGAACATCGACGGACGGACCTGACCACCGCAACAAGGCAGGCGGTATTTGTGTCCACAATCCCAGTTCGCATGTTAAACGAAGTGGAATACTGCGAACGGTTATTTCACCTCATGCATGTGCAAGGTTTGTTTGAAAAATCGGTTGATACGATTGAGGGTACGATGCAACATGCACGGGCTGACCAGCATAAACGTCCGTCCGATGTAGGGGATGCGCAAGTGTGGGAACTTGCACCACAAAGTCTTCATTTAGGGGACGACGAACTCGGTATCGTTGGAAAACTTGATGCAATTCGGTATACGGAGGAGGGGTTCTGGGAGCCTGTTGAAGCGAAGCATTCAAGTGCACCGAAAGGAGACACTCCGTTTTGGGTGAGCAGTTGGAAATTAAGTGGGGAGGCTTGGCCGAACGACCAAATTCAGCTTTGCGCACAGGGTATGCTTTTGCGTGCCAACGGGTTCTCGTGTGATGCTGGGCGGCTCTATTATCGGGGTAACAAGAAAATGGTGCATATCGAATGGACGATAGACCTCATGAATGCTACGAAATCCATCATTGAGCGGGCGCACGAGTTGGAGCAATCGCCGCTTCCTCAACCACTACAAAACTCGGATAAATGTTTTGGTTGTTCGCTCAATGCTGTGTGTTTACCTGATGAGACCATTCACCTATTGGATGGGGAGGAGACAGGACATCCAATTCGTGACATTGTTCCAAAACGGGACGATTTGGGTACCATCTATGTTACAGAGCCAGGGAGTCGATTGAGTAAACGCGGCTATGAATTGGTAATTCATTTACCCTCGGGTGAACACACGGAAATTCCCTTGAAAGATATTCACCATATTTCTTTATTTGGTAATGTACAATTGTCCACTCAATTGGCCCATGAGTGTGTTACTCGTGGGATCGCGGTGAGCTACTTGACGGCATCGGGGCGAATGGTGGGCGTGCTTCACAACTTGGTTACAAAGAATATTATGATACGCCGTGCTCAGTTTCAACGCCTTTCTGCTGAATTGGACCGACTCCACCTATCCCGCTCCATTGTGCGCGCTAAAATTCAAAACCAACGGACTTTGCTGAGACGTAATGCGCAGGGACTTGCCCCATTTCTTCTGCGTACCTTGGCCGACTATGGGAAGGAAACCGAGCGAGCCACGTCGAGGGAGTCTCTCCTTGGTATTGAAGGGATTGCGGCTAAGGAATACATCTCAGCCTTTCCATTGATGCTTCGTGTGGATGGTCTTCCAGCCGGAGCAAAGTTGATGAACGGACGCAATCGGCGCCCACCCAAAGATCCAGTTAACGCGCTCCTTTCTTTTGCATATGCTCTCCTTGAACGCGACGTTTACGTAGCACTCGCATCCGTAGGTCTCGATCCGCTCTTTGGATTTTACCATAGTATTGAGCCGGGAAGACCTTCGCTCGTACTGGATATGATGGAGCCCTTTCGTCCCATTGTGGCTGACTCTGTGGTCATACGTACTTTGAATACAGGGGAAGTTCAGTGGAGTGATTTCTATATTGGACCGGATTCCTGTTCTTTAAAGCCTGCAGCGCGAAAAAGGTTTCTACAGGCTTATGAAAGACGCATGCAAGAGACGGTCACACATCCGATATTTCATTATAAACTCAGTTATCGCCGCATTTTGGAATTGGAGGCACGGTTTTTATCACGATTTTTGCTGGGGGAACTTCAGGATTACCGCCCTATTGTAACGAGGTGAGCAAATATGAGACGACATGTGCTTGTAAGCTATGATATCAGCGATCCGAAACGGTGGAGGCAAGTTTACAAAATTGTACGCGGTCACGGAAAACACGTGCAGTACTCCGTTTTTTTGTGTCAGCTGACGGAAATGGACGAAGTGATTCTGAAAGAATTGCTGCGCGACGTCATTCATCAGTCGACAGATCAGGTCATATTTGTTCGACTTGGGACGATAAAATCAAAAGCTGCCGAGCGAAATATTTCAAGCATCGGCAGAGAGCTTGTTCCTTTAGAATTGAAAGATCTGGTATTTTGAATGCAATGGGAAACTTGCGTGATTTTAAACACTGCCACATAAAATAAAATGAAGATGAATGTTTTCCAATCGCCAGAATAGGTGTAAACTAATTGTAACGGGTCTATAGGATCTGCCACCAATGTGGACATCTGTGCCAAAGGTTGAACCTGAAAGGTTCATCAGTGTCCACGCTTCTTGGGAAGCTCGCTCAGCGTTCCGACATTCGAGCGCCAGCTTGGGGCAAAACCCCGGGGAGGCGCTCGAATCATAGATAGTACAATGATTCTGTACAGACGGAGTGACTGGAAATGCCAAATCCGAGTTGGGATATTCGTTACTTACAATATGGTGCTCGCAACAACACTTGGGAAACCGCTTCACTACTGGGGTTCGAGCACCTGCTGTCGGACCGTTGAGCGAGCGGTCTGAGAAGTGGCACCTTTTTCCACGAAAACATCTCCTTCGACAACCCCATCGAACCAATCAAAATATCCCCAACTTATCGTATCCATCACTACGCTGGAAGGTTAAGGAGATGGTCCTGTGAACACAGTGCCAAAATTCCACCAAATGTTTAATCCACTGCTTGAAGCCTTCCGTAACTTGGACGGTTCGGGTCGGAATGATGAACTCACTCAGGAAGTGGTCCGCATCATGGGACTGGGTGACGATGTGGCAGCAATCCCGCATGGCAAGGGCGGTCAGTCAGAGGTGGCCTATCGATTGGCGTGGGCACAAACATATTTGAAGAAGTACGGGTTATTGGATAATTCCGCTCGTGGGGTCTGGTCCTTGACTCCCAAAGGATCAGAGACACAAGAAGTTGACGCGAAGAATGTAGTTGATTATGTACATAAGCTTGATAAGACTAGCCTAGTAACTTCTTCCGATACTGAGGTGAGTTCAGAAGGCAATGAAGAACCAGAGACGGATACAGATGATCAATGTGAGCGTCAAACAGAACCCACATAACAATCACATTTGATTTATGAGAAGATACTCCCAGGATGATTCCGGGAGGCGAATTTTCGTGAAGAAAGCGGAGTTGGAGAAACATAGAGAGTCTTGGCGCATGCGAGTCGCAGACTTTCGGGCCAGCGGACTCAGCGGAGCGGCCTGGTGTGCTGCGAATCAGGTCAAAGATCATCAGCTTTGGTATTGGAGTGCCAAATTCCCCGTTGCGGGACCAGCTGCACAGCCAGCACCCAGTTGGGTGCTGGTTCAGCCCGATGAGCCAATTGCAACTGAAGAGTATCCTTTGCTGGTTCGGATTGGGCAGGTGGCTATCGAAGTGAAGACCGGTTACGACCCAAAATTGTTGCGTGACGTCGTGCACACATTGGCGGTGTTATGCTAAGCGACATTGGTCTGGAACAGCGCGTGTATTTGGCATGTGGAAGCACGGACATGCGCAAATCGATTGACGGTTTGGCTGCACTGGTTCAGGAAACGTTTCAGTTAGATCCATTCTCGGCGTGTTGGTTCGTATTCTGCAATCGACAACGCGATAAACTGAAAATCCTGTATTGGCAGCATAACGGTTTCTGGCTATACTATCGACGGCTTGAAAAAGGGCGGTTTGAGTGGCCAGATTCGTCCACAGACAAAACGGTCATCATCAGCCAGCGTGAGTTGAATTGGTTGCTGGATGGGTTATCTCTCACCCAGCGCAGAGCCCATCCGAAAGTCATAGCACAGAAGGTGGTTTGAGCCCTGTAGACGGGGGCAAAAAGGCGGAGAAAAATCGGTAAAAATCCTTTTCCGAAAAGGGATTTCGGCCCCTCGTGTCGAAGTATATACTCATGGAAAATACACCCGTAGAAACGGCCCAAGCAACTGAATCCCTCGAAGAAAAGTACGAGAAACTGGAGCAAAAAGTAGCGTATCTGATACGTCAGGTGGCTTGGTACGAGGAGAAGCTCCTTATTGCCCAGCATAAGCGCTTTGGCACGTCTAGTGAGCATTCAGACGCTGACCAACTCCGGTTGTTTAACGAACCAGAGGCAGAGGTAGATTCAGTTGAAGAAGAACCAGTGGTCGAGACAGTTACCTATGAGCGACGTAAGAAACAGCCTGGCCAACGGGAAGAAATGTTAAAAAACCTGCCCGTCGAGACCATCGAATATAAACTCCCTGAAGAAGAGCAGGTCTGCGTATGCTGTGGCGGACATCTTCACGAAATGAGCACAGAGGTACGCCGGGAGCTCAAAATCGTACCCGCCCAAATGAAGGTGGTGGAACACATTCAATATGTGTACAGCTGCCGCAACTGTGAGCGCAATGAAATTGAAACGCCAATTGAGACAGCACCCATGCCGCGTCCCGCGTTTCCGGGCAGTTTGGCGTCACCCTCGACAGTGGCATACATCATGAGCAAGAAGTATGTCGAAGGGATGCCACTGTACCGGCAAGAGAAGCAATTCGCCCGCCATGGCGTGCAGTTGCCTCGTCAGACCATGGCCAATTGGGTGGTGCTTGGAGCGGATCAATGGCTCAGCAAGATATTTGAACGGCTTCATGAACAACTGCTCAAACAGCGATTCCTACATGCGGATGAGACCACGCTACAAGTGTTAAATGAACCCGGTCGGGTTGCGGAATCCAAGTCATATATGTGGCTGTATAGAAGTGGTCGGTACGAAGCGCCAATTGTGCTGTTTGAATATCAGGAAACTAGATCCAAGGAACATCCCAAAAAGTTCTTGACTGGATTTAAGGGGTACCTACACGTGGATGGATATAGTGGGTACAACGACGTGCAGGATGTCACCTTGGTTGGTTGTTGGAGCCACGCGAGACGGAAATTTGACGAATCGTTAAAGGCCTTACCTGCCTCAAGTCGCTCATCGCCCGTCGCCGCGAGGCAAGGACTCGATTTCTGCAATAAACTGTTCGCCATCGAACGGGGATTGAAGGATGTCACCTTAGAAGAACGATATAACGCCCGACTGGAGCAAAGTAAGCCAGTACTGGACGCTTTTTCGAGTTGGCTTCATGAGCAGAGCGTACAAGCGTTGCCAAAGAGCGCGTTGGGTGGTGCCATCACGTACTGTCTCAATCAGTGGAGTAAGCTGACGGCGTTTTTAGAAGATGGACATTTAGAAATTGACAATAACCGCAGCGAACGGTCAATCAAAGCATTTGTAATAGGCCGCAAGGCGTGGCTATTCGCTAATACGCCACGCGGAGCCAGAGCAAGTGCGGTTACATACAGCATCGTGGAAACGGCAAAAGAGAACGGGTTAAATCCGTTCCTGTATCTCCAACACCTGTTTGAACAATTACCCAACATCGATGTCAATGACGAAGGCGCACTGGATAAGTTGCTACCTTGGTCGCAGACCCTGCCCGATGTAATCCGTAGCAAAAATCGGAAATAGTGAGACGCGCACGAATCCCCGCCTGGCTAACAGGTGGGGATATTTATTGTCTGCGATTATCGCCGAGGATGACCTGGGATATCAATGTGTGGAGAGTTTGACGCTCACTGATCAATTGGCGGCTGACACCACCTGGAAAGGACAAACCATGCAAGTGCTACTTTCTCTGGAGCCCTCCGCGTTTGAACGATTGGTGATTCGCATCTTGCGCGAGTCTGGTTTCGACGATGTCAAGGTGACCGGGAAAAGTGGTGATGGTGGGATTGATGGAAAGGGAATTGTGAGGGTGAGCGGACTCCTCAGCTTTCATGCTATTGTGCAGTGCAAGCGGTATAAACCGGATCGGCTAGTGACGCCATCCGAAATTAGGGATTTCCGGGGTGCCATGCAAGGCAGAACTGATAAGGGCATCTTCATCACAACCAGTGGATTTACGAAGGCAGCGGTGGAGGAGGCCACGCGCGATGGTGCGCCACCGCTCGATCTCATCAATGGGGAGAAATTGGTGGAGATTTTGCGGGAACTAAAACTCGGAATATCCAGCCGGGAGATCGTTGTGGTTGACGAAGGATGGTTTACGAAGCAATGAACTCTGGGGAAACTAAGAGTCATGAGAATAGCGGCGTGCTCAGTGGGACGCTATTTCAATGTCGGAATACCTCTCCGACGCACGGAAGGGCATTTCCCTTGCACTCTGTGGTTCTTGACGCCTAAGTGTAGCCGGAAATACGGAGAGCCTCTTTTCGTGTCAAAGGAAGTCCTCTTCGTGACAGACAGGATAACTCGTTCATGAGCGAGTTCCCTGGCTGTCGCCATTGCCGCTATACTCAAGCGCACGGTGAGAAACACAACCCAATCC
>DAHWFY010000052.1 GCA_027336365.1 Bacillota bacterium | reverse complement strand
TATCCGCCAACCGTGGGTGTTGACCACGACGCATCAAGATCACCTCAGGCTCTTCCAGTCCTTGCAAAAAGGAAGCAAAGGGAATTTCCAGGCCACTGGAAATTTTCCACAGCGTCACCACGGAGGGATTGGTTTCACCCCTCTCCAATTGGCTAAGCATCGGTTTACTGACGCCAGTAACATCTCCCATGTGTTCCAGACTCCATCCTCGTTGTTTGCGCAAGTGACGCAGAACCTGTCCAATGTGTTGTGTTAAGTGTTCTCCATCCAAGGCGTCTGTCCCTCACAATCCTATTTTGTCAGTAATGGTTCAACAATCACTTTAAGAGGTTGTCCGGAAAGGGGTCAGAACTCCCCGGTGCATTGCTGCGTCGTCGCCCAAAATGCTCCCTCACGGTCCGAAAACGTGCGCTTGGTGCGCATTTTGGGCTAGCCTCCTGGCACTGCTTGAGTCTGACTTATCCCAGTAAATACAGTTGCGTGGATTTACATCCCTTGCTGATGCCGCTAACAGCGGCATGAAGGTCTATCCCCTTTCCGGACACGCACTTTAACGGAATTCAGAATGTCTAACCATTTGTATTGTATAACATATAAATTTATGTTATACAATACAAATGAGGTGAATGCTTATGTTGAGTAAAGTACTGAATGGAGTTCATGAGGCAATCGGCAACACCCCCATGATTCGGCTTTCCCGATTGACAGATGGAGTGGAAGGAAATATATTTGCAAAATTGGAATATTTAAATCCTGGGTTCAGCAAAAAAGATCGGGCAGCTCTACAAATAATAGAAGAGGCAGAGAGAGCAGGGAAATTAAATCCGGGGCAAACCGTTATTGAGTTAACCAGCGGAAATGCAGGAACAGGGATGGCAATGGTTTGTGCAGTCAAGGGATATCATTTTATTGCGGTGATGTCGAAGGGGAATTCCTATGAGCGTGCCCGCATGATACGTGCTTTGGGCGCTGAAGTGATTCTTGTCAATCAAGCCCCCGGGTCTCCTGAGGGGCAAGTTTCAGGTGCAGATTTAGCCATGGTTGAAGAAGAGACACGTAAATTAACAGAAGAAAGGAACGCTTTTCGAGCCGATCAATTTAATCTTTGGGGAAATGTACATGCGCATGAATTTTATACGGGTGAAGAAATGTGGCAACAGACCGATGGAGAAATTGATATTTTCCTTGACTTTGTGGGAAGCGCGGGTACTTTCGTGGGCTGTGCACGAGCTCTCAGAAAACATAAGAAGAATATTCGATGTTATATTGTCGAACCCGAAACCGCACCTTATTTGGCAAATAAACCAATTCTCAATCCTCACCACAAGATTCAAGGTGGAGGGTACTGTTTACCTTTGCCATTTTTAGAAGGGGAACAGATTGATGGTTATCTTACAGTCAGTGACAATGAAGTCATTGAAGTCTGTCGAAAGCTTGCAAAAGAAGAAGGAATATTTGCCGGATTCTCATCAGGGGCAAATGTGGCAGCTGCCCTAAAATTGCTCAATGGATCAGAAAAAGGTGCCAATATTGTATTGACAATCAATGATTCAGGATTGAAATACTTAAGCACGGACTTATACAAAGATGAAGCGTGAAGTATCACCTTCATCCACCGTGTGTATGGATAATTATGAAAATTTCCAACAGTGCTTGTTCAAAATGAGTGTTGTGAAAAGAATAGGAAGGTCCGTCCATGACCGAGAAATTATACGATACCATTGTCCGTAATGCTCAACTGCTCGTGAAAGTAAGAGTCAACATTCAACCTATCCCAGTAAATACAACTGCGTGGATTTACCTTCCTTGCTGGTGCCGCTATCAGCGGCATGTGTGTCTATTCCAAAAATACAGTTGTGTGAATTTACATTCTTTCCTAGTGCCGTTATCAGCGACATGTGGTTCTATCATGGAGGATCTCCACTTATCGTGGAGATCCTCACTTATTGATTTATACAATTTTCCAAATCCCTAAGAACAGTTTTAGGACTGCATTTGTTCCATTTCGGTCACAGACGAATTACGAGACATGGCCGATACCAACAGAAGTACCACGATATTTGCGAGTAATGCAATAAATCCAGTGTTCATCCCCCAAAGAATCGAGGTACTCGTCAAGGTAAAGTAGGCCACGAAAGCGACACCCACGACAATTCCACTGGCTGCCCCAGCCTTTGTCACTCCCTTGCGGGTAAACAGGCTCAATAAAACGGAAGGGAAGAATTGCGTGACAAAGTTGTATCCCATTAACAAGAGAGTAACAATTGTGGCGTTGCTATTAATAGAAAAGTACAACGTGATGGCCGCCACCACCCAAACCATAATCCGAGCCACCAATTGTACCTGACGGGAAGATGCACCTGTCAATGGTCGATAAATGTTTTCCGCCAACAGGGTCCCTGCCGTCATCAACATAAGTGAACCGGGAACAATGGCAGTCAAAATCCCTGCTCCTCCCACCACGCCCACAAACCACGCGGGAAATACCTTCTCTACGGCAACCATCAAGGCCAGATTGGTGTTTTTCAAGCCAGGTGTGATTAAAATAGCAGCAAAACCAGCAAAGAAGACAAACAATAAAATTAACTGGTACAACGGCAAAAACGTGGCATTTCGCCGGAACACCCGCTCGTTTTTCGCCGTGTATACTGCGCCAAAGCTATGGGGCCACATGTAAAATCCCAGAGAAGTCAACAGAACCGTGGAGATAAACCAAGGCAGGCCCATGCCATGTCCACCAAGGGTTAAAAATCCAGGCCTCAACTGGTTAATCTTATGAAACATGGTGGACAGGCCTCCCACATGAATGGGTAGGGCAATGCCAATAATGAGCACCACCAAAAGAATGGTGATGTCTTTCAGTACCGCGGTCCAAGCGGAGCCACGAACGCCGCTTATGGTGACATAGACGGCAATCACACCCATGCCAATCACCATCGCCCACACGTGGTTGATTGCACCGTAAGAGGCTACCTCCACAATCAACCCTAAACCAGTAAACTGGGACTGCAGATATGGAATAATGGCCACTACTCCCACCAAAGCCACCAGCATGGATAGGGACTTACTGTGAAACATTTGTTCAAAGTAATCCGGTTGGGAAATCAACTTGTGTTCTTTAGCATAGCGCCATATCCGTGGCAGAATAAAATAGGATAGAGCGTAAGCCATGGCCCCATATGCCAGGATATACACCGCAGGACCGCCTACTCCATAGGCCCAACCACTGCCGCCTAGAAAGGTGAAAGTGGTGTAAATCTCACCAGCCAAGAGCAAAAACACAAACAGAATGCCAAAACCCCTACCGGCGACAGTCCACTGTTCCATGTCCATTTTCCTGTTTCGCTGTGCCATAATGCCAAGAACAAGTGCAATGAGAATCGTCGCAAAAATGATGATTAAGGCCGAAATGTGCAAACTCTTCTTCCTCCTCTCCCCACCTTAGGACCGCTTGTTTTCTGGATCTACGGCGTAAATAATGGCCATCACCGCCGCCGTCAAAAGCACACACATCAGGACGTAAAACCACAAAAATGGCAATCCCAGCACATAAGGCGTGACGCGATTGGCAAAGATAATCCCTACAAACACTCCGAGTGCAGGGAGTAGAGCCAGCCAACGAATAGACATGAAACCACCTCCTTTCGGAAAAACTCAAACCCGTTCGACAGGTTCACATGAAACAATAATTCCTGCCATAATACACCGTATTTTCTGTCGAATCGAGATTAATCGCATCATACCACGGTCTAGAGATAAGAGCCAGTGCGGCAAATATAAGAATACCGTTATTATCTCCCTGCTTATTTCAGCAATTTGAAGATACCATTGACGAACGCCTGAACACCCATGGGCAACGCATCTTCGTCCACCGTAAAACGAGCGTGATGATGAGGATATATGATGTTTTTCGCAGAGTTCCCCGCGCCAATGAAAAAGAAACTGCCTGGGGCCTGGGTCTGATACGCGGAAAAGTCCTCTCCCCCCATGGTGGGCACCGCATCCACCACCACCTCGGCTCCAAACGTTTCCAACAAGGACTCCCGTAATAGTTCCGTCACTCGTTCATCGTTCACCACGGGTCTGTAACCATTTTGGTAGGAAAAGGTGTACGTGGCCCCGTGAGCTTCGGTAATGCCCTTTACAATCCGTTCCATCAGAATGGGGGCCGTGCGGCGCAGATCCGCATTGAAGGTGCGAAAAGTCCCCACCAGTTCCGCCGAACCCGGTATGACGTTGTCGGCCGTTCCAGCAATGAACTCGGTCACAGAAACCACTAGGGAATCCAAGGGATCTGTATCACGAGACACCATGTGTTGCAGATTTGTCACCACCTGAGCAGCTACGGCAATGCTGTCCACCGTCAAGTGAGGCTGTGCAGCGTGTCCTCCGCGACCCTGCACCACGATGTGAAAGGTGTCCGGTGAAGCCATCATGGCCCCCGCTTTGACAGCAATCTTACCCACCTCAAGGGAAGCCCATAGGTGCGCCCCAATCACCATGTCCACCCCGTTCATGACACCCGCATCCACCAGTTCTTGGGCGCCCCCAGGAAATAGTTCTTCCGCATGTTGAAATAAGAAGCGAACCTCGCCATTGATTTCATCCGCTAAGCGACTGAGAATTTTTGCCGTCCCCAATAGCATGGATGTGTGCCCATCGTGACCACAGGCGTGCATCACTCCCGGATTTTGCGAGACAAAATCAAACTCATTTTCCTCTCGAATGGGCAGAGCATCCATGTCTGCCCGGACTGCCAACACAGGGCCTGAATGTTTACCCACGAGTCTCGCCACAACGCTGGTTTTTGTCGGTCGAGACAGTTCCAAGTTGCCAAAAGACTGCAACGTATCGTATACAAACTGAGCCGTTTTCTCCTCCTGAAAAGACAACTCCGGATGAGTGTGCAGATACCTGCGCCACCTCACCACATCCTCTTGAATACTTGCCACGTCCTCGGCGAAGTGGTGCTTCACTACGGTCATTTTCAATCTCCCTCGCAATGTACTCTATTTTGTGGTGCGTTATGTCTATTCTTATGATAGTACTCTATTCAGTAAATACAATAACGCGGATTTACATTCCCTGCTGGTGCCGCTATCAGCGGCATGGTGGTCTATTTTCCATTTCTCAATCTATGAATTTTACTATTGACATTAGTCCATTTGTTCATATAATTCTTTCTAACAACTCTTGCTGTATGCAGTCGACAGCCGACAGTAAACACCGTCGAGTGCAAAACATCAAATTCTATTCGCAAAAGACCTTCATGCCGCTGATAGCAGCACCAGCAAGGAAGGTAAATTCACGCAACTGTATTGACTGGAATGGGGTATTTCCCCATTGGATTGAGAAAGGAGGGGTTCTCCCTGACCGAGGACACCATTGTCCGTGCAAAAAGCCTTGCCCAACAAGCCTACCATCTCATTCGAGAAGCCATCTTATCCGGACGGCTGCAACCTGGAGAAAGATTCATAGAAAGCCGCTGGGCAATGGAATGGAATATCAGCCGCAGTCCGGTGCGAGAAGCGGTGCGAGTGCTGGTGGCGGAAGGATTGTTGCAAGAAAACGGCAATGGTTATGAAGTATTTCGTCCGTCGCTGCAAGATTTCCACGACCTGTACGAAATGCGTTTAGCCATTGAGGCCATGGCCGCGCGCTTGGCGGCAGAGCGCATAAAGGAACCCACCCTGGTGAAACTACAAGAAAACGTAGAACAAACTCAGCGAGCGGTAACCACCGGAGATGGGCCCGGAATCATTTCTTACAACACGGAATTTCACCTGCTCATTGTTGAATCCACGAACAATTCTCGGCTCATACACAGTTTCCAAAGCTACACCCCGTTGATTGATTACTATTGTTTGCTGGTTTTGACCCTCAATCAGCAACAAACGGACATCGTGGCAGAACATCAAGCCGTGGTGGATGCGCTACGAGCCAAACAAGCGACGGATGCCTATGAACGGATGTTTCTCCACATTCGCCATGACCTGACCGTGATTGAGCGTATGTAATTTCGCAATCCGCAGAGCAATAAAAAGTAAATAAATCACCACTAAAAAGGGGGTTCTTTCATGAAGACAAAACATGCAAAACTCGCGGTAGCGTTGACAACCATGGTCAGCCTGGCAGCCATCACCGCCTGTGGCAATTCCGGGGGTGCAGGCAGTTCTAACCAAGGAGGAAACGCTAATCAAAACAGCACCTCCGCAACCCCATCGGGATCGACCCAGACCTTAAACATTGGACTCAGTGCAGACCCGCCAACCCTAGACCCTGCCCTGTCCAGCGCTCTCGTAGATCGGCAAGTCATGTTCAATCTTTACGATACCCTTTTTCAATTGGAACCAAACAACACCATTGGCGCGGACTTAGTGCAGTCCTACCAGATCTCCAATGGTGGCAAAACGTACACTTTCCATTTACACCCAGGTGTGACCTTTACCGATGGAACGCCCTTTGATGCCGCAGCAGTGAAGTTTAACCTGCAGCGAGACATGGCACCTGCCTCCGCCCGGCATAGTTCCCTTTCCTTGATTCAGGCCATTGAGACTCCGGATTCCGCCACCGTGGTGATCCACCTCAAACAGCCGTTCAGTCCCCTGCTGGCGATTTTAGCGGGGAGAGCTGGGATGATGGTCTCTCCTGCCGCCGTACAAAAAGAAGGCTCCAATTTCGCCAGTCAACCCGTCGGGACCGGTCCGTTCGAGTTCAAAGACCGGGTCAAAGGAGACCATATCACTCTGATTCGCAATCCCCACTACTGGAACGGAGAGCCCAAACTCGCCCAGGTGACCTATAAAATTTTTACAGATCCGAACGTGGAACTGGCCAATCTGGAGAGTGGCGCCGTGCAGATGATTGATACCGTGCCGCCCCAACAATTGGCGTCTATGCAGAGTAATGCCAATTACACCGTGGTAAACAAGGTGGGTCTCGGTTACCAAGGCTTTTACCTCAATGTTAGCCAACCTCCCTTTAACAATCCGTACCTGCGACAAGCAGTGAACCTGGCCATCAACCGACAAACGTTGGTCAACGTGGTAGTGAAGGGAGAAGCACAGCCGGGTTACAGCCCATTTTCTTCAGCATCCCCCGTGTACAACGCCCAAGAGGATACACCGCCCCCAGTAGATGCCGCCAAGGTAAAACAACTCTTACAACAAGGCGGCAAGCCAAACGGCTTTAGTTTCACCATGCAGGCCGCTAACAGTCCCATCACCCTGCAGATGGTGCAAATTATTCAAAGCATGTTGAGCCAGTTTGGCATCAAGATGAAAATTGACCAATTAGAGTTCGGCACTCTGTTAGCCAATAACGAAAATCATGCCTTTCAAGCCTCCCAATTGGGGTGGTCCGGCCGTCTGGACCCGGACCAAGACATCTATTCCTTCTTCGTGAGCGGCGGTCCTCTGAACGCATCGAATTATAGTAATTCCCAAGTGGACCACCTACTGAATCTCGCCAGAGAGCAAACCAACATGGCTGACCGAGCAATAACATACGCAAAGGTCATGGACCTGCTGCATAAAGATGCGCCTTACGTATTCTTGTTTCACCAGAACAATACCTTTGCCTACAGCAATCAGGTACAGGGCTTCCAGTACTACTCAGATGGCGTAATCCGAGTTGACGGTTTGTCCCTGCAGTGAGCGTTTGATTTGTCCCTGCAGTGAGTGTTTACTGTAGAATCGTTCCCATTGGCGCAATAAGGAGGTTGCAGGGCATGGCCTATGTGGCAAAGAGAGTTTTGACCACCATACCAGTGTTGTTCATCTTGTCTGTAATGGTGTTCAGCCTAATTCACCTCATCCCCGGTGACCCGGCTCAGGTTATTCTGGGCCAGGATGCCACCCCTGCAGCCTTGGCCGCACTGCGTGCCAAACTGGGATTGAATGAAAACATCCTCGCACAATACTGGAACTGGTTGGGTCACGTGGTGGTTGGCAACCTGGGTAACTCCCTGTTGGATGGAGAGTCGGTGTCTCACCTAATATTTCAGCGACTGCCCGTAACCCTAGAACTGGCCATTGGCACCTTCATCATCGCACTGCTCATTGCCTTTCCTTTGGGCATTCTCGCCGCCGTGTATCGGGGACGTTGGCTGGACGGCACAGCCTTGTTCACTGCCACAATAGGTATCTCCGTACCACCGTTCTGGTTGGGAATTTTGCTGCTGTTGTTGTTTACCGTAAAAATCCACCTGTTCCCTTCCTCCGGGTATGTCCCCATCTGGCAAAACCCAGGACGTAACCTGTCGGTCATGATTTTGCCCATGCTGTCCACCGGATTTCGAGAAGCAGCGGTGCTCATGCGCATGCTTCGCTCCACCATCTTGGAAGTCCTGCACGAGGACTACGTTCGGACCGCCAAGGCTAAGGGATTAAACGGCTGGGCCATTATTGTCCACCACGCCTTGCGCAATGCCCTCATTCCAGTAATGACCATGGGCGGACTGCAATTGGCCGGATTACTGGGAGGACTGGTGATTACGGAGACCATTTTTTCCTTGCCTGGATTTGGCAGCTTGCTGGTCCAAAGTGTTTTCAGCCGTGATTATACCACGGTTCAAGGCGCGGCCCTGGTAGCGGCCCTGGCGGTCATCTTGGTGAATCTGATTGTGGATGTGCTGTATGGAGTGGTTGATCCGAGGATTCGACTGGGGAAGAAGGCGAGTTAACTTGGCGATGCTTGAACCCTCCACAGAACAACCACAAACCGTTCTTCGGGCAGCCCCTTCTGCACATCGCAGAAGGTGGCATACCCTACGCAAAAATCGTGCTCTTGTCGGTGGCGGAAGTATCGTTTTCGTCATCCTGTTTGCTGCTGTTTTTGCCAATGAACTGGCACCCTATTCACCCAACGCTCAAAACTACTCCGCGATTTTGCAAGGAATTACCTGGCAACACTGGCTGGGAACAGATAACCTTGGACGGGACACTCTGGCCCGTGTTTTGATGGGAGCTCGCACTTCCATGGAGGTCACCTTGGGAGCGGCCCTGGTAGGATTGGTGATTGGCGTGCCTGTTGGGATCATTTCCGGATTTTATCGAGGATTTCTGGATGACTGGTTGATTATGAGAATTGTAGATGCGATACAATCCTTCCCCTTTTTAATCTTAGCTCTGGTTCTCGCCGCCATGCTGGGTCCCGGCATTCGCAATGCCATGATTGCCATTGGAATAGGATATATCCCCGTGTTCGTCCGCACCGTGCGAGGACAGATGATTGCAGAGAGTGAAAAAGAGTATGTGCTAGCCGCACGCATGACAGGAGCACGAGATTGGCGGATTATGTTTCTCCATATTTTTCCAAACATCACCACACCATTAATTGTGCAGGTGACCTTGGCGGCCGCCGGTGGCATTGTGGCCGAGGCCAGCCTCAGTTATCTGGGCTTGGGGGCTCAGCCCCCCACCGCCAGTTGGGGGTCCATGCTGCAGGTTGCGCAGGGCTACCTGAATTCGGCACCTTTATTGGCTATTGTTCCTGGTGTCTGCCTTGTGATTGCCGTATTGGGATTTAATCTGCTGGGAGACGGAATACAAAAGCTCTGGGATCCGAAAAGGACAGACTGATCAGTCACAGCCCGCTCCCGCTCCATGGCAAACATCTTACTCCCGCAACCCTCCATCGTGCCCATACAATTCCGGCCTTCGATGACGGTAGGAAGGAAGCTTGGCCCGGACCGACTCAATTCGCTCTAGGTCAATCTCGCACGGAATGAGGGCTTCCGTCTCTGGTCCACTGACCAGTGGAATGCCCATAGGGTCTACTACCAAGCTGGCGCCAGTATAGATATGGCCAGCTTGGTTACAGGCCGCTACAAACACCGTATTTTCCAACGCCCGGGCCGTCACCAGAGTCTCCCAGTGGTGTTCTTTGCGCGGACCCCGTACCCATGCGGCAGGAACAATCAATACCTCCGCCCCCAGCCCAGCTTGATGACGAGCGATTTCCGGAAAACGCAATTCATAGCAAACAAACAAGCCCAGTCGGCCAAATGGCGTTGAGAGGGGTTGAAACAAGGAATCTCCAATCAAGAACTGATCTGACTCGCGAGTTCCAAAAGCATCATACAGATGAGTTTTGCGGTAACTAGCCACGATTTGTCCCGCAGCATTCACCACCACTGTGGTGTTGTAAACCCGCAAATCTTCGTCACGATCCGCTGTTGCCCCAAGCTCTTCCAGACTCCGCATGCCACCACTCTCGTGGCCATCAGGCACTTCCCGCATACCAAACACCAGCCATACCCCATATTGTCGAGCCAAACTGGCCATACCTGTCACAAAGGGACCATCCAGGGACTCCGCCTCCTGCCTCATCCACTGGCGATTGGCTTGCTGTGCAAAATGATTCATAAATATTTCCGGAAATACGACGAGGTCAGCACCGTGGGCATTTTTTGCAGTAGCCACCCCTTGCCGCGCCTTATCCAGGTTAACCTGCTTGTGCTCCGATGACTCCAATTGAGCTAACACCATCCGAAAAGTCATCATACACCTCCAAAAATCTCATTAATTTCTCTCGCGTTACGCCTCATCTCATGATTTCACCACGAGGCTGGCCATCACTTGCTAGTTCAGCTCCGCCTCTTGTAATCCTGGATGCCGCCGATCCTTGTCAGACAATATCGGATCCGTTATCGGCCAGGCAATGTTGATGTCCGGATCATCCCAGCGAATTCCCCGGTCATATTGGGGTGCGTAGTGAGTGTCCACCTTGTACAGCACATGAGTATTTGGAACTAAAGTACAAAACCCATGGGCAAACCCTTTAGGAATTAATAACTGTCGGTGGTTGTCGCCACTGAGAATGACACCCACCCACTGACCGAAGTTGACAGACCCCACTCGAATATCAACGGCTACATCATAAATGGCGCCCACCAGTGCGGACACCACTTTTGTCTGGGCCATGGGAGGCAACTGGTAATGCAACCCTCTGAGGGTCCCCGCGAGGGCTGAAAAGGAGTGATTGTCCTGAACAAAGTCTCCGAATAAACCCGCCTGCTCCCAGTCGCTGCGATTGTAACTCTCAGTGAAATACCCCCGGGCATCCCCAAACACCGCAGGTTCGAGCATCATAACTCCTGGTAACTTCGTATGAATCACCTTCATGCTGCTTCAACGCCCCTTCATGTCACTTGCCAATCCATGTTACCCTGGGACCCAGCAACAATCTATCCTTTCCGAATGAACCGTAGCCAGTTAAATTCGGTCGTTTGCGCCAACTCCTCCATGCACTGCTGCAAAGCTTCTTGCCACGGCCGCAAAGGGGAAAAACCTTCTGCTCGCAAGGCCAGATTATCCAAGACGGAGTAAGCAGGACGGGCAGCGAAGCGAGGGAAATCCGCCGTAGTACAGGGCTGGATTTTTATCTGACTTAGGCTTTCGGAAAACAGCCTTCCAGATGATGGTTGGCCCTGAGAGGCGCTTGGATATGGAGCCAGCGCATCATCCCCAGCCCTCACTTCTCCCTGCGACTCCGCATCTATATCCTCCGTCACAACAAAGCCAGCGAGGGAATAAATTTCTCTGGCAAAGTCATACCAAGTGCACACCCCAGTATTGGTAGCGTGGTAAATCCCATATCGCTCCGTTGCCAGCAGTTGCACCAAAAACTCCGCTAGATCCAAGGCATAAGTGGGAGATCCCCACTGGTCCTGAACCACCCGTATCATTCCCCCCTGACGACCCAGACGAAGCATGGTCTTGACAAAGTTTTTTCCCACGGAACTGTACACCCAGGCGGTGCGTACCACAAACCAACGAGAACCGAAAGACTGTACAACCTGTTCTCCCGCCAGTTTGGTGCCTCCATACACTCCTAATGGGTGAGGCACAGCAGACTCCGTATATGGATGGCGAGACTTGCCATCAAACACGTAGTCTGTACTCACATAGCACACCTTGGCACCCATCGCCTCGGCGGCCAAGACGACATTACGGGTACCGGCCACATTCACTTGGTAGGCCAGCTCCGGTTGTTCTTCCGCCTGGTCCACTGCAGTATAGGCACCCGCATGGATCACTCCATCGGGGCGCTCCGCTGCCAACATCCGCTGGACGGCGACTCCATCCGTGATGTCCAAGTCTCCGCGTAAACACACCACGGCCTGGTGCCCCATATCAACCAGCACCTTCGCTAAAGACTGTCCCAGTTGTCCGCCTCCGCCCGTCACCAAGACTTTCATTCAGCCCTGCCCCCAGCAGGTGTGTTCTCCGTCCGGTCTCCGTACTGATGGGCAAAGTACTCCTGGTACTCGCCACTGCGTACCCGTTCCCACCACTCCCGGTGCTCCAGATACCAACGAATGGTTTGTTGGATTCCAATCGGGAAGTCAATTTGCGGTTGCCAGCCCAATTCCCGAGTGATTTTGTCCGCATTCATGGCGTAGCGTCGGTCGTGTCCCAGCCTATCCTGAACAAACTGTACGAGAGACAGCGGTTTCCCCAACTCTGCGAGAATTTGATTCACAATTTCCAGATTGGTACGCTCATGATGGCCACCAATATTGTATACTTCCCCCGGCCGGCCGCGACGCAATACCATATCCACACCCCGACAATGGTCCTCCACATGCAACCAGTCTCGCACATTTTGACCATCCCCATAGACAGGCAGGGGTTTGTCGGCCAGCGCTTGAATAATCATCAAGGGAATCAGTTTCTCAGGGAACTGATAGGGACCATAATTGTTTGAACAGCGAGTGATGTTCAGTGGCAAGCCATAAGTCTGCCCATAGGCTCTGACCAACAGATCTGCTCCCGCCTTGCTTGCTGAGTAAGGGCTGTTTGCTGCCAGGGGAGTTTCCTCCGTGAAATACCCCTGTTCCCCCAGTGAGCCATACACCTCATCCGTGGATACCTGAACAAACTTGTCCACCTTCGCTTGACGGGCCGCCTCCAGCAGAACCTGAGTTCCCAGCACATTGCTGCGAATAAAAGCCTCGGGGTTGAGAATACTCCGGTCCACGTGGGACTCGGCGGCAAAATTCACAACCCCATGCACTCCTAAGGAAAATGCCTTTGACACATCATCCGGCCTGGCGATGTCTCCTTTAATGAAATGATAGTGAGAGTTATACTCCACATCGTGTAAATTTTCCAAGTTGCCCGCATACGTCAGAGCATCCAGATTGATGACTTCATCTTCTGGATGCTCTCGCAAAACATAGCGGATATAATTACTGCCAATAAATCCGGCTCCACCAGTCACAAGGATACGCATGTTTGCACCCTAACCTTTCCGCACATCATTCTGTCTCTATTACATTATTATACGGGTAAGCCGGAAATGGGTCCACCGCCGCTTCATCTTCTCATCTTCATTTCTCTATCCACACAGCCACCCCCCTGCACATCGCCGTACAGAAATTCGACAAACTCACGACTTACACCAGAGAGTACTTGCGATCCGTTCTAAGACGGGCGGTGGGGCTGCTTGTAGAAATGGGACATGGCAGTAGCCAGCAGCTGTTCTTTCTTGTCCATCACACTGCCTTGGAAAACAATGATGGTCTTGCTGTTTTGGACCACGTGAATATCTGCCACCAGAGGTCCTGGCATGCCAGGACGGATAAAATCTACCGCCATGTTGAGCGTAAGAGCCCGCTCCACAGTCTGGTCAATGAGAAAGGCTGTTTCCGCCATGGCGGTATCGATGAACGCGGTCATCAATCCCCCGTGTAATAGACCATAGCGATTAAGTAAGTCGTCTGTCACTTGCATCTGATAACGAAAGTGATTACCCTCCATAGAACCCAGATAACGAAAACCCATAAGTTCCTGCACAAACGCCAAGGGTTTGTGATAGGTAGCCCGCTTGGCGCGGATAAGGCCCAAAACTTCTGAAAGTTCCCTGTCTGGAAGTCCCTTTAATTCTTCCATGATTTTATCCATCTTATCGTTCATCGAATCACCCCAATTTCTAGTCTGACCTATCTCGCCACTGTGGCGTTGTCTCCGGCAATACGAGCAGTCTGCGTTACACGTTCTGCCCCTCGCGGATATGGGAATAGGTCTGACACCCGCACCGCGCGACCGTATTCATTTTTATAAACAACATGAGTTCGGTTCAACTCCCGCGGACTTGCCAAACCACAAGCAGCCGCCAGAGCGAACACCCCTTGCCGCAATTGCAAGATGTAGTTCATCACCCGCCACTGTTTTTCCTCAGGTACCAGCGCCTCCTGATACTTGGGGTCCGTCGTGGTCGACTCCCGTGGGACACTTGCCTGTGTGACACTGCATGGCCATGATACACCCATTGGCCATCATGAACCCTCGCGCCGAGTTGACGCAGTCCGCCCCCATAGCCAAAGCCAGAGCCACTTTATCCGGAGTCACGAGTTTGCCTGAGGCGAAAATCCGCAGCTTATCTCGCACACCAAACTGCCGCGCAGTATCGTCCAACAACAGCAGTGCAGAAAACAGGGGCAATCCCATGCCGTCCGCCATGGCCTTGAAGGTTGCCCCAGAGCCACCTTCCCCTCCATCCACCGTTAGAAAATCGGGGTAAATATCGAGATCCAGCATGGCTTGAAAGAAAGGCTCCAGGCGCTTGCCATCCCCCACCACCACCTTAATCCCCACTGGTTTTCCACCTTCATTCTGGAGGCGTTTGACAAAACGCAGCGCATCCTCTGTACTGGATAGAAACGGGAAACGGTTGGGTGAGTTGACGGTTTTGCCCACAGGCACCTTGCGAATAGCGGCCACCTTCTCATTCACTTTGTTGCCTTCCAGGTGCCCCCCGCGAATTTTCGCACCCTGATGAAACTTCAATTCAAACGCCTTGATGTTGGGTTCTGAGGCCTTCTGAGCAAATTCCGTAAAGGAAAAATTACCCATGTCATCCCGGTAGCCAAACAATCCCGGCCCAATCTGAGCAATCACATCCACCCCCGTGGCCAGATGCTCCGGTGCCACGCCCCCCTCACCCGTGTTAATCCAGGAACCCCCCGCCATTTGAGCGCCCTTGCCCGTCGATAAAATATAATGTTCTCCCACACTTCCGTAAGAAGTCGCAGAGGCGCCAAACATTCCTTTGACTCGCCAAGGATGTTCTCTTTCTTCCCCCACCACGACGGCGTCCACGTCATCGTACAACCATCCCGTGGTTTTATCAGCCGCCAAACGCTCATGGCGAGTGAAGAGTCCTTCTTGCAGCACCTCATACTTTCGACTCGCTAAGGACCTCTCATTGTCCACACGCAGTTCCTCTGTCAGCTTGGGAAACAAATCATTGGCCAAATAGAATCCAGGTTGCTCATAATCCCGCCGAGAGCCAAAACTGATAAGGTCCGTACGGTACTTGGACGCAAACACAATTCCCAAAAAGTCGGCCCGTGAAAAGGGCTTGCCTGAAGTGTCACCATCGAACCAGTACTGACGGAACTCAGGTCCCATTTTCTCCAGTAAATAACGCATCCACCCCAGGTAAGGATGGGCGCGAATCACCGAGTGCTGCGGCTTTCTGGACAACACCCACAGGTACCCCAACACGGCGAAAGGCGAAAGAAACAGCAGTGCCACCAAGACGAGAATAACCACCAAGACAACCGTCAATATATTTCAGCTCCTTTCACAGATAAGGGTGATGAGTTGAGTTGCGCGATTGATATATTTGGAAGTCATGCTGGATGATGTTCATATTTTCCTTGGGGGAATTGTTGGAGACCGCACGTCCTCTGTGTATTAACTCGCTTGTACAGCGCTGCGACGTGTATCAGAATGATGATTTGCCAGAGACTACCTGTATAGACCCCGTTTGTGAGAGGATTGGTTCGCCAACTCTCTGGGCAAAACCAGTGTGTTTTGCGGGAGATTACTTTCTCACTTGCGCAGGATGCATTGACGTCTGTCAATACCACACGTTCATCTGGTGTGAATTGGGTTGATGGTGGTAAGGTGAAATGACAAGTGGAGGCGAACACCAACCGCCCACCCCCACTTGCCAAGGACATAGCAGATCTCGGTCTATTCCAGTAAATACAATAACCGTGCATGTATCTTCCTTGCTTGGTGCCGCTATCAGCGGTATGACGGTCTATTCCACGCCTCGTGCCGTGTCTCTGGACAATCTCTTATATCCGCTCGACAATCATGGCCACTCCCTGGCCCCCGCCGATACACAAGGTGGCCAGTCCCAAGTGCAAATCCCGTTTTTCCATCTCATACAACAGAGTCACCAAAATTCGCGATCCGCTGGCACCGATGGGATGGCCCAAAGCCACCGCACCACCGTTGACATTCACTCGGCTCCAGTCCAGTCCCAGTTCATTGAGTACCACGATGGATTGACTGGCGAACGCCTCATTGACTTCCACAAGGTCTATTTGACTCAAATCCAGATTTGCTTTTCGCAAGGCCTTGCGAGTGGCGTCAATTGGCCCCAGTCCCATATAGGCCGGGTCCAATCCTACACTAGCATAGCTGACAATCCGCGCCATGGGGTGCAACCCCAGGGATTGAGCCTTGTCCCCACGGGTCAATACTAGGGCTGCCGCTCCATCGTTGAGCCCCGAGGCATTCCCTGCTGTCACCGTCCCTCCCTGCTTGAAGGCAGGGCGTAGTTTCGCCAAAACTTCCACGGTGGTCCCAGGCCGTGGAAATTCATCCGTATCCATCCGCTTTGGGTCTCCCTTTTTCTGCGGAATGAATACTGGCACAATTTCATCTTTAAAACGTTCCGTTTCAATGGCATGATAGGCCTTTTCCTGACTCAGGGCAGAAAACTCGTCCTGTTCTTGACGGGTGACGTGAAACTTCTCGGCCACGTTTTCTGCGGTGATTCCCATGTGAGCGTCCACAAAAGCGCACCACAGACCATCTTTAATCATGACATCCTCTGCCGTTTGCGGTCCCATGCGATACCCTTGTCTGGCTTTTTGCAACAAGTAGGGAGCATTGGACATGCTCTCCATACCCCCGGCCACGGCCACCTCACTGTCCCCTGTGCGCAGGGACATGTCGGCCATCATCACCGCCTTTAGCCCAGAGCCACACACCATGTTCACCGTGGTGTCCGGTATCTTCTGGTCTAATCCCGCCTTCATAGCCGCCTGACGCGCCGGATTTTGTCCCAGACCCGCTTGAAGCACATTGCCCATAAAGACCTCGCCTATTTCGCCAGGGTCAACCCCTGAGCGTTGCACAGCGGCAGCAATCGCGATAGACCCGAGTTCCGGCGCAGATAAGGAAGACAACCCACCTAAAAAGTTACCTATTGCAGTCCGCGCTGCGCTGACAATCACCACATCACTTGCCAACATCCGTGATCTCTCCTTCAACTCCACTTTTTCAAGTGCGTGTTCAAAACTCATATGGCCCAACGGTCATCGCATCTTTGGATAATTTAGCCTTTGAGTTGCTCAACTTATTCCTTTATTCCTTTATTCCTTTATTCCTTTATTCCTTTATTCCCTCATTCCCTCATTCCCTCATTCCCTCATTTCCTCATTTCCTCCTTCAGTCACTCCATGACCTTCAGCCTGGGCGACACCTGTAGCTTGGGCTCTGTGGCGGCTTGCACCTGCTCCACCGTCAAGCCAGGAGCGATTTCCTGTAACACCAGCCCCTCGGCCGTCACATCCAGCACCGCCATTTCGGTGATAATCCGGTGCACCACGCCCTTCCCCGTGAGGGGAAGCGTGCAGTGGCGAACAATTTTGGGCTCGCCGTTTTTGGAGACGTGTTCCATGGTGACAATCAACCGCTTAGCGCCGTGAACCAGGTCCATGGCTC
>DAHWFY010000051.1 GCA_027336365.1 Bacillota bacterium | reverse complement strand
GAAGACGGCGAAGAGCATACAACACACTGGGCGTGGGTCTCCTCGCGCGTGCTGACGGCCAAGAACGTCCTGGAGCGCTGCAACCGAGCCGCGCGACACCGCTGGGGTATTGAGGAAACCTTACTGACGGAGAAGCACCAAGGCTACCAGTATGAGCATGCGTTTTCTCTGAAATGGCGGGCGATGAAGAACTGGCACACGCTCATGCATCTGGGGCATTTGCTTAATACCTTGACCCTTCACACGCGAGTGCTGATGGAAAAGATGCATGTACTCGGAATCCGAGACACACTGAGGTTCCTTCGTGAAACCTGGATGCATCCATGGGTGGAACGTGAACAACTGAAAGTTTGGTGCAAAAAACGTCCAACACTACGGATGGCGTTGTAACACGGAACTTATCTCCGAACTAAAGAGAACGGACTTCAGGCAGCTCAACAGCAGTGCTGACTGGCTTTTGCACGCTCTGCGAAGACCTCGAACTACATAAACTTGCGACTTCGTTGAGCATTGGGACGCACTCATCCTAAAATGATACGCTCAACGTGCTCCTTTGCTCCTTGGGCCGACCAAGGCGAAGTCCAACGGGGGGATCATGCGTCAGCACTGAAAAATTGAGTCGAACGTTGCGTCTCGAACGTGGATTCGCTATAATGGCAATTGCGCAGTGGGATGCAACGGGATGTGGCGCAGCCTGGTAGCGCGCTACCTTGGGGAGGTAGAGGTCCCGGGTTCAAATCCCGGCATTCCGACCAGAAGTTTGCGGCTGTAGCTCAGAGGGAGAGCACCACCTTGACACGGTGGGGGCCACAGGTTCGATTCCTGTCAGCCGCACCAAACTGGACCGTCGACAATTGTCGACGGTTTTTGTATTTTTGTGCGCCCAGAGGTGCGTGTCATTTTCGTAAACAGAGGTGTGGCAAGGTGTTTAGAGCACGATATATCTGACCCATACTGGAAAAGGATTGACAAATGAAGGGTTGGATGAATGTGCCGCGGGCGACGCTTCTGTGCGAAACGGCTCTGCCACAATTGAAACACCACCTGAGGAATCGGGGAGTCAGGGTGACGGCTTATTCCATCGGGCAAGGCGTGGCTGTGCAGTGGTCTGATGCTCAAATGCCGCAGCTTGTGGAAACCTTGACAGCTTTTTTGACGCAGGAATGGTTGGTCAGCTATCTGCAGCAACAGGTGTACAAACACATGACTCGTGACCTTTGGCCAGAACTGAAGACGCAACAGGTGAACTATGCGGCTCAATTGACGGTCCACGGTCTCAGTCGGCAATTGACAGAGTCCCTGCCGCCAATACAACAGGTTATTCCCACTTTGGAACAGACATTGACGTCTTTGTTGGCAGAACAAGAGGTCGCCATTTTGTCTGTAGATGCGGTTATCCAGTTTCGGGCTCACGCATTTTTACAGCAGGCTCAGGTTGCTTTGCAAGAGGTGCTGCGGCAGTTGGAGGAAGACCAAGAGTACCAAGCCTTTGTAGATCACTTGCGGGAAAAAATGACGACTCAGCCCCCCTCAACTCAAGAGATTCACGTGTTTTGCACGGACACGCAGGTGTGGCTGTGTTACCCAGGAGGGCAGTTGGTGCAAGATGAGGAAATTCTGCGGGCCGCTCAGTGGGCCAGTGATGGGGCGGAGGTCCACCCGGAAGATTTGGCGATGAGCATTCTCGTAACTCACTCTCCGACACACATCGTGATTCACGACATGACCCAATCTGCGCCATGGCCCAGTTTTGCAGAAACGGTGGAACGAGTGTTTTTACAGCGTGCAAGCCGTTGTGGACACTGTTCTTGGTGTCAGGACTTGGAAGGGGGATTGTGACGCCATGTTACTTTCACGGGCCATAACGAGCAGTGACAGCTGGAAGATGCAATTTCAGAGAACTTCATACATAAATAGTGCGTGTCTGGAGAGTGATTAGGACAGACCCAAGCAGTGTGAGGAGGCCAGTCCAAAATGCGCACAGGGTCTGCTCCCCAGTGGTGGGAAGCGCTTAGATCGGCGTGAGCCCCGTGCTGTACGTAATCGGTATGTGAAGGAGCATTTTAGGAGACGACGAGGGCATGCACCGGGAAGATCTGACTCCTTTCTGGCAACCTCTTATAGAATGGGAACTTGACTTGCAGTGGATCATTGCGTATATTGAACCACAAAGCAATGCGGAAAGACGTACCGGCTGATGCATCCATTTCAGAGAGGGGCCCCCGTGGCTGCAAGGGTTCCCAGGGTGGACAGCAGGACACCACTTTCCAAGCCGTTGCGGGAATGGGACCTCTCTCATGGGGCAAAGGTTTCGGAAACGCAAACCGGGGCGGACGTTATACGCGCAAGAGGATGAGTGACCGTTCATGGTTGCTCGTCAAATCTGGGTGGAACCACGGGAGTTACGCTCTCGTCCCTTTGCGGACGAGAGCTTTTTTATATTTTGGCGTTCTCTAAGGGCTTGTGTAACTGTTTAGAAAAGAAGGGGAGTTGCAGGCATGACCATGACAAAGGTGACACTCAAAGATGGTTCGGTTCGGCAGGTGGCTCAAGGGACGAGCATCAAGGAGTTGATAGCGGCCATTGGCCCGCGGCTGGCACGGGACGCCGTTGTGGCGAAGGTGGATGGGAGGGTGGTTGACTTGGCCACCTTATTGCAGCAGGACTGTCGGGTGGAAATTCTCACTCTGGCGGATGCAGAGGGAGTCGATGCCATGCGTCACACCTGCGCCCACGTGATGGCGCAGGCTGTGTCTCGTTTGTACCCGGGCACCAAGTTTGCCATTGGTCCGGTGATTGAAAATGGATTCTACTATGACTTTGCGGATCACGACTTTACTGCTGAAAATTTGCCAGCCATCGAAGCGGAGATGAAAAAAGTGATTGCCGCCGACTATCCGGTAATCCGAGAGGAGATCTCCCGAGACGAAGCTTTATCTCTGTTCCAAGAACGCCAAGACCGTTTTAAGGTGGAAATCATTGCAGACTTGCCAGAGGACACACCATTAACGATTTATCGGCAAGGGGAGTTTGTCGACTTGTGTCGGGGACCTCATCTTCCCTCCACGGGTCGGATTAAGGTGTTCAAGCTTATGTCCCTAGCTGGTGCCTACTGGCGAGGAGACTCCAATCGAGAAATGTTGACCCGCATCTATGCGGTGGCTTTTGCCAAACCGGCGCAGTTGGAAGCACATCTACATTTCCTGGAAGAGGCCAAGGAACGGGATCATCGGAAGTTGGGCAAAGAATTGGGGATTTTCATGCTCTCCAAGGAAGTGGGTCAGGGACTGCCCTTGTGGTTGCCCAACGGCGCCAAGGTGAGACGGCAGATTGAGCGTTACATCGTGGACTTGGAAGAGAGCTTAGGTTACCATCACGTGTACACGCCCCACTTGGCCAACGTGGAGTTGTACAAGACTTCAGGACACTGGGAACACTATCATGAAGACATGTTTCCACTCATGGAAATGGACAATGAGCAGTTGGTGTTGCGACCGATGAATTGTCCCCATCACATGATGGTCTACAAGGCAGAGATGCGCAGTTATCGGGACTTACCCTTACGCATTGCTGAACTGGGCACCATGTACCGTTATGAAATGTCCGGAACTCTAGCGGGGTTGCAGCGGGTACGGGCTATGACGTTGAACGATGCTCATATTTTTCTCCGGCCAGACCAGATTCAAGAGGAGTTTACCAGGGTGGTCAAGTTAATTGAGCGGGTATATAAAGACTTTGGCATTACAGACTACTCTCATCGCCTGTCTTATCGGGATCCTTTCGATACTCAGAAATACGTGCAAAACGACGAGATGTGGAATAAGGCGGAGCCCATGTTGCGTCAGGCCATGGATGAACTCGGATTGGACTATGTGGAGGCACCAGGGGAAGCGGCCTTTTATGGCCCGAAATTGGATGTGCAGGTGCGCACGGCCCTCGGCAAGGATGAGACCCTGTCCACGGTTCAATTGGATTTTCATCTGCCCAACCAGTTTGAGATGGAGTACATCGGGGAAGATGGAAAGGCACATCGACCTGTGGTGATTCACCGTGGCGTGGTGAGCACCATGGAACGGTTTGTCGCCTTTCTATTGGAACAGTATAAGGGGGCATTTCCGGTCTGGCTTGCCCCTGTACAGGTTCGCGTGGCAACGGTTGCGGAGGAATTTCTCAGCTATGGACGCGAGGTTGCGGCCAAGTTGCGGGAAGCCGGATTTCGGGTGGAAGTGGACGGCCGTCCCGAAAAAATCGGGTACAAAATTCGGGAAGCCCAAGTGGGCAAGGTTCCCTTTACTCTCGTGGTGGGAGGTAAGGAAAGGGACTCGGGTGGGGTCAGTGTGCGCAAGTACGGCCAAGGTGACATGGGGCAAATGAGTCTGGAGGGATTCCTGACGCTGGTGTCAGAGCAAGTGCGCACACGGGCGCTTCTGGTATCGGCCCGTTGACGGCAACCCTGTGATTCGGTTACAATGTTCGTGTATGCGAGAAAGTCAAGTAGAAGCGAGGAGCTTCTCACCTTGTGGGCGGAAGCCGACGGGTTCCATGCTGAAAGTACACCAGTGCGGGCACATAGCAGGGCCAGGAGTTTTTGGACCTGAGGAATGTTGACTCCTGAAGAGTCGGTGCCGTGATGAGGCGTGCAGGGAGGTCTGAGCAGCAGACCTTCAGAAGTATGGGATAGACCTGGGTTCGGTGATTCCAACAGGTTCACGAGGCGCGATTCTCTGCAATCGCGCCTTTTTATTGGGGGTGGCAACTTATTAGCAAAGAAGATTTCCAAGTCAACGATGGAATTCGTGCTCGCGAGGTCCGGGTGATTGATGATGAGGGCAATCAACTGGGGATCATGAACATCCGTGATGCACGGAGGGCTGCTGAGGAACGAAATTCGGATCTGGTGAATGTGGCGCCGACGGCGAAACCACCAGTGTGCCGAATTATGGACTATGGCAAGTTTAAGTATGAGCAAAGTAAGAAGGAAAAAGAAACTCGGAAAAATCAACGGGTTTCTCTACTCAAAGAGGTAAGGATGACGCCCAACATTGAGGATCACGACTTTCAGGTGAAACTGAAAAATGTGCAGAAGTTTCTTGGCGAAGGAGACAAGGTAAAAGTTACGGTCCGTTTTCGCGGACGGGAAATTACCCATTCCTCCATTGGTCAGCAGCTTTTGACAAAACTTGCTCAGGCAGCCGCAGAGCAAGCGGTGGTAGAAAGAATGCCACGCTTGGAAGGACGTCACATGATCATGATCTTAGCTCCCAAACAGGCAACCTCATAAAGCTCTGAGAAAACCTTGTTATGGTTGTTGGACGGTGCCGGATTCGGGGGCGTCGGCTGTCGTGTAGGAACACAGTAGAAATGGAGGACCTTTTAATGCCGAAAATGAAGACCCACAGCGGATTGTCCAAGCGTGTGAAGCGGACTGCGTCCGGAAAACTGAAGCGGTCTCACGCATCTGCTTATCACAAGGCCGAGGCCAAGTCTCCCAAGCGCAAGCGTCAATTGCGGGGAACGACAATGGTGTCTCGGAGCGATGAACGGCGGATCAAACAAATGCTGGTGTACATGAAATAAATTGGTGAAACCGATGATCTCTTGGGGCTGTAAATGTCTGGAGAAGTTTACGGTAGATTTATCCGAGAGTTAATATTTAGGAGGAAAATATCATGGCACGAGTCAAGGGCGGTATGGTGACAAGGCGGAAACACAAAAAAATTCTGAAGCTGGCACGTGGGTATCGAGGGTCAAAACATCGCTTGTTCCGAACTGCTAAGCAGCAGGTCATGAAGTCTTGGATGTATGCCTATCGAGATCGGCGGGTACGTAAGCGGGAGTTTCGTCGTCTGTGGATTCAGCGGATTAATGCCGCAGCTCGCTTAAACGGCATGTCTTACAGCCACTTTATGCACGGGTTGAAGCTTGCCGGAGTGGAAGTGAACCGCAAAATGCTGGCCGATTTGGCGGTGGTAGATCGACAGGCGTTCACGGCTTTGACGGAAGTTGCCAAAACGAAACTGGAGGCCTAACCTCCCGGCTCCCGGTCAAGCCGGGGCACAGAATCCCGGCTCTTTGGCCGGGATTTTCCGTCGGACGGAGGAATTTCATGGAGGGCAGTAAGTGTGTGGATTGAATCCGAAAAAAATCCTTGGATCCGCAGGTGGGCCGCCCTACAATCTAAGAAAGGAAGAAAAGAACAGGCGTCTTTTCTCGTGGAAGGCGTACGTTTAGTGAAAGAACTGTTGCAATCTTCGTTGCAAGTCCATGCTCTCGCTTTCCTCATCGACAGAGATGCGGACGGGGGCTCATTTGCCGCTTTAGCGGATTTGGCTGGGTTGCGGCAGGTGCCGATGTATCATCTGTCGGCCAGAGCCTTTGCTGCCGTGTCTGACACAGTGACTTCCCAAGGTGTTATCGCCGTGGCTGGCATTCCTTCGTCACCGGCCATCGGGTTGGATGATGGGGAGGAGACTCGGGCTATTCAACCATCCTGGGGTTATGATGCGGAAATGGGCGGACGAGCGCTGTTGCTGGACGGAGTGCAAGACCCGGGCAATGTGGGTACTTTATTGCGCAGTGCCGATGCTTTTGCCTTGAAGCGGGTGTTTTGTGGGCAAGGCACGGCAGATCCGTATGGGCAAAAGGCGGTGCGTGCATCCATGGGGGGATTGTTCCGTTTGCAGGTGCACAGTGGAAAGACCAGCACCGAGTATGTGAATGCCTGGCACCGACAGTGGCCGCAAGGAGAGGTTTGGGTGGCCGATGCTGCGGGGGCGAGTTTGTGCAGTGAAGCCGTGTTGACCGGCCCTGTACTGTTGGTTATTGGCAATGAGGGTAATGGCGTCAGCCCTGGGGTTTTATCCTTGGCACACGGTCGTTTGCGGATTCCTATGGCGTCGGAGACGGAGAGCTTGAACGCGGCGGTAGCTGGGTCCATTCTGTTGTATGAGGCGTATCGCCAGGAGATGAAACGGTAATGGGTTTTCTCGAACCGACGGTGAATGCATATGTGTGGATTGCTCCTTTGGTGGCCATGGTTGCGGCGCAGATACTCAAACCCGTTTTGATTATGCTGCATCTGAGACGAATGGATTGGCAGCGAATGCGTCAACCTGGGGGTATGCCCAGTTCTCACACAGCTCTGGTGACGGCTCTGGTGACGGAGTTGTGGCTGCGACAAGGGGGACAAGACCCGGTGGTTGCCATTGCTGTGTTTGTGGCTATCATTGTCATGTACGATGCAGCGGGTGTGCGTTGGCAGACTGGGCGCCACGCTGCCGTTTTGAATCGACTTGTGAATGACTTAAAGGTTTTGCAGCAGACTGAGCAAGGACGGATGGAGCGAGAGCGGATTGTGCAGCAGATACACCCTCTCCCAGTGGTCAAGGTGCCTTGGTTTCTGGTGGATTGGCCCATCTTGGATGAACATGTGGGACATAAACCCTCGGAGGTATTGGGTGGGTGCGTGGTCGGTTTTGTGGTGGCTTTGTTGTTGCATTAACTTTTGTGGGGTACGCATCATAAGCGCTGAGTTTGACGGAGCAGACAATTCTGCCTCCGCTTTTTTTTGCATAGGCTGAGGATAGGAAACTGTAATCGACGCAGTTTCTAAGGCGAGAGGAGGGTTCGTCTGTGGATTCTCAATGGCGCACTTACACGCCGTACTCCAGTCCTTTGGATCCCTGTCCCCCAAGACCCAAGGCATACATTGTTCCACCGAATCAATACGTGGTTTTTCAGCCCAGAGGTCTGCGCCAGTTTGCTCCTCGGGAAGCTCTGAAACGAGGAACGCTGTGGCCTGAACTGTACAGTCCCTATGAATACGGTGGTCGCGGAGGTGGACGGCGTTGAGTTCGGTGATGCCCAAGGAATACTACCGCGTTCTTGAGGAGTTGCAGACCGTCGATTTCGTTCTCTTGGAACTATCGCTGTATTTGGATACTCATCCAGATGACCCTCATTCCTTGGCCCAAGTACAACAGTTTCACCTGCGTAGACAGGGATTGGTGCAGCAATTTGAAACACATTTTGGTCCCTTACTAGAGTATGCCCACAGCCCCACAACTGCTGGTTGGCCTTGGGCAGAAACCCCTTGGCCTTGGCAGGTGTGAGGTCTAATCGTTCAGTACCTGACACACTCTTGACAACATCGAATGTGAGGGGAGGCGGTCCATCACGTGGATCTATGAGAAAAAGCTTGAATATCCAGTGAAGGTAAGCAAGTGTGATCCCAGACTGGCAAAGTCCCTCATCGAACAGTATGGCGGAGCGGATGGGGAACTGGCCGCAGCTCTGCGTTACTTGAATCAACGCTTCACCATTCCGGACAAGATCATAGGATTGTTGACCGATATTGGCACCGAGGAGTTTGCTCACTTGGAGATGATTGCTACCATGGTCTATAAGTTGACAAAAGATGCTACGGTGGAGCAAATGGAGGTTGCCGGACTGGGGGGTCACCTGGCTGACCATGGGTTTGACTTGTACTACCATAATGCAGCAGGTAATCCCTTTACTGTCACGTATGTGACAGCCAAGGGGGATCCAATTGCCAATTTATACGAAGACATTGCCGCTGAGGAGAAGGCCCGTGCGACATACCAGTGGCTGATTGACATGACAGATGACGTGGATATCCAGGACGGACTGCGATTTTTACGGGAAAGGGAAGTGATCCATGCCATCCGTTTTCGTGAGGCGGTGGAATTGCTCAAGGGGTTTCAAGAGGAAAAAAAGGTCTTCTGAAAAATTGTCCGAAACTTTCATGGCCTGACGGCCATCAACCATGTGGGTGTTTCCTCTCTGTGGGGTGGCAGCACCGTATAAAATTCGGCTTAGTTCCGTCGCAGCCCACCAAATCATCCCTCGGCGTGCATACGACAGGCAAAAACCCGCACACTGTCGACTCGCACCTGCAGGGTCAAGTCATCCATTTGCACAATTTCTGGAACCTGGTCTATGAGAGCAGACATTCGCAGAAAAATCTCTTTTAAGTCGGCTCGAGCCGAGGATTCCATCGCGTTCAACAAATCTGGCAACAAATCGCTCATGGCCGATTCGGTATCCAGATCCGTCAATGGGAACAGTCGATGAACAGCTTTCAGCTCTCCATGGGGAGCATCGTGATTAAAAGGGGTGCTCGCTAAACGGACAGCCCGCAGGACAGGACCAAACAGCGGATCATGAGTCATAGACAAGCGCAGCCAGGTCAATCCAGAACCGTCTGCGGGATTGATCTGAGGATTGAAGTGAATGCCTACTGCTCTTAGAACTTCAACGACACAAGCGCTGGCCAGGGGGACAGTCACAGCGCGGTGCCTCATGCTTGCCGCTCCACTGCCGATTTGTTCTGCCAGGGTTTGATCAGGAGACAATGCGTGTCTTTCCATAGACTTTCGCACGGCGCCTCGGGCCGAGTCTGTGTCTACATGGGATATGTCGGGCATGCGGCCCGCAGGGGAGCGGCGGTAGCGAGCATAAGCTCCTACTTTGCCCAGGGCATGGGCTGCCTGTTCCGGAAAGGGATATACCGGAATTCTCCCAGACTGAGTGGAAATGTAGCGAACGCGGTAGTCTCCTTTCATGAGAAAGTTGGCTACCACAGGTTTTGGATCCAATCCCGGTTCGCCGCTCACCTCTTCTACGGCATCCGCAATGGCTGCCTGTACCCCGTTTTCTTCATACACACCCACCTCAGCGTACAAAACCACCACTGCATCCACATTGGGATCTCGGAGGACTTGTGGCAGGACCTGTTTGTATCCTTCAGCCAGTGTCTCGAAACCCAAGTCCACCACTGGATGAACAAACTTCATGCCTTCACGCAAAAGGGCGTCCACGGTGATGACGGCCCCGCCACCAGTGTTTGTCACGATGGCCACATTATCGCCTTTGGGCAGCGGCTGGCAAGACAGTAAGGCAGCGACATCAAACAACTCCTGCAGAGTGTCCAGACGTATGATGCCGGTCTGTTGAAATAGGGCCTCCACCACCGCATCGGCGCTGCCCACGTTGAGTAAGGGAAAGTTGGACACGCTGGCACCGCCAGAGGTGCGGGCCGATTTCACTGCCAACACCGGTTTGTGACGGGTAATTCGGCGCGTAATATTAGAAAATTTTCTTGGATTTCCAAAAGACTCCAGATAGAGAACTATGATATCTGTACCTAGGTCATCCTCCCAAAACTGTAACAGGTCATTGGATGACACGTCGGCCTTGTTGCCTACACTGACAAAACTGGAGATGCCTAAGCTCAGTTGTTGAGCGTATTCCAGAATGGCCACCCCCAGGGCACCAGACTGAGAGGCAATGGCAACTCCTCGTTGAGTGGGTAGGTGAGGGGCAAAACTGGCGTTTAGAGACACTTCTGAGTCTGTGGTGAGAATTCCCAAGGAGTTTGGACCTATCAATCGACATCCCACACCCCGTAGACGTTCGGCCAGTTTTTGCTCTACTCGCCGTCCCTCCTCACCGGTTTCCGAGAAACCGGCGGAAATAACCATGACACCGCGCACTTGAGCCTGGACGCACGCTTCAACCACCTCTGGCACCTGCTGAGCAGGCACGGCGATAATCGCTAGGTCTACAGACTCGGGGATATCCGCCACAGAGGGGTAGCTGCGCACCGCCGCTACGGCGGTGGCACCGGGGTTGACGGGGTAGACGGTCCCTTGGAAGTGACCCTCAAGAATATGCCTCAATAGTAGATGACCCAAACGGCCGGGGTCTCTTGAGGCGCCAATGACGGCAACTGTTCGTGGCTGAAAAAAGGGCATCAGGGAAGCGGCGGTTGCCAGCTTTTCTCGAGTTTCCTGAAGTGCGCGACTGCGCTCAGTTTGAATCAGTGGTAAATTTAAGTAGACCACACCAGACTTCAGTGTGCGTCGAACTTCATAGCCGCTGGCGGCAAATACCTGCAACATTTTATTATTTTCGTACAGTACCTGGGCTTCAAAGCGTCTGAATCCGTAACGCCAGGCAGCCTGGGCTAGATGTTCCAGAAGCAGACTGCCCACTCCTTTACCCTGCACGTCATCTCTGACAAAAAAAGAAACTTCCGCCACGTCCTCCCCGGTACGCATGTAATTGCCTACGCCGAGGACTCTGTCTGACCAGACGCACATTAAAGACAGGCGGTTCTCTCCATCGCCTGCAAGCATGTCTTCTAACACCTTTGGGTCCACTTCTCGCACAGCATGAAAAAACCTCAGATAGAGGCTGTCTTTCGAGGCGCTGGCAAATAGTTGCTGCAGTTTTGCTGCGTCTTCGTCACCATTGTGCACAACCCGCAGCTCTGCAATTTTCCCATCCCGCAAAATTACACGAGCCATATCGCGGTTCGACCTCCTGCGCACTGGTTGTGGGGCCTAAACGCCCGCTGTCCCCTGGATTGGAACAGTAAAAATGGGGTTGGTAAAGGAAAGGTGCTAGACAACCTGTGCAATAGTTTACTTTCATTGTAGACTTATTATGACCATGTCAGAAAGGTCCAAATGAAACCCGTACATATTGGCTATCCGTCAGGTTTGTGGTATTTTTCTGATACAGGGGAAGCAGCGACAGCCCTTTGGAGAAGCGGAGGCTACCAGGATGTTCAGCGAAGCTCCGGTCCGCGACGAGGTCATTGAGGAACTGGCCGGTTTACTGCAAAACAGTGAAAATATTGTGGTGCTTACAGGCGCGGGCATGAGCACGGAATCGGGGATTCCCGATTTTCGTTCCGACTCTGGGTTGTGGCAAGATGATGAACTGATGCAGGCCATGTCCCTAAACTACTTGCGCTATTTCCCAGAAAGATTTTGGCCAAAGTTTAAGCACGTTTTTCTGCGTCCTGAATACTTGCAGGCTCAGCCTAATTCCGGACACTTGGCTTTGGCCAAATTGGAGGGAATGGGAAAGCGGATTCAAGTGTTTACTCAAAATGTGGATGGCTTACATGGGGTGGCAGGGAATACTCAGGTATTTGAACTTCACGGCAACTTGGGCAAAGCCAAGTGTCCCGTCTGTCACACCCCTTATGTTCTAGACCACATTCTTGCAACGGATGTTCCTCGTTGCACCTGGGAGAATCAAAAGGGAGCACTGTGTGGACACGTTCTCGATCCAGATACGGTACTGTTTGGTCAGGATGTCCGTCACTACGGGCGGGCTCAGTTGGCTATTGCCAAAGCAGACCTGATGCTGGTCTTAGGGACTTCCTTGACGGTGGATCCGGTGGCGGAGTTGCCCCATTTTGCCATTGAACAGACGCGTGTTCAACTGGTGATTGTGAATTTGGAACCGACTTATTGTGACAAGTGGGCGCGTTTGGTGATTAGAGGAAAGGTGGCTGAGGTTGTCTCCCAGGCTGTCACCCACATCGTGCGTGTCCGGAAAGGGGTCTGGTCAGACCCAAGTAGTGCGAGGAGGCCAGCCCAAAATGCGCAGTGAGCGTACGTTTTCGGTACGTGAAGGAGCATTTTGGGCGACGACGCGGCAATGCGTCGGGGAATTCTGACCCCTTTCCGGACAACCTCATATGGCAAATTCTGACCATTTGTCGTGCTTTGTCGGAAATCGGACTGGAACGCGTGGCATCACCTAAAGTGAGAGGCGAATATGAAAAAACGTGATTTGTTTGCTAGCGGTGAGTTGCTGCCGAACCAGGGCCGGGGTTATTTTCCCGAGAATATTCGGCAGCTTTATCATTTTCAAACCTCTTTGGTTTTAGGGCGGGTATCAGTATGATAAGGCTGGGGGGCAAGCGCGGTGTTAACGACAATTTCGGCGCAAGACTATGGGCAAATTGTGCAAAATGGGACGAAACCCATCGTATTGCAATTCAGTGCCGATGGGTGACCAATGTGTCGCCAACTGGGACCGGTGGTCTCGGAGGTGGCAAGTGAGGTTGCCAATGTGGATTTTTATTACGTGGACGTGGATTACACCCCGGACCTCGCCCGTCAGTTCATGGTGGTGGGTATCCCCACTCTGGTGTTGGTCAAAGGCGGGGTGGAGGTTGACCGCTCTGTCGGCGCCATCCCTAAGTCAAAAGTGATTGCCTTTGCCCGTTCTTAATTTGTATGAATGGGAGTTAGACGATGAGTTGAGGAGGTTGAGACAACTGGTGGAATTCAATTCTTTGTATTACCCGTACGCTTCTCGACGCATGGTGGTGTATGGGGCACGCGGTATGGTGGCCACTTCTCATCCACTGGCTGCACAAGCGGGGCTGGAGGTATTGCAAAAGGGCGGCAACGCGGTAGATGCTGCGGTGGCGACGGCGGCCGCATTGACAGTGGTGGAACCAACCTCCAACGGGATTGGCGGGGATGCGTTCACCCTGGTTTGGAATCAAGGCCGTCTCTACGGACTGAACTCCAGCGGTCCAGCGCCCATGGCGTTGTCTGCTGACAAGTTGCGGGAGGCTGGCCACCCAGCGGTACCTCGTTTTGGCTGGGCGCCCGTGACTGTTCCAGGGGTTCCAGCGGCGTGGGCGGAACTGTCTCGTCGATTTGGCAGAGTGAACTTGACTACGGCGTTGGATTCAGCCATTGCCCTGGCTCGAGATGGCCATCCAGTGTCTCCTGTAACCTCCCATTTCTGGCATAAGGCTGCACAAATGTATGCCCGCGAACTACATGGAGAGGAGTTTTCCTACTGGTTTGACACCTTTGCTCCAGGGGGAGTGGCTCCAACGGTTGGGGAATTGTGGAAGTCACCTGCCCATGCTGCCACGTTGAAGGCCATTGCCGACAGTCAGGGACAAGACTTTTACCAAGGGGATTTGGCCGACCGCATCGTCCGTTTCGCTGCCTCCACAGGAGGGTACATGAGCAAACAGGATCTGGCGGCATTTACTCCTCAGTGGGTGGAACCCGTCTCAATTCGGTATCGTGGTTACGATGTTTGGGAGATTCCCCCTAATGGACAGGGCATTGTGGCGCTGATGGCCTTACAAATCCTGCAGGGATTCGAGTTTGTAGAAAAGGACAACGTGGAAACCTATCACCGTCAACTGGAGGCCATGAAGTTGGCCTTTGCAGACGGTCGGCAATACATTACAGACGCGCGGAATATGAGTGTCAAGATGGAAGACCTGTTGTCTCCTTCGTATGCAGCCTTGCGCAGGCAGCGAATTGGCGAGCGTGCTGGTGAACCTGCGTCTGGACGACCTCCGGAGGGGGGCACGGTGTATTTAGCGACCGCAGACGGTGAGGGAAACATGGTGTCCTATATCCAGAGTAACTATATGGGTTTTGGTTCTGGTCTGGTGGTGCCCGGCACAGGCATCTCCTTGCAGAACAGGGGTTACACTTTCTCTCTCAATCCATCGGATGTCAACGTGTTGGCTCCTGGCAAACGGACTTATCACACCATTATTCCGGGTTTCCTGTCGCAAGGCAATCAGCCCGTGGGACCTTTTGGTGTCATGGGTGGATACATGCAACCCCAGGGTCACGTGCAAGTGGTGATGAATCTGGTGGATTTTCACCTCAATCCCCAGGCGGCTTTGGATGCGCCTCGATGGCAGTGGCTGGAGGGACGGCGCGTATCGGTGGAAAGGCAATTTCCGGAACACATTGCCCAAAGTCTGGCGGCCCGCGGTCACCAATTGGAAGTCGCCAATGATAGTGGAGGGTTCGGTAGGGGTCAGGTGATTTGTCGCTTGCCATCCGGGGTGCTGGCAGGGGCTACCGAGCCTCGCACCGACGGGACGGTGGCCGTCTGGTGAAACAAGGGGGATATGGACAACTGGTAGTTGCCATGGTGCGGGCGGGACTGAGTTCCTATGGTGGCGGAGCTGCCGTTATTCCACTTCTGCGAGCTGAAGCTGTACAGCGATTCCATTGGATGAGCGATGAAGAATATGGTCAAGTGGTCGCCATCTCCAATGCCTTGCCTGGACCGATTGGCACCAAGTTGTCCGCGTACTTAGGCTACCAGCAAAAAGGGTTCCTGGGAGCGGTGGTGGGGGTGGTAGCCCACATTGCTCCCACCACTTTGGGTGCGATGGTACTGATGGGAGCACTCAATTTTCTGCAGCAGTCACCTGCTGTTCGGGGCATGGTGGCGGCGGTAGAGCCTGTGATTGTGGCTCTGCTGGCGATTATGGCGTACGAGTTTGTGGAGAAGGCTTGGCGGGGTCTGGGGTTCTGGGCGGCGGCGGGATTTGTCGCTCTAGCACTGCTGTTTTTGCAGGTACTTCACACTCCTGCTCCCTTTGTCGTGATTGGCTTCTTAGCATACGGGGCAGCCCATTATTTCGCCTTGGACGGAATTCGCAAACGTCTGGATAAGGGCAAGGGGGCAGGGGGAACTTGACGGCGTGGCAAGTATTTTGGGGATTTTTGGTGGCAAACCTATTGGGCTATGGCGGGGGTCCATCCACCATTCCGCTAATCCAGGACCAGGTGGTCACACATTATCACTGGTTAACCAATCCACAGTTTGCCAATATTTTGGCGGTGGGGAATACCCTGCCTGGGCCCATTGCGACGAAGACTGCGGGGATTATTGGCTACAGTGTGGATGGCTGGATAGGAGCGCTGTTGGCCCTTGCTGCAACCATTTTACCTTCGGCCGTGGGCATCATTTTATTATTGCAAGTGGTGGCCCGGTTTCGCAATTCAAGAATTGTCAAGGGTATGACGCTGCTGATTCAGCCCGTGATTGCCGTGATGTTAGCCATATTAGCGCTTGAATTGCTGCATTCTTCTGTGGCCCGTTTGGGGTGGTTCCAGGCTTTGATAATTGTTGTGCTCTCGGTGTGGTTGTTGAAGTTTCGCAAGGTCCATCCGGTTTTTGTAATTCTGGCTGCTTTCGTGTACGGCGGTCTGATTTTGCCATTATTTAGTGTAATTTGAGTCGCGGTGGGAGCGCTTTTGGCGACGAAGGAATGCGCCGGGGAGTTCTGACCCCTTTTTGGACAACCTCTTAATACCTTTTTGCTAGATATTTTCTGCTGAATATCTTCTGCTAGATACCTTATTGTTGGCTATTATTGCGACGACTCTGGCAGTTGTCAAGGACACGCAATCACTCCGCTCAAACCTTAACGAAAAGGGGTGATTCACTTCACAATCGTTCAAGTTAAAATTAGCCAGATAGAGGGGGTTACCCTCGGCGTCGTAAATGGTCTCCCATACGTTGCCCGGCTTCTGCCAATACCGCCTCCGGTTGCACCAGGGCAATACGCACATGGTTTTCTCCCTGGGGTCCGAATGCATATCCTGGAGTGACGACTACGCCAGCCTCTTCCATGAGGTCGAGAGCAAATTTCTGGGAAGAGTGGCCATTGGGTAGCCTTGCCCAGATGAACATGGTGGCCTTCGGTGGATTAACGGTCCAACCGTGCTGGGCCAACGCGTTCACCAGGGTGTCGCGACGGCGTTCGTAAACGTGAACTTGGTCCGCCAGCAGGGAAAGATCTGTCGTTAGAGCCACCTCGGCGGCCCGCTGAATGGGCAAAAACAGCCCATAGTCCAAATGGGACTTGAGCAGTGCCAGGGGGTCCAGCAGTTCCTTTTTGCCCACGGCATAGCCGATTCGACAACCTGCCATGTTGAAGGTTTTAGATAGGGAGTTAAACTCAATACCCACCTCCCGGGCGCCCGGAACGGACAAGAAACTGAGGGGTCGCAGGCCATCAAACACCAATTCTGAATAAGCGAAGTCATGAACCACGAGGATGTCATACCGTTGTGCAAACTGCACCACTTGGGCGAAAAATTGGGTATCCGCCAGCGCAGTAACGGGGTTGCTTGGATAATTTAGTATCATCATTTTCGCACGGTGCGCAATTTCCTGGGGGATTTCGTCCAAATTCGGCAAAAAGCGATTTTCTTCCCGTAGCGGCATAGGATACAGTTCGCCACCTGCAATCACGACGCTGGCACTGTAAATGGGATATCCTGGGTCGGGTACAAGAACGATATCGCCAGGATTGAGTAAGGCCATAGCCAAGTGGCCCAGGCCATCCTGGGAACCCATCAACTGCAGAACCTCAGTTTGTGGGGAGAGGGTGACGCCGTATCGGGAGGCGTAAAATTCTGCCACCGCTTGGTGGAAGGTCGGTTGTCCATGCATTCCGTACCCGTAGTGCTCGGGTTCCTGCACAGCCTCGCTGAGTGCCTTCCTCACCTTGGCGGGTGGCGGCAGGTCTGGGCTACCAATGCTCAGGTCAATGAAGGTTTGGCCTTGCTCTAAAAGCTCTCGTTTGCGTCGGTTCAGTTCGCTAAAAACACTGATGGACAAAGGTTGCAGGCGTGTGGATAGGGTGGGGGTCATTGCAGGCCATCCTTTCTGGGTGAGCGCGTGTCCGTCAAATTCCACCTGGGACCTTGAGAACGCACGCAACAAGGCTGCCAATTCGATTTCTTCTTCATTGTAGCGGATTACAGGGTTGTGGGGAATTCCCATGAACCTGCGGTTGTCATTCCCTCTTTAGCGCGATAAAGTAGAGACACAAGCCAAACGAGAGAGGCGTGTCGCAAGGCTCATCTACGTCGGCAAAGAGAGAATTTTGATGTGTCAGGAGTGGAGACCATGGGAATGGCTCAGGAGGCAGATTCTCTGCGGGAAAGCACACAGCCAATGGCGGGTGTACATGGTACGGATCTGGGGCCCAGGCACCTGTGGGGAACTCTAGAGATTGATGCAAAGGGTCAACTGTGGTTGGGAGGGATTCCTGCCCAAGTGCTGGCGGAGCGATTTGGGACCCCTTTGATGGTGTACGACGAGCAACTGCTGCGGGACAACATGCGAGCATTTCACCAGGCCTT
>DAHWFY010000050.1 GCA_027336365.1 Bacillota bacterium | reverse complement strand
ATTTGCTTGGGTAACTCACAGTGGGCTGATGATGAATTCGTCGCTAATCTCAAACCATGAAAGACGAGAACACAATTCGGATGAATAGAAAATATTGCGTCTATAGATTCGAGTAAAAGATAGATTGACCAATCAAGCTAATAAGACTAAACTGAATGGGTCCAAAACAGTTGTCTAGCTTGCTGACGAGAAGAAAGGTGAATCCGCCATGAAGCCCACAAGAAACAGCATCGTTCAGGGAGCGCGTGTCGCCTTTGCACAAAAGGGATTTCGAGCCACCATCAAAGATGTTGCCAAAGCAGCAGGCATTACCTCACCCAGCTTAGTCTTTTGGTATTTTAAGGATAAAGAAGAGCTGTTTATGGAGGTTGTAACTGCGGCCACCCCCTTCGCTCACATTCATCACCTAGCGACATCGCAGCTACGTGGAGACCCTCTGGAGCAACTCAAAGAGATTGCTCATGCGTATTTGGATGCTTATGCGGACCCTCTGGAACGTCAGGTCTTGTTCCAGTTGATTGGTAATTCATCTGCAAATGAAGCAGTCCGTCAAATTTTGCACGAACAAGTCACCTTGGTCACTTCCAATCACATCACCCGTCTCATCAATCGCGCTCAACAACAAGGAAAAATTTGTGGTCATCTCGATTCTGAGTTGGTCGGTCAGTCTTTTCTCGGAACGTTATACGCCTTGGTGACTCGATGGGAAATTGAAAATCACTTGCCTTGGACAAAACAGACTCTGGTGGACCAATTGCTACGCTTGCTCCAGTGTCCCCAGGACGAGACGAAATAAGCCGCGTCCTCCCGGCGCAATCAAAGCTTGTCTAATCGTCGAAAGTTGAATTAAATAGTTGAATTAAATAGATTGACCAATCTATTTACAGAGCCCACAATGTGCTCTGTTCAAGAAATACCCTGAACAACCGAATCGTAAATTCGCTTTCACCTTGATGGATTCAAAAACCAAACGCACCCTATGCGTCTGTGACAACAAAAAATGAGTTCGTCCAGCACTGGGTTTTGCGGCGATTTCAGATAACCCTGCAAAAGGCGTCACAAACCACGGGGTCCCTCTTCACTTCCGCACTTGGCCGTTGCCCCGCACGACGTACTTGTAACTCGTTAGCTCCTGTAACCCCATGGGACCCCGAGCATGGAGCTTTTGCGTAGAAATGCCGATTTCTGCACCAAAACCGAATTCAAAACCATCGGTAAAGCGGGTGGAGGCGTTATGATAGACTGCAGCCGCATCCACCTGAGTTAAAAATGTTTCGGCAGCTTCCGAGTCCTCTGTAACAATGGCCTCAGAATGGCGAGTCCCATAACGTTGAATGTGATCCATGGCCTCTGTCAGGGAATCCACCACCCGCACGGCAATAATCAGGTCCAAAAATTCGGTGGCATAGTCTGACTCTGTCGCATTTTTCACATTCTCCCATAAAAAAGTTTTGGCGTCTACCTCAGCAGAGTCCCCTGTTCCCTTGAGAATTTCCCGAGAAGTCTCACACGCCCGCACCTCCACCCCCGCCGCAAGTAGCCTCCGAACCATCTCCGGCAACCATTGTGGAGCTATATCCCGATGCACCAGCAGGGTCTCCATAGCATTACAGACGGATGGACGCTGGGCCTTGGCATTGAGGACAATCTCCCAGGCCTTAGAGAAATCTGCCGATTGATCTACATATACATGACAGTTGCCCACACCCGTTTCAATTACGGGCACGGTGGCATTTTCCACCACGCGTGCAATAAGTCCGGCACCGCCCCGAGGAATGACCAGGTCCACCAGCCCCCGCATACGGATGAGCACATCCACCGATTCGTGTTCCGTGCGACCTATCAGTTGCACCCCGTCCTGGGGCAGTCCCATAGTATTCAGACCCTCCCGCAGGGCCTCCACAAGGGCCCGATTAGTGACCAGCGCTTCCCGGCCCCCACGCAACAGGACAGCGTTGCCCGTCTTAATAGCCAATCCAGCGGCATCCACGGTCACATTCGGACGCGCCTCATAAACCATCCCCACCACCCCAAAGGGCACGCGCACCTTGGCTATCGTCAGCCCATTGGGGCGAGTAAAAGCCTCCGTGACCTCGCCAACAGGATCAGGTAGATTAGCCACTTGGCGCAGACCATTGCGCATCTCCTCCAACCTCGCTTGTGTCAGCCGCAATCGGTCCACGCGGGCGGACCCATCTCCTTTGCCCAATGCGGCTGCCACATCATCCGCATTGGCCGCAAGAATTTCCTCCTGATGGTCCACCAAGGCCTGTGCCATGGCCAGTAGACCCTGATTCTTTTCTTGTGTGCCTGCAACCGCCAGAACGTGAGCAGCCCGTTGCGCGAATTTTGCCTGCTCCAGCAATTCGCCACGAAGGTCTGCCTGCGCCTCCATGTCCTCGCTCATCCCCATGTCCCCCCAAGATTGATGACTTCTCTCATTCCCATGTTTGTGTCTCACACCAATCTGCCTGCTTTCCACACCACCATTTCGTTGCGGTGAATCAACGCCGGCAAGTGATTAGACCCGGGTCCTGCATGTTCCTCTTGCAACACCAGGCGCAGATCTGCCGCAGACAGGCTGACCACCCCTTTACCCACCAGCGTCCCTTGTTCATCCATAAATTCCACCACGGCTCCCTCACCGAAATGCCCTTCCACAGCCGCCACCCCAGGGACCAGCAGACTTCCTGTCCCATCCTGCACCGCCGCGACGGCTCCTGAATCAATGACAATTCGGCCTTGTACCCGTGACCCATGGGCAATCCACAACTTCTTGCGGGGTAGCGCGCTGGATGAGGCGTGAAACACCGTTCCCACTGATTCCCCGGCCACCGCTTTGGCCAAAGCCTGGTCATCGTCCGAGCTGGCAATCACCACCCGAATCCCCGCACTGACCGCCATGCGAGCAGCCTGCAGCTTGGTTCGCATCCCCCCCGTCCCCACGTTAGATCCCGCTTCTCCTGCGAGGGCCTCCAGTTCCTCGGTAATTTCATAGACATCCGCTACGCGAGTGGCCGCTGGATGGGTACGAGGATTTCCGGTATACAGGCCATCGATGTCGGTCAATAGCACAAGCAAGTCCGCGTCTGCCGACAATGCCACCAAGGCGGCCAGGGTATCATTGTCCCCAAAGCGGATTTCGTCCACTGCCACGGTGTCGTTTTCGTTAATCACCGGCACAATTCCGTGACGCAACAGGGTTTCCAGAGTATTACGCATGTGAATAAAGCGCCTACGGTTGGCAACATCGGAGCGGGTCAACAACAATTGAGCAATCGTTCGGCCTCGTTCGGCAAACAACCGCTCGTAGGCATCCACCAATAAACCCTGACCCACGGCCGCCGCGGCTTGCTTTTCCGGTAGAGTGATGCTCGCCCGCTTCCACCCCAGACGGCCCATGCCCGCTGCCACCGCTCCAGAGGAAACCAGAATCATCTGACACCCCACCGTGTCGATGATATGAGCCATTTGACTCACAAGGCGGACCAGATTGTCCCGGGCCAAGCTTCCATCGGAACTCGTCAGGGTGCTGGAACCCACTTTAACCACAACACGGCGAACCGACTTATTTTTCAGTTCCATCTGCGCTCTCTCCACACTCCAGACCTGATGGAGGACTGCCCATTTGACCAGTTCCTCGATTGTTATCCATTATACAGGATGAACGCATGATGTAGGGCAGACCCGTGCATACTGACACTGTCGCACATTTTATCCACGGGAGTTGATGAGTCCAATATGTATGGAATGAATGGCAATCCGGCACAATCCATGGGGGCACAGGGATATGGGTCTTTAACCCAATTCGCATCCAATCCTCAGGACATTCGCAACCAAATTCAGCAGGACCTGCAGGGGTACAACCAAGGGTACAGCCAGGGATTCAACCAAGGCTACAGTCAAGGCTACACTGGCGGAGCCCCCTATAATAATGCGCTGGTCGGGGGCGGCGGATACGGTGGCTCCACACTGAGCCAATTCGGCACACATCCCCAGGGAATTCAGCAACAAATTCAGCAAGACCTGCAGTCTGCCCGCGCCTATCACGCTCAGTGGGCAGCACAAAACGGCGTGAATCCACAAACGGTTCAAACCAGCACCTACGGATCGCCCATGAGTGGATATCCTCAGCAAGGGGGTTACGCAGGACCCGGTCCCACGGGAGTTTCAACGCTGTCTCAGTATGGCAGCAATCCCCAGACCATTCAAGCCCAGATTCAGCAAGTCCCAAACAACAGCCAAGGGTATGCGCAACAAGGATATGTTCAGCAGAATTACGGAATGAACTTTACCGGACCCACCCCTCAGTACTCCAATTACGGCGTTGGTGCGGGTGCCAGCACCTTGGCGCAGTTCGGGTCCAACCCACAGCAAATTCGTCAGCAGATTCAACAAGATGGAACCAATTGGCAAGGACAAGGAGTCGGAGGTGGCAACCCGTCCCCCGGTATGGGAGGAAGTACCTTAGGTCAATACGGTACCCACCCGCAAATGGTGCAGAGTCAGATTCAGCAAGACCTGAATGGACAACAGGGCTATGGCATGGGTGGCATAATGAATCAGCAAAGTGCCATGGGTATAAGCCCGCAGGGAAACACTCTGTCCCAGTTTGGCACACAGCCCCAGATGGTACAGGGTCAAATTCGCCAGGACATGGGACAAAACTACCAGTAAACAATCTTCACTTTCCAGTCGGACACCCTCTATTAAAGAGGTTGTCCGACTGGTCATGTCAATTTCGGACACGTGGATGAGTTACAATCCGAGATTTTTAGCAATAATTGTTTTCATGATTTCATTGGTCCCGGCGTAAATGGACATGACGGCAATGTCCCGGTAACGGCGGGCAATCTCGTACTCCTCCATGTAGCCATAACCGCCATGCAACTGCAAACACTCCGCAATCACCTGTTTGGCCACATCGGTGGACCACCACTTAGCCATGGAAACCTGTGTCACAATGTCTTCTCCCGCCATGTGTTGGGCAATCAATTGATCTAAAAATACGCGACTCACGGCCACTTGGGTGGCCATTTCCGCGATTTTGAAGCGAGTGTTCTGGAACTTGCTGATGGGTTTGCCAAAAGCCGTACGTTGTTGTACATAATCCATCGTTACGCGCAACGACTCTTCCATGGCCACCTGGGCAGCAATGGCCACCAACAGTCGTTCCTGTTGCAGCTTTTCCGTCAGATAACGAAACCCTGCTCCCTCCTCTCCGAGCAAGTTGACAATTGGCACCCGGCAATCCGCGAAAAACAGTTCCGCCGTGTCCTGACTGTGCTGACCCACCTTCTCCAATTGACGTCCGCGCGTAAATCCAGGCGTTCCCTCCTCCACCACCAATAAACTGATGCCCAAGTGAGGTGGATTAGCCTGAGGGTTCGTTTTACACACCACCACCACCAAGTTGGACTGAATGCCATTGGTGATAAACGTTTTTTGACCATTGAGCACATAGGCGTCTCCATCCCGAATGGCTGTCGTTCGGATGGCCGCCAAATCCGACCCAGCCCCCGGTTCTGTCATGGCAATCGCGGTGATGATATCTCCGCGGACGCACCCGGGTAACCAACGCCTTTTTTGCTCCTGGGTGCCATAACTCACCAGGTAGGGCACCACAATGTCATTGTGTAGCCCAATGCCCACCATGCCAGACCCCACCCGCTCCAGTTCCTCGTTGACCACCACGGAGTGCCCGAAGTCCCCTTCCGCACCGCCAAACTCCTCTGGAACCATCGGACACAGGTACCCTCTGTCCCCCATTTTTATCCAAAAATCCTTCGGAATCCGTCTATTGCGCTCCCACCCGTCAAACTGGGGCACAGCCTCTTTTTCCAGAAATCGGCGCAGGGAACGTCGAAACAGCTCGTGTTCGGTCGTCAAATACAAGTGCCGCAAGTGTCCATCCTCCCTCCTCAGCTCTCCATGCGTTCCAAAATGGCGGCATTCGCCATCCCGCCACCCTCGCAAATCGCCATTAAACCGTAGCGTTTGTTGCGCGTTTCCAACGCGTTGAGCAAGGTGGCCGTCAAGCGGGTTCCTGTCGCCCCCAGAGGATGGCCTAGGGCGATGGCTCCACCGTGGACATTGACCCGGTCCCAGACCGCTCCAATCTCCTTTTGCCAAGCCAAAACCACAGAGGCAAATGCCTCATTGACCTCAAATAAGTCTATATCCGCAACACTCAGCCCTGCCCGCTGTAACACCCGCTTGGTGGCGGGAATGGGACCAGTCAACATGGTTACCGGATTCACACCTACCACCGAAAAAGCCACAAACCGCGCCCTGGGCCGTAGCCCGAGACGTTCAGCGACCCCCTTTTCCATCACCAAGGCCGCACTGGCGGCATCAGAAATTTGGCTAGCATTGCCTGCCGTAATCAGTTCCAAGTCGGCGAAGGCAGGGGCCAAAGACATCATCTTTTCCAAAGTGGTCTCTGGCCGAATCCCCTCATCCTCAGTGAAGAGCCGAGTTTCCTTTGACCCCTCCGATACCCGAGCCCGAACAGAAATTATTTCCTTTTCAAGCACCCCCTGCTGGCGAGCCGCAAGGGCCAATTGGTGACTGCGTAAACCAAATCTATCCAGGTCTTCCCGGGTCATCCCCCATTGTTTGGCAATCATCTCCGCCCCCAAGGCCTGATCAAAAAACTTCCGGTTCCACTGGTCTAGACGATAACGATTCAGTAAGTCGTCAGTCATCGGCGTTCCGGCAAACCCAATGGTGCTCAACATGGGAACACGGGTCATAGACTCCACCCCTGCGGCAATGACCATGCCATAGGCCCCTGACATCACCCCCTGAGCAGCGAACTGTAAGGCCTGCAGGCTAGATCCGCACTGTCGATCCAATGTCACCGCAGGCACTGTTTCCGGAAGTCCCGCCGAGAGCCAGGCGTTGCGGCCCACATTTGCAGCCTGGTCTCCTACCTGATCTACACACCCCACAAGAACGTCATCCACTGAGACAGGGTCTACCCCATTGCGATTCAATAACTGTTTGAGCACATCCCCCAGCAGATCCACCGGATGGGTGAATGCCAAGCTCCCCTTCCGCCTACCAATGGGCGTGCGAACTGCATCCACAATCACCGCTTCAAACATTGCTCAACCCCCTGACAATTTCGAATTGCACCGTCAGGTCCTAGCTCCGCAAGGGCGGTGGTTCATACTCTTCTTCATGATGGAGTTGCGTACTGTGTCCACCAGCATGGGTCCACACCTGCCGCAACACCCCCCATGAAGAGGAATTCATGTCCCATGCGACGCCTCGGTCCTGAGCGTGCTGACTAGCCAAGGCCTCGTCAATTTCCCATACCGGTTGCAAGCAACAGTCCACCTGTTGCCCAAAATCTGCCCATTCGGCCAAGGTTCTGCCTGCAAGTACATCTCTTACTTGGTGAAAAACTGGATTGTCCCCATCGGCCCGTGTCAACTGTGCGGGAATCCATTCAGGGTGACCCACCCCATCGCAAAAAGCCTGCCAAAACTTCGCTTCCAGTGCGGCCAAAGACACCGTACGACCGTCTTTTGTTTCATATAGATGATAACAAACCAGCTGACCACTCAACTCCTCGACACCCCGCCGAACCCCTGTCGCAGTATGAATCAAAGCATGGGAGTTGAGCAGCCCCATGAGGGCATCGGTCATGGCCACATCCAGCTTGCATCCCTCACCCGTCCGTTGTCGGTGTACCAACGCCGCCAAAATAGCCTCTGATGCCACCACACCGCCCAGCAAATCAGCCAGTTGCACCTTGGGCATGACAGTCCGTCCGCGGCCATCCGTGAACTGAGACAACATGCCACTGATGGCCATGTAATTCAAATCGTGCCCAGCCATGACAGCCAGAGGACCCGTCTGCCCATAGCCAGTCAGTGAGCAATAAATCACCCCCGGATTGTCCTGTTGAACCGTCTCATAGCCAATTCCCAAACGGTCCGCCACACCGGGTCGAAAGCCTTCCAGTACCACATCCGCATGCCGAGCCAAAGTCAAGGCCTGTTCACGTCCAGTAGGCGCTTTCATATCCAGCACCACGCTGCCCTTGTTTCGATTGTTGGCAAGAAACACCACTCCCCCACCCGCCAGGACATCCCCCATGTGACGGGCTGGGTCTCCTCCGGGTGGTTCTACCTTGATCACCTCAGCCCCCAAATCGGCCAAACGCAAAGTTGCGTAAGGCCCGGGCAACAGCGATGTGAAATCCACCACTCGGATTCCCTGCAACAACGGGAAGACACCTTCTTTCCTCATCCGCACTAAAAAAAATTCACTCAGAATTTCCTGTGGACCAACCGGTCGTTATGAACTATAGTATAAAGCAAATACATCGAATATGGACACTGTTCACACTTTCCAAATCAAGCTGACTCACTCACGCAGGGAGGAAAAAATCCGATGATGAAAACCCCGTTGTTGGTTTCTCACCTATTCGCATATTCACAGACCTATTTCCCCACGAAGGAAATTGTCTCTCGCACATCCAACGGGGTTCATCGTTATACCTATGCTGAATTTGGGAAACGCACCCATCGTCTCTCCGCTGCACTGGCCGCCTTGGGTGTGCGCCCCGGTGACCGAGTGGGCACCTTGGCTTGGAATGACCACCGCCACCTCGAGGCTTATTTTGCAGTGCCAAACATGGGCGCAGTTTTGCATACAATCAACATTCGTCTGTCTTCAGACCAACTTTCTTACATTGTGAATCATGCCAAAGACCGGGTTCTACTTGTGGATGCCAACTTGGTTCACCTGCTCACCCCCATTCGCCAGCAGTTGACCCGCGTCCAAGCATTTGTGATTTTTGGAGGAGATGCCTCTATTCTTGACGGCCCGTTGCAACCAGCCTATAGCTATGAGGACTTGCTGACCCAGGCCAATCCGAATTTTTCTTATCCGATAGAGTTAGATGAAAACTCCCCCATGGGCATGTGTTACACTTCAGCCACCACTGGTCTTCCGAAAGGAGTCGTTTATTCCCATAGAGGAATTTATTTACACAGTATGGCCATGGGACTTGCCAACACCGCTGCGCTATCGGAAAGCGACACCGTCATGCCCATCGTCCCCATGTTTCATGCCAATGCTTGGGGTCTTCCCTTCGCTGCCATCTGGTTTGGGGCCAAAGTTGTACTTCCCGGGCCCGCACCTTCTCCCGGTGTACTCTTGGATCTCATTGCCGAAGAACGCGTAACCTTGGCAGCCGGAGTGCCCACCATTTGGCTTGGCATTCTTAAAGAGTTAGAAACTCAGCCCCGTCACGTGGCACTGCGCATGGCCCTGTGCGGAGGTGCGGCGGCACCCCCAGCACTCATTCAGGCCTATGAGGAAAAACACCATATTCCCTTCGTTCACGCCTATGGGATGACGGAAACCAGCCCCCTGGCATTATTTTCCCGACTAAAAAGTTACCAAGAAAAACTTCCCTATACCCAAAAATTGACTCTACGTGCCACTCAAGGATTGTTGGTGCCAGGACTGGAAATGCGCGTGACGAATGGAGACCAAGACGTGGCGTGGGATGGGGCCGAAATGGGCGAGTTGTTACTACGCGGACCCTGGATTGCGGACGGTTATGAGGACGATGAGCGTAGCAAAGATACCTTCATCGACGGTTGGCTGCACACCGGAGACGTGGCGACTGTGAATGAAGAGGGGTTTGTAAAGCTTGTGGACCGCACCAAAGATTTGGTTAAAAGTGGTGGAGAATGGATTTCTTCCATGGATCTAGAAAACGCTCTCATGGCTCACCCTGCCGTATTTGAAGCCACAGTCATCGGCGTGGCTCACCCTAAATGGAATGAACGACCGCTCGCGTTTGTGGTTCTCAAAGAGGGACAGTCTGCATCCAAGCAAGATCTACTGACATTCCTGACGGAGCAATTCCCAAAATGGTGGGTCCCGGACGATCTCATCTTTATGCACGAAATTCCGAAAACCTCTGTCGGCAAATTTCTAAAAAGATCTCTACGAGAACAATATCAGGATTACCTGCAGCGTCGGCAGAACGACACGGAAATCCCAGAATAATCAACCGGACAGCTTTTCAGATTAATTGGGGTGCACACTTTTAGTGCGTGTCCGGAAAGGAGATAGACCGTCATGCCGCTGATAGCGGCACCAACAGGGGATGTAAATCCACGCAATTGTATTTACTGGATAGGTCAGGCCCAAGCAGTGCGAGGAGGCCAGCCCAAAATGCGCACCAAGCGTACGTTTCGGATACGCGAGGGAGCATTTTGGGCGACGACGCGGCAATGCGCCGGGGAGTGCTGACCCCTTCCCGGACAACCTCTTTTACTAAAAAACGGCAACACGAAAGCCTCCTGCGTTCCGGAAAAACCAACCTCATCCAACCGCCTGCTGAGATTGGTTTGGACGCCTTTTCCCCAACTTGGAACGCCCCTTCCACAAATAGGTCGCACCAAACACGAGTCCTTCCACAGCCGAGATGTAGAAACTCACCGGTAGGTTTGTCCAATACCCAAGCATTAATCCAATCCAGACGCCAACCACCGCAAAACCAACGGACAGAGCGAGAGTTGCCGGCAAGTTCCACTCGAACTGACGAGCAGACGCCGCAGGTACCACCACCAGGGTCAACACCAACAGGGCACCAACAATCAGAAAAGATTCAGCCACGGAAATGGCAAATAGAATAAGAAAAATCAAGGAGATCCAACGCACCGGTAGTCCCCTTGCCTCAGCTCCCTGGGCGTCAAACGACTCGAAGCGCAGCCAGCGATAACCAAAAAACAGCACAACCAGCACGCCGATAGTTAACCAAAACAAGACCTGCACATCCCCCGCACTAATACCCACCACATTGCCAAACAAAAGAGATGTCACAGCACTGCTTTGGACCTGAGAAAGGGACAGAAATAAGATCCCTAATCCAAGAAACACGCTGGTCACCACACCGGTCACCACGTCCTTACGAAAGGACTTGATTCCCAGCCAATTGATTCCCATGGCGCTGAGGGTTGTAAATCCCATTAAACCGGCCTCCAAGTTCCAGTTCAGCAAGACCGATAAGGCTGCCCCAGAGAAGCCGATGTGAGACAGAGCATGGGTCAGAAACACCAGTTGTCGAGCCAAAACAAACACACCAATGACTCCGGCCAAAACAGCCACGAGTGTACCTGCAAACAAAGCATTACGCATAAACTCAAAACCTAACACGAGGTCTCATCTCCCCTTCCGATGAAACCGGTTCCCACATGGCTCCGGTGGCATCCACACTGTGCATCCTACCCCCATCGGAAGACCCCCGCTTGTGCAGTGCATAGCCACCCGGCCACATGTGCAACACCGACATCCGACTCTCGTCCACAAACTGTACATCATGGGTCACCAAAACCACAGTCAGGCCTTCCCTGACTCGAATTTCGTCAATCAACGTCATAATTTCCGCCTTCGATCCCGGGTCCAGACTCGCGGTGGGCTCATCGAGCATCAACAACCGAGGTTGATGAACCAACGCCTGGGCAAGAAATGCTCGCTGGCGTTGCCCGCCGGACAACCGAGAGAGGGTCTTATTGCGAAACTGCAGTGCTCCCGTCAATTTCAACACCCGGTCTACAGATTGGCGTTCTTGAGCTGTCAACCAAGGCAACCACCTATTCGGTAGTCCGAAGGAAACAAAATCAAAGGTACGCAACGGCGTGTCCGGGTCCAAGTTGTGAAACTGGGGAACATACCCGATAAATTTGCGCATGGAGTTGTCGACGATTCTATCCAACACCCGCACTCGTCCTTGAGTGGCAGTTAAGGTACCTAGCAACAACTTCAGCAGAGTCGTTTTGCCAGAACCGTTGGGTCCTTCAATGACAAGAAACTCTCCTTCCGGCACCCTCAGATTGAGGTCATGGAGGATAACTTCCAATCCGTAGGCAACCGCTACTTTTTCCAATTCAATGGCCACCATGTAGCGCCACCTCCACTTGATTCAATTGAGATGTCATCCAAGCCACATAATTTTTTCCCGCAGGTTCCGTCTCTGTCACGTCCACCACCGGAATCCCCACCTGTTGGGCATCGTTCGCCAGAGTCGTTGCGGCCGGACTAGTGGTTTGGGTATTCAGAAAAAACACCTTGATTTTGTGACTGCGGATATCTTGGCGAGCCTGTTGTAAATCCCTAGGAGCCGGGTCAATACCCTGTTCCACTGCCAAAGATACGGCGTAATCTATAGGTTGCATGTTGAGCGCTTGTGCCAAATAACCCGGCACTGGTTCAGAGAAAAATACTGGTATCGACGTGGCAGACCGATCCCGCTGTACCTGGTCTGTGAATTCCTTCAGTTGCTGCAAATATCGGTTTGCATTTTGCTGAAACTGTTTCGTATGCGTCGGATCCAATTGGGATAAATCCTGTTCTATCGCGACGGTCAACTTGGGCATGGTCTGCGGATCATACCAGATGTGGGGATTCACCCCTGTCTGTTTCCCCCACAACCCATTGCCCACGTTGATGACCAACCGGGAAGAGGAGGAGGAAGCATTGAGCAACTTGTTCATCCAGTCATCGTACCCTAGGCCGTTATAGACCACCAACCGAGCCTGTGCCACCTGTCGGGCAGTTTGCGTGGTTGGTTCAAAAGATTCAGGGTCTACACTGCCCGACTTAAGTACCGAATTGACTTGCACCTGTGAACCGCCGACGGCCTGCACAGCTTCCGCATAAAAACTTTCTGCAGCCACCACCTGAATAACTCCTGCCCCTTGATTAGTTCCGGAGTCAGGTGCAGAAGGCCCTGCGTTTTGCGCCACACCGCAACCTGCTAGAGACAACATCCCAGCGACCAGAGCGACCAGAAACCAACCGGACCTACGTCGCAAGATGTAGCCAAACCGCTCCCATTGAATATTCTTATAAAACCCAGGAATATTCCCATGTTTTATCTTCAAATGGGTCTTGTGAACATCCTTGTTCATCTCACCATTTTTCCACACAAGACCTCACCTCAAATAATCGTAGTCATTACTGTTTGTCACGTGTCTTAAATGATAATCATTACGATTAAATTTGTCAATCCCCGTGTTCTAGGGTGCACCATCCGGCGCGGTGGTATGTCATAACAATCACATACTTACGCTCAAGGGGCCAGACGGCTTTGTACAGGTTCGTGTGGTACACTGGAGGTGCACTTCTTTAGAACACTTGCTTCAAGGTTGATGGGGGTGAACCGATTGCAACGCGAGGAGTTTTTCGAGAGCTTAAAACGCAAGGGATATCGCCTCACTGGGCGACGTAAAGAGATCGTGGATTTCTTGCTATCCCAAACGGATCGCTACATTACGGCCAAAGAACTGATTGAACACTTACAGAAGCGGCACCCCACTCTCAGCTTTGAAACAGTGTATCGCAACTTGCACACTCTGCGAGATGAGGGGTTTATCGAAGAATCCAGATTTGCAGGCGAAACCCGTTTCCGTATTCCCTGCTGTCCAACCCATCACCACCACTTTGTCTGTATTTCCTGTGGGCGAACTTATGTGATGGACCACTGCCCCATGCCCGCCGTGGAAGACATCCCCGAGGGATTTACGGTGCTGCAGCACCGTTTTGAAATTTTTGGTATCTGCGCAGGGTGCCGACAGGGCCGCGAAATCCCGGACTGGGCTGAATCCAGAACTCCGACAGAAGTAACGAGTTCCACCTGTCCAAAACACTGACACAGCCGCTGTCGGTTGCCTTGAATTGCGGCCCTGACCCTGGGTTCATTCCATCACCCCAACTGTAATATCGCACGTTCAAAAGCTGGAATATCATGGCCAACCACCACGTGGTTGCCAATTACGGTCACGGGCACTGTCTGCGCATCGGTGATCTGAGCCATTTCTTCCCGGTGTTTACGATTAAACAGAATGTTCCGTTCTTCCACAGTCATTCCTTTCCCCGAAAGGAACCGCTTCGCGCGGGCACAATAAGGTCACAGAGGAACGACGTACATCACCACATGGCGGGACGACATGGCATAACTCCCCTTTCTTGCAAATGCCACTTCATCTTAACACATACCCCCGCCAGTATCCATAACGTTCCTTTCTCATCCCGAGCCGTGTGCCAACGACCACTCCACCACATCTCCTACCGTTTTCAACCCCAGGCTATGGCACAAAGGGACCTCTTTCGCCCAAATGGAGGCGGTCATCTCTACATCCGCATCCGCCTGATGACGCTGAGTCACCGGGACGTCCAGGGCTTCACATAGCCACTCCAAGCTGGGAGGTTTACGTAGCCGGAACAGCCCCTGTGCCACCAAAGCAGTGTCAATCACAATGGGGCGCAGACGCATTTTCCACAATGTTCTCACCTGACGCTGAATGAAGGCCACCTCGTGCCGCGCATGATGAGCCACCCAAGCGCAATCCACAGCCATCGCCAAGGCGTCGCGCAGCACGTCTGCCACGGGGCGCCCTGACTGCTGCAGAATTTCTGGAGACAGACCTGTCAGTTGCCAGATGTGTGGAAGGACACCGCTCAGGTCTGCATGAGTCACGAGGTCATAACGACTGGCCAAAGGTTGAGGGTCATCGCCTTGAATAAAGCTGGCCGCCAAGGATAAAATCAAGTCTTTCTCTGGCGCAAAACCGCTGGTTTCCAGGTCAATGACGAAATAGTCCGCTTCCAGTAAGGATACTTCCCAAACTCGGGCGCCGAAGTCCCCATCTTCTCCGGGTCCCATTCCCCCCAGCCCTCCCGATTTGTTCCTCAAGCCTCCAAACCAATCCATGGTCACGACCTCGGTTTACGGAATTTTCTTTTGACTTGCCGAACCAGTTCTTGGACGGTATCCAAGTGGCGCAGAACAGCAATTTGGTCGGCAGCACTGAGTTCTCCCCACCGCAGAAGTTCTTCTGGATTCCGTCCCGCGAGCAGACACGTCGCTTGCTGCTGCAGGCGCAAGCGCCAGCCATCATGCAGAGCGACTTCAATCCAGTCTAATAGAGAAGGATGTAAAATCTCACGTCCTCGTAAAAATGCGAGACGAGCCTCGGAAGAAAGATCCTTGCATCCTTCGGCAACACCCCACAGTCGTAGAGAGTGAATAATGGGAACAAGGACACGTTCTTTGATATCCAGCACATCCCCCTGTCTAGGCTTCCCTGTCCAAGACAACTCGGAAAGACGAGATGGGATGGTTGCGGCAATTCCCAAGTGAGCGGCCTCCCACTGCAAAAAAGCAGACTTCTGCACGATGGCGGCCACCCGTTCCCACAACGAGGGCCAATCCGAACATGAGGAAAGCGACAGGCTGCGTCCATCCAACATAATGAGCAAATATCGAGTCTGTTCCCAGTCCGGAAACGAGGCATACCTTTCTACGCGTTCCAGCCATTGTTGTTGGGTACCAAACCATCGGTCATTCAGACCCATGACATAACCGTGGCAAGGAGGAAAGCCGAATTCCATCAAAGTACGAGCAAATCGGCGCATACCCTGGGTGACAGCTTCCTGCCAGGAAAAATTCTGTGGCGGGCTGGTACTCAACAGCACACCATGGTCTAGGTCACTGTACAGCAAGTCTTCCGCCCTCGCCGATGAACCAAACGCCACCAAGTCAATGTGGTCCAGAGACACGTCCTTTAAGTCTGCCATCGCAGTTTTCCAGGCGGTCTTCACGATACGCTGACGAATCGCTTGAAACTCCTGCATCCATGGGCCAGCCTGTCCCCCGGCTTGGAAATAAGTTTCCGTGGTTCTCGCTACGGACAGTAACCATGCCCGCCCTGCGCCACTCTCGGGATGACTCACCCAGTGTTCCTCCAACTCCGGGAACTCCACCCATTTCACCTCAACCAGCCTGTCCGTGCGTCCCGAGTGTGTCGTGAGAATTAACCAATTGGGGCCGGCACAAGATATTGGGACCATTGTACCATCCGTTGCAATCAACGACTACCCAATTTGCGTAGTTTTTCGTATCATAGAAGTACTGACATGCCCTTGGGTCGGTCACAACCGTCTTGCCTGTTCGGACAATCTCTTAAAAGGACAGCCCTTTAAAAGGAGTCTTGACCCCCATGAGCTTCACACCCGAATCGCTGGAGCAATTGCAGACCATCGCTATTCAGTCGGACATTCGCTTTATTCGACTCCAATTTACGGACCTCATGGGCACGGTCAAGGTGGTTGAGGTACCCGTTCGGAAATTGATGAAAACCTTCAGCAACCGTATTCGGTTTGATGGGTCTTCCATTGAAGGTTTTCTGCGATTGGAAGAATCAGATATGTTTCTCCATCCCGACTTGTCCACTTGGGCCGTGTTGCCTTGGCCTGTCAACGGTGGGCGAGTAGCTCGCTTAATTTGCGAGGCTTATCTTCCGGACGAAACCCCTTTTATGGGTGACCCTCGGAGAATCTTGAAAAATGTTTTGGAGGAAGGGCAAGACCTTAAACTCAATGACTTGGGCGTGAGTACGGAAATTGAGTTTTATCTTTTAGAAGTCGAAGCAGACGGGACCGCAAGTCATCGTCTGAGTGACCAAGGTGGATATTTCGACGTGGCACCGATAGACCTGGGGGAGCGATGTCGGCGAGACCTCGTGCTAAGGTCTGTAGAACTGGGAATTCCGGCAGCTTCATCCCATCACGAGGGATCTCCCGGACAGCATGAAGTGGATGTAGCGCCCTTACCTGCCGTAGCGGCGGCAGACGCCGTGGTAAGCTTTAAGATGGCGGCACGCGTCATCAGCAAGCATCACCATCTTTATGCCACCTTTATGCCAAGACCCTATACCAGTTCTCTCGGTTCCGGTTTGCACCTGCGCTTTCATGCGCCCACAGGTACGCCCCTGGCCAATCCGGAGGACCCCTTCGGTTTGAGCGGGCAGGGAAAATCTTTTGTCGCTGGCATTCTCAAACATGCCCGCGCTTTGACGGCCGTCACAAATCCCACTGTCAACAGTTATAAGCGCCTCCGGCCTCGTTCCGAAGCTCCCTTATTCACGGTATGGTCCAATCGCGCACAGGCACCTTTAGTACGAGTGACCGCTACTGAGAAGGACCAGACGGTCATCGAGGTGAGGTCTCCCGACCCGGCCTGCAATCCCTACCTGTCCTTGGCGGTCCTGCTTCAAGCGGGTTTGGATGGCGTGCAACAGTCGCTGCCCTTACCCTCTCCCTTGCACGAGGACCCCTTTCAGATGCCAGTGGAAGCTCGGCTCCGGAGAGGCATTTTACCCCTGCCCAATACTCTGGAAGAAGCCATTCAAGCCTTGGAAGAGGATGAAGTGGTCCAAGCGGCCTTGGGAGCTCACGCCAGCAATCGTTACATGCGAGCCAAACTGTTGGAATGGGAGATGTACAGCGGAGAAATTCATCCCTGGGAAAGAGACCAGTACCTCACCCGGTCCTAGAAACACGACAAAACGGCGGAATAAACCGCCGTTTTGTTCTATCTTGCATGTCCGAAACTTCCATGGCCTGACGGTCAACACCCTCTGCGTGTTGTCCCCCTCGGGAGGAAAACACGCATAAAAAGGAGTTAGACCGTCATGCCGCTGATAGCGGCACCAACAAAGAATGTAAATCTGCGTTATTGTATTTACTGCTTAAGTAAACCTCAAGCAGTTGATGAGTTCCAACATCCTGCCAATTTCGCTCAAGGAGCCGATTGCCGAGCCCCCGCCAGGTTCAAAGCTGGCAAATCCCCTCCTAAAACCTGAGGCAATTCGTCGGGAGACAGAGTCTCCGGGTAGGCCGATTCCTTGTGCAACATCAGGTCCAACCCCATCACCTCTTCCTCTTTGGTT
>DAHWFY010000004.1 GCA_027336365.1 Bacillota bacterium | reverse complement strand
GTGGGGCGTGCACGGGCGGAAACCACTCGGTGGGGATGTCGTAGTCATGAAAATACTTTGAAATCCATTGATGTGTATGAATATCAAACAGACCACTCTCGACCGCCCAGTTTTCTTCCAATGACCATTCTCCAGTCAGACAGTGGACAATCCAGTCATAAGATCCGCACACATGGCGAACTTGAGCCCACACCTGGGGTTCATGGGATTTCACCCACAGCAGGCGAGGCAACACATGTTGCTGATTGGTATAGCCCCCCGTCTGGGCAAAAAGGACGTTTTGCGGGATGTCCTGCTGCAGGCGAGCAATCTGCTCCACACAGCGTGCGTCGTTTTGTTGTATACTCCTGCGCACAGGGACCCCGCTTTCATCTACCAACACAATGGCGGGTACCATCCCGCTAACGCCAATCGCCTTAATGTCCGGTGGGCGCCCGCCGTTGCGTACAGTGAGCCGGGACAGGGTTCTGCGCAACAATGTGCGGGTATGTTCCCACCACACATCTGCTTCTTCTTCGGCCCACCCAGGATATTCGCTGTACAGCGCATGCTCTGTACTGATTTCTTTCACCACCGTATGGTCTGCCGCAAGCACAAGCAACTTGATGGCGGTGGTGCCTACGTCAATGCCCAGGACATAAGAAGTCATTTTGCATCAACCTATCGTTTTAGTCGTCTTTGCCCACCAACACGGTGAGGCCCTTGGACTGCAGTGCCGCAATATGGTCTTGAGAAATCCCTGGGTCTGATACCAAGTAGGTCAGGTCTTCCACATTACAAATAGAGGCAAGAGAGGTACGCCCAAACTTACTGTGATCAACCAATGCAACCCGTTCTCTGGACTGCCTTAAAAAACACTGCTTAATCTCCACATCATCGAGGTTAAAATCCGTCGGTCCGTTTTCCAGGTCAAATCCGGAGGCTCCCATAAAAAAGGTGTCAAAATGCAGTCGGAGAATGGTGTCGCGCGCGACATTGCCCACCATGGAAAACTCTCCGGAACGCAGGCGTCCCCCAATGACGTGGACCGTGACACTACAGTTCCCAAGAATATGTGCCGCCAAGAGGCTGTTGGTAAACACAGTAATTCGTTGAAAGCGCCGCAATTGTTTCGCCAGTTCCATGCAGGTGGTGCCACCGTCCAGGGCAATCACCTCACCCTCATGAATTAAGTCTGCCGCCGCGCGTACAATCATCTGTTTCTCACGCAAGTTTTCCTGGCTGCGTTCATGTACGTAGAGTCCATAGGCCACGCTAGAAACGGGGACAGCCCCACCCCAAGTGCGATTGACCAGTCCCTCGGCTTCCAGGGCCGCCAAGTCGCGGCGCACGGTGGCCTCGGAGACAGATAACTCCGCACATAATTCATCCACGGTGGCCAGCTCATTGGCTGCAATAATTTCGAGAATCTTGCGTTGACGGGCAATCAACATTTGGCTCATCTCACCAGTCCGTAAGATTTTTTCTTGTTCTGATTAAAAACTGCTGATGTGGATGTCATCCAGTGAAGGGACCACAAGTTCCGCATGAAAGTCCCGAATTCGCTCAGACGGTGGGACCGCAATTCCAACAGCCCCGGCGTTGTTTGCCATCTCCACATCCACCCGGGAATCTCCCAACATTACCAAGTCATTCACGTTGACGCCAAAGTGTGCCGCCACGTGTAAGAGCATGTCTGGGTAAGGCTTCCCTCGATTTACATTTGCTGGTGTACAAATAAAATCTATCATTGAATAGACCGCAAATAACTCCATGGAATTCTTGGTCCGTTGTTCATCATCTGATGTCACGACGGCCACCTTGATGCCAGCACGCTTGGCTCGGTAGATGATTTCCGGAAACCCTGGCAGAGGTTTGAGAGCCGCATGCAGGTTAAGTGACGCATCCGCACTGGTAAAGGCTTGTTCCATAAGCCGCAAGGCAGCGTCCCACGACGTACCTGTTGTTGCATACAGTACCGCGGCGGCAATAGCCACTTCATCCCGAGGAAAGGCTAAAGCCAGGGGCCCATTGCCATCAATTTCACCAGTTGAATCCACGCCAAGCAAGGGCTTCAGCCTGGACAAGCCCTCCGCAGGGAGCACATGACCGATGGCACATTCGCGCTGATGCCAGAGGGCCTGCCAAAAAGTGGCGCTGTCGAACAACAACCCATCCTTGTCCAGACAGAGAACTTGGCATCGTGCCTGGCGTTGAACTTGGCCATCTGTCACCACAATCATCCCCATGCGGACACCCTCTCCATCCATTTTCGTCCATCTATTTTCATTCAATCATTTTCGTCAGACGAGGTTTGCTCCACCTGTGACGTCGATGGCTTCACCCGTTACAAATTCCGCCAGATGGGAAGCGAGAAACACGTAGATGTGAGCTACATCGTCCGCTGTTTGGATGCGCTTTAACGGCGTTTGTCGGATATACTCGGCGAACACTTCTTCAGGTTGCAACCCCCGTAACTTAGCCTCCCAGACGACTTCTCGTTCCTGCATACTGGTTTTGACATAACCTGGACAGACACAATTCACCCGAATTCCATGTTCCGCCACCTCAAGCGCCGCGCTCTTCGTAAATCCGATGACTGCCCACTTGGATGCCGCATAGTGCGCCAACAGCGGAGTTCCCCGCATGCCCGCCATGGAGGCCGTGTTGATGATACATCCCTCGCCCTGCTGCATCATGTAGGGAAGCACCGCTTGTGTACACAGAAATACTCCTTTGGCATTGACGCTCATGTTAAAATCCCATTCTTCTTCGGTGAGATCGACAATTCGATTCATCGACGACACCCCTGCGTTATTTCCGGCGATGTCCACCCGCCCGAACCTTTCAACCACGGTGTGATACAATGCCTGGCAACTCTCTTTGGAGGTTACGTCCACTTGGATGGCCATGCTTGCCGGTGCTAGAGACCGCAATTCTTCTACCACAGATTGGGCAGCACCCGCATTTACATCCGCCACGACAACCGTCGCACCCTCACTCACATAATGAAGTGCGATGCTCTTGCCAATTCCCGAACCGGCACCCGTAACCACGGCAATTTTCCCCGCGAGCAGGTTCATGGTTCCCATCCCTCCTTTTTGTCCATCCCCATCAGTCTGAATGAAATCTCCACCTCAACCTGAGGTGAGTTGATAGTGAACGCGCTTCTTCTTGGTATCCACCGTAATGAGTGCACCCCGCAGGATGCCGTCGCTGTACTCACTCCCGGGGTTGATAGCGATGGTACGTCCAATCTTTGCCATCCCCCCCGATTCATGAATATGTCCGTGAAGGCTCAAAATGGGTTGGTACCTCTCAATGACCTCACGCACGGCCGTGCTCCCGGCGCCAAAAGTCTGAATTTCACCAGCACGCACCACGGGCTTCAAGTCGGCGTCCAAAATCGGAGCGCGATCAATGGTGGCATCTTTGGGTGGCACATGCAGGTTAAAAATGGCGCACTCAAAGTTGTCTATCTGTGCAACCATTTGTTCATACTTTGCTGCCAACTGTGCCTCCTCCAGTTCCCGAGGACTGTCCCAAGGTGTGCGATTACTGTAACCACAGGACATCATTGGGAGGGTGTCTTTGAGATACAAAACTTTATCCTCTGGATTGACCACAAAATCGCTTGTCAATCCGTCGAAAACTGCGGGATCGTCGTCATTGCCGGGTTGGATGTAAACATCAATTTCCTGGGACCGCGCTCGTTGTTCAGCCAACTCCATCCAGTGAATAAGGCTCTGGCGAACGAGTGTTGCAAACGTCTCGCGCAGAACGTTTTTGTCGTTCGCCAATTGATCAATCTCGTCTTGCCTGCCGACAAAAGGGTAAAGTCCTGCATTACGAATGGTTGACAGCATATCATTCAATCCGTCTTCGTGAATTGTTTGCTCTTTCCCGTCAATCCACCCACGGTACACTCCATCCGCCTGCTTCACGATGGGAACCAGCGCCTTGCCTGTGATGTCTCCACCAAGGATGAGAGCGTTCACTTCATAGACTTTTCCGGCGTTCAGGAACTTGCGGAAACACCGCTCCGAACCATGAATGTCGGTTGCGAAGAAAATACGAATATCACGCTGCATCCTGGACAGTCATCTCCTCGCCTCTTCAGGAAGTTGGTACCAAGGCACCTTTCGCCCCACCGCGTTGCGCACTTTCCATTTTATCGATTTTGGTTTCTCTTCCATTGCTTTTTCAATCCTCTGCACCTTCGCCCGAATGGTTTCCTGTTGCGCATGGGTCAATCTGTCCGTCAACTTATCGGTGACGTAATCTGAAAGTTTTTTCAAGGTGTCTGTACAGGTGGTGTGCCAACCCCAGTCTTGAGAAGTCAAAGTAGTGAGATAATCGATATTGATTTCTATTGGTGAATCATGGTTCCCCAATTCCGCCCCGAGCAGGAGAACACACAAATCTTGCATATCTTTCTCGTTCATCTCCACAACCTGAAGCTTCATCAGCAGCAGGTCCACCGGTGCAAGGGTCTCTTCGATGACGCGCAATCTCGGTTCGAGGGTCAGTTTATGGCACTGATGAAATTCGCTGATGAAGATATCTGCCTGTAGTTCCCCAGCTTCATACATCAACCGTGTTTCCCCGTGCAACGCATTAAAATTCCGATTGGCCGCAAACCCACAGTCGGCAAACACCTCGTTCAATCCTTTTGCCTCGCGTCGGCTGACCGCAAAGTCAAGGTCCTTACAAATGCGTTGGAGCGCTGGATGAGCAGCGGGAATTGGGAAAAGACGGCGTATGGCCACACCTCCCAGGAGTCGAAGGCTTGTACGCCCTCCCGACTTCGCTCGTGCCAGCAGTTGCGATGCATACTGTTGCAGTTCGTCATTGGTTTTCATGGCCGAACTCCTTTCCTTGCTGACCCTGCACTTGCCCTTCCCACACTTGCGTTTTTCATTCCGGGGGCAGCGCGCGGAAGGTGGCAGACAAATCAATATGCTGCGATTTGCGCACAGCAGCCACAATGAGGTAGTAAATAATAGCCAGCACAGGAACGGAAAATGCCTCAACCATCGCTTTGGTTGTCACCTGTAAGCCAAACTGACTTGCCTTAAACGCGACAAAGAGCACGAAAATCCAGGTCACCACACCGATGAAACCAGAAATGGTAATAAACGGAACGCCAAACAAACGCCAGCGGACTAGGCTGGGAGCCTCATTGAACAGGTCTTTCCGGGTGTATGGAAAAACCATTGCCGCAAGGCTGACGAAAATGAATGCCAGCGCCATGACCGCAATAATGTTTACTAGGAAAGAAGACAAGCCAGCATAGACATTGAGAATGTTAATGACTTCGACCACTACCGCGATGGTGAAAATTGCTTTGAGTGGTGTGTGAAACCGTTCGCTGACATCTGCCAAGGACTGGGGCATCATGCGGTCAAACGCCCAGGCAAACAGGTTGCGCGTGCCCAACATAAATCCGGTTGGTGTCCACCACAAAATAGCCAGAAGGAAAGATAGTGCGATATACCCCTTAAAAACCCCTGGCAACACAAGGTATTTCGTCAGCGCTGGCAAGACGTACTGCACGGAAGACGGTAGTTTCGTAGGATTGTGAAAACCCATATAAGTCAGGGCATTGAAGAAATCATAGCCAGCTACCTTATACACCAACCCACTGCCAATGATGTACAGAAGCGCCGCCGCAATGAGTCCTCCCATGATGGAGGTGATGGCGGTACGCCGCACATTACGAATTTCCCCCGCGAAATATCCGGTCCACTGAAAACCCGTGAGGGTCTGGAAGGCATAAATCATTGCCAAGAACGTCATGCCCCAATTGATGCTGGAGGTTGCGTGATAGCCGTTCTGTTCAGCCAGGGCCATTATCTGCTGTGTGGACACGCCAGTGATGGCATGGAATTGAGCTGCGAAGACACCCTGCCCTGTGATTAAAAGACCGATTATCCACAAGCCCATACCCACCCATACAATCCAAAACAAAACTCGCATGTACAGCGCTACCTTACGCGTACCCATAGACATGAGAAACGCAAACAACAGGGTTAAAAGGGTGGAGACGACAATTTGCGATGTTTGTCCGGAAATCGCGGTCACAGTGGCAGAAGACGCTCCAAAAATGTAGAGGGCAGCCGGGGCAAAGTAACTGAGCATTGTTGTGAAGTTAAAGGATATCCAAGTCAAAAAAACAAAGGTTAACGACACATTGGTGACAAATCCAATAGACGGATGCAGCATTCGGCTGACCCAGACATAGTCGCCGCCAGACCTTGGCATGGCCACTGTCAGACTGAGATAAACCCAGCCAAAGAAAAACATGACAATGGCTGCTAGAATATAGGCCACCATCACATTGCTGCCTGGAAACGCGGCTGGTGCAAAGCCTAAGGTTTGCGAAATGCCAACCGGAATCAAGACAGCGGAGAAAACGAGGTTAAACGCATCAAATGCGCTCAATTCGCGAACCAGTCCCGTTGCATTACGGACAAACAGTTGCTGTTCATTCTGGCTCATGGAGGTCCCCCCCTATTTCAAATAAAAATCCGATAAATCAAAACCAACTGACTTTGCTAATTAAACTTTTCCAATTGAACCCGTTCAGGAATCGAATATACGTAGGCTCACCGACGGTCTATAAGCGAGTATGACCACCTCCTGATTCAAAATTATACATATAACAATAATTCAGTCAATATCAATCACAAAATAAATCAAAGTCAATCATGTTTTGCTTAATTCAGTCTTTCAACCCACCACTGATAGGTGCCAAATGAATCGGAGAAGGGCGATGCCTCGTTGTGCATTCACCCCACTTCATTCAATGGCTTCCAAAACACACATTTATGCTTTGCTGATGCCTCGTTGCTTCGCTACATCACCATGTTTTTTTCGGAAGATCATGGGTTTCCGACCTTTGCATAACTTCAGGAAGAAGGTCTCGTCCGACTCCACGATTCCATTATGGGTTCACACTTAGCCTTTAACTTTTGCGCAAAGACGTCACTTTTGCCGGTTATCCGCTTTGTCTTGCAGCCAGCCAAGCTGTATGGTGTGTGGCGGATTTCATTGCGAAGTGTCAGAGGGATGATAGAATAGAGTCGATTTATGTCAAAGCAGGTGACGGAGGTAAGGCGATTGGCAGGAGACAAAACGGAGAGACCAGGGCATACTGATGCTGGAATTGAGTTTTATGCATATTCAAAACTGGATAATTGGTTGATTGGCGCTCTTTGGGGGGTGCTGGTTGTTGCTTTGGGTTTAGCGCCGTTTTACGATTATGGTATTTTTTACGCTCAGGGACACGCCTGGACAGACCTCATTGTTTCAGCTGTATATTTGCTTGGCCTGATTGGATTGGGGGGCGTAGGCCTCCTGCGGCGACGAAAATACGTTCACATCCCCTACTCGTCTTCTGGAGACAAACCAGTATTGAGTGGAAATGCCGTAGAAGAGAATCTTTCCATGGAGAATCTTTCTAAGGATAATATTCTCAAGAAAAATGTTTCCCCTGGAGAAGCGCACAAAGGAGCTATGCCACCGCGTAAAATCACCTGGGTGGACTGGGCGTATGGCGTGTATGTTCTGCTCTACATCGCCGGTATGCTGTATGCGGCCAAGTTGTCATATGCCGTCACTGGAGCCACGGACGCGGTGGCGCTGTTGGGTATTTACGGATTCATGCGCTGGGGTGGATGGCAGGTTTGGCGATTGCGCTTTCTCCTGGCCAGTCTTGCAGCATCCTCGGTAGTGACGGTCATTTTAGCGGCCGCCAATGGTTGGCATCAATTCGTCTTTCCTTCCGCCATCGGTGGTCCCCCTCAGTTTGACTTGGCCTCCGTGTTTCAATACCACAACGCCTTGGGTGCGTTTGCCGGTTCCGTGTCGGTGGGCTTGTTGGTATGGACAAGCCTAACCCGGGCGCGGGGAGTGTTTGTGGTTCTCTTGAAAGGCCTGCTGTTGGGAGCGGCTTCCCTTGATTTTGCAGGGTTGCTATTGACCGGATCACGCGGGGCACTGATGTTTTGGGTAATTACGGTGATGACCCTGTTTGTTTTCTTGCGGGCACCAGAAGGAGATAACCGGGACAGGTCCAGGTTCCTGCTGAACCTTTACATTCTGGGTGTTGCGGGTGGAATTGCTGATGTCCTCCTCCACAAAGCCATCCACACCCAAGTCGCCAACCTGGGTTGGGGGGGCATTGTGATTGGACTGACCCTACCGGTGTTGGGCGTATGGGGGACCCACTGGATAAAACGGCGACGTGACTGGATGACCTCCAAGGTTTCCTTTCCTCTACTTATCTTCATCGGCGTGCTGGCAGGCTTGGCTGGGGCGGTGGTAAAGCACCATTCTCTACTGGTCAAACTGCACTCCTACCACCTTCACCAACTCAGCGTCATCCAGCGATTCATTTTTTGGGCAGACGGGTTTTCCATTGCGGCCCGAAACCCCATCACCGGCTCCGGTGGCTGGGCCTGGGGTGCCATGTGGAAAAAAGTGGAGTCCTACCCGTATTACTCTACCCAAGTGCACTCTTTTGTCATGGACACCCTGATGAATGTGGGCATTGTCGGGTTGTTGGCCTTACTGGTGGTGGTGTGGACCATGGGCAAAAGCGCCCTGTGGCCCACGGGCTTGCGCCGTTTCATCTCAGAGGAGTCCCATCCCAATGCCGGTGTCCGTGGTGAAAGAGAAAAACCCGATTTCACGCACGGATCACTGGATGCGGCACATGCAGAACATGCGGACGGTGAACGGGAAAACTCGGTACGTTGGGAGGAACTGGTGGCACTGCGAGCTCTGGCGGCCATCGGACTGACCCTATTCCTGCACGCGGCCATGGACTGGGATATGGCTTTTCTGTCTCTGCTGATGGTGTTTACGGTGGGGCTGGCGGCTGGCGTGAACGCGTGGGTGGTAGGTGCAGCAACCCTGCGGATCGAGAAAGCCGAGGTCGTGGTGAGGTCTGGTCGTGGTTGGCATGCAGCGGCAAATTGGGCGATTGGCCTGAGCGGATTGGCCGCGCTGGGTGCAGTGACGATGTCAGGGATGTCCGTCCAAGGAGCGCGGGTTGCGCAGAGAGCGGCAGGACTTCCCCCCGCGCAAAGGGTGAGCGCCCTACAAACGGCCCATGCCTGGGCGCCTTGGTCCTCCACTTACCTGGTGCAAGAGGGGCAAGCCGTGGTGCAGGCGGCCAACGGTAGCCCTGCGAGTTTGCAACAGGGTTTGCAGCTTCTGGATGAGGCGCGGCATCTCGATCCGTACAGCGCACAGATTCAGGGAGACGCGGCGTTACTGGCGTATCGGTTGGGCCAGTTCCCCCAAGCGTATCAGCGGGCGGTGGCGGCCTATCACGACGCCCCCTACTTCCCGACAAACCTATCCACGGCCATCAACGCAGCGGCCGCCAATGGGTTGGAGAGCGCCGCGGCAAACTGGCCCGTCGCGCGCCAATCCTTTGCACAGGCGCTGCAATTATACGCAGCCTATCAGCGCCGAGAAGCGGTGGTCAAGAGCCTGCCTTCCTACCTGCCCCCGTTGGGGCCTTATCAGCTTGATTCGTTCTCCTACGACTCCCTGGCGGCGTCCGCACTGGCGATGGGCAACGAGGCGCAGGCCATGGGATTTGCGCAGATTGCCATTCAGTCCCAGGACCCACACACACACCAGGTTGCGAAGGTGCTGTTGCTGTTGTTGGACAACCGCCTCATGACCCAGAGCGGAGCCGTCGAGACATATGTGAACAAACACCCAGGCATAAAGACATCCTTCGCATTGATTCAGCACCTGCCCGGTATGCGCTAATGCCAAGGGGATTTCGCTTCACAGTTTTCTAGTGTTTATGCGGTATCATTTAGGAGTTTCCTGCCATACAGCAGTGGGGCCGACGGGGAGATTACCCCTTCGTCAGCCCCACCTGTTGTTCTGCCGCTGGATGGAAGTGATGCCAAGTGCGTGGCCTTGTGAGAATTCCCACCATCGTCCTGGTAATTACATCCAAGGCCCTGCGTTGATAATCCGGGTGTTCGCCACCCATTCATCAAGCTCCGCAGACCTGAGGTGACGCTAAAGACTGTGTAGTTGTACATCAGTTGTTTTGCTGCTCAGCTGTTTAGCTACTTAGCTTTCTCGTTTACTGGAGCGCCTTCTGCTCATCCTGCAGACCCACATATGCTGGATCCGTCTTAGGCACTTTCTTCAGGCCGGTAGCCACGGCCTGTTGCGCAACCGTCTTATTGCCCAACTTTGCTTCCGTGATGGCCAAGTTCCACCAACCATACCCGTATGCGGGGTTGACCTGTGTTGCCTTCTGATAATAGGGCAAGGCCGCCTTTGCATCTCCCTTGTCCCGTAAGTAGATATTCCCGATATTTGTGTAAGGGACAGCATTTTTGGGGTCAAGCTGGATTGCCTTTTTATAATAGATGATGGCTTTCGCATCATCCTGGTTGACATGTGCCGCCACACCAGCCTGAATTTGAGCCTGGACATTGGTGGGATTTGCTGCAGCAGCCGCCTCGTACTTTTTCAAGTTCTGTGGGCCATTGTAAGGTAGACCGCCCTGAATCACGGTACTCTGACCATTTTCATTCACCGTGACGGAGTTGCTCCCACCGATTTGCGCACTTACCGATCCGTTGCTGGATGCGGTACCGCAACCCACCAACACCAACCCTGTCAGTGAAATAGCGGAAAATAGCCAACCTGCGTTCCTCAGTTTCACACCTAGCACCTACCCACTTTATTTTTAATCGTTTGCGAACATCCCATACTATACCCTAAGTCATGGACTGTGCCAAGGTTGTGGACTGTGCCAAGGTTGCGGAATCGCCTATGGGGGAACGTTACGGAATTTTAATGGAGAGTGGAAAGGTCCCTTTCTTGTCTGATTGGTTCCCCCTCGGATACGGGTAAATCCGTCGCTCGAGCAATGGCCTCTACATCCAGACCGATTGCTCATGGAGCTTGCGCAGTTCCACAAAGTGAACTCGTTCAACTAAAGTTGAACATCGAAACTTCGGTGGGGGAGTCTACCCCCACCGAAGCAGGGTACGGAGTTCCACTCCCACTTGTAGAAGTGGGAGTCTCACATGTGGATGAAGTTGAGGTGTGGGCTGGCGCTATGCGTGATGTTGGCGATGGCGCTGGGGAGAATCAAGGAAAAGCAAGCGGACAAAATGCGGAGCTTGGTGTGGAGCGCCTAAAAGAGATATCCACAAGGGGATAAGTCGGGCGGAATCGGTATCCACAGGCCGAGATTTGTGGATAACGGGTTTGTATGCTCATTTTTTGAGCCATCCGGGTCTGCAAACCCCCATTCACTCAGAAAGAGGATGTCGCTTCTGCTAAAAGCGGCTCTCCGACCGATAAGATAGGGTCGCTCGGTTCACAAAAAAACAACAGCGCAAATAGCTCATAATGAGTCAGTTGACACCATCCTTAGATATTCGGTATAGTGGTGAATGTTCCCTCTGGGAATCCACGGTGAATGGCTAAGGCTCGGTAGCTCAGTCGGTAGAGCAGAGGACTGAAAATCCTCGTGTCGGCGGTTCGATTCCGTCCCGAGCCACCAAGATTCAAAAAGGTCATGAGCTAGTTAGTGACCCAGCTCAAATGAGGTCTGCTTGGATTGATATAGGGTCGTGCGGAAGTGGCTCAGGGGTAGAGCATCGCCTTGCCAAGGCGAGGGTCGCGGGTTCGAATCCCGTCTTCCGCTCCAAAGTGGCGCCATAGCCAAGTGGTAAGGCAGAGGTCTGCAAAACCTTTAACGCCGGTTCGAATCCGGCTGGCGCCTCCAAAAAAGACTTTACAGTGACGCGGCTCCTCAGATTTTTGAGAGGCCGCGTTTTCATGACTTCTACCCTTCTTCTACCCATAGCGGACAAGGGAGTCCATGCGGACTCCCTCCAATAAACGTGAGGTCATTCAGTGAAAATCAACATCAACTTGTTGTCCGATTTGTTTTGTGGCTTTTTCGATACGAACTTCAAGCACGCCATTTCTATAAGACGCTTTTGCAGACGACTCGTCTACATTGGTGGGAAGAGGAATGTTTCTGACAAACTGTCCGTATAAACGCTCAGTCCGATGGACATTTCCGTTTTTTTGTTCATCTGTCCGTTCAACTTTTCCACTTAAATGCAAATAGTTGTCATGTACAATGATATTGACATCTTCTTTACTTTCAAGACCGGGGATTTCCGCAGACACAATCACTTCTGTTGGAGTTTCGTGAACATCAGCGCGTACCCTGGGCAGGTTGTTAAATGGGGATTCAAACCAGTCGTCGTCAAAGAGACGAGGAAATGGAGGAAGAGACCCAAGCTCCCGTCGGGTGATTTGAAACGGGTCGTAATATGGAACAAGTGCCATACATATAACACCTCCACAAGTAGGCTGTTTTCGAGGATAGACCCTCATGCCGCTGTTAGCGGCACCAGCAAGGGATGTAAATCCTCGCAGTTGTATTTACTGGGATAGTGTATCCAAACCGCAGCCAATTTAAGCGCTTGTCGTCATGAATGCGTTGTCTTACACTGCGATAGAGACAAAAATTAGAACAACCAGTCGCAAAGGAGTCATCATGAAGGTTACTTTTGGACAAATGCGCACGGTTTGGCAGTCTTATATTTTTTCTTACAACGCCAAGTTCGTTCACAATGTTGTGTGGGAAAATCGGCTTTTATCCAGACGTAATCCTTTTCAGTGTTCTCCACATTTTCATCAAAGGTTCCGCACACTTTTTCCACACCTCGGACTTACTATGACACTGTAAAGGTTAAGTTGGGTTGGCAAGAACGGTGAGATGCATTTCAAGGAAAATGGTTCGAATGGATGAATGAATTTCAGAAGGTTATCCTGGATTTCCGGAGAGAGGGCTGTGATTATGATGTTTGGTTGGTATCACCCGTGGGGATTTTGGATGGGAGGAATTGTGATGATGGGGATTTGGCTCATTGTATTGATTGCGATTTTGTACTTTGTGTTTAGGGCTTTTCGCGGGTCCGGTCCGTTCACTGGAAATTACGACTCCCACCACGCTTTGGAAATTCTCAAAGAGCGTTACGCAAGAGGAGAAATTGACCAAGATACGTACAACAGGATGAAGAACGAACTCAAGTGATACAGGTGATACAGGTTGTCCGGAAAATAGGCTGGTGTCACTCATTTTCTTTCTTGTGAATGGCACCGTAAAGTGGTGAGAAATTAATGGCCGTAAGTGGACATGGGAATAGGGTCAGATGACCGCGTCAATGAGCCCGCGAGGCTTTTGCACAGGCGCATAGGGTATATCAGACCCATGGAAAGGAGGGATTCACCCATGTATCATCCACTTTACTACAAGGCCGTGCATCTGATGGGACAACCGGTTTATGTGCAACACTTCAATGGTCGGGTGTATCACGGGACGCTGATGGCTGTTCATCCCGATGGGCTTTATCTCATGCCCACACCTTCCGGGAACGTGTTGATGTCCAATTCCTCGCAAGAAAGCACTTCTGAATTACAGCAAGAGGACTTGGAATTAATATACTCTCCCGCATCTTACTTTGCGTTTGGCGCCTTGGCTGGGCTGGGTATCGCAGCATTGGCGACGCCGTTTTGGTGGTAAGTTGGTCTTCACGGAATTGTATTTCACAGATTCACATTGAGTGAGAATCCAATTTTGCCAGCTAGGGAACAATAATGTTTCTTGCTTATTGTAAGTTCTGTCATATGTTAACATAAAATCATGACCCCTCTTGCCGATGTGCTATGGCGGGTGGGGTCTCTGTTCCATTTTCATGTTGCTGCCACCAGTGCTCCATTTCGTCTTGGAAATTCCGAGTGCCGTTGAAGAAATCTGATTCCAGGGCATTTTTCAATCGTTTTGCTGTGGCGGGGTCTTGTCCTTGGGTTGACACCGCCACTTCCAATCCACGGTGAACGTAGGTGGCAGGTACCATGAAGGAACATCTGGTAGGGTCATCCACAACATTAACAAATTTTCCTAAAAAATCTGCATCATCTGCAATTCTTTGATTCACTGTCCAATGGTCCGTGGCTGCAATCACTAAAAATCCTTGTTCAGCATCCCCTTGGCGATATTCGCGAGGAATATGTTCAATGCGTCGCTGACGTGCATATGTGGCGATGAGTGAACTCACTTCAGGGCTGATGACCCGCACGGTGGCTCCGGCGTCCAGTAATTTCTCGACTTTACGTGAGGCTACCTTGCCTCCCCCCACCACAATGCACAGTCGTCCGGTCAGACGCAGCATGGCCGCGTAGAATGAATTTTCACCTGTAGTCAACGTATATGCCTCCTTGCAGTAAGTGGTCATCAAATAAGTGTTGAAATTAGGAAGCTTCAGATTGCATCGTATCATATCAGTTTGTATCGTATCATGATTATGGCACAGACTTGTGCGTGGAAATGGTGAGTCGTGTGGCAGTGTTTTGAGGGAGAGAAGTGTGAAGCTTTGGTGAACCGTGAACCTCGTCACACTCTCATCGCCGTAATGTGAGACACTCATGAGGGTAGTGAGCTACCATCATGGTCTTTCCGGGCAACCTCTAAAATGTCATGAGATGAGACACACTTGCGGGAGGAAATGTCATGCATAAACGGATTTTGTGGATGGGTACCCTTGGTTTACTTGTTGTCGGAACTGTGTCGGGGTGTGGTGCATCTCTTGGAAATAACGGCACCGCTGCGGGCCAATCGTCAATTGCTGCAACAAACGGGGCTACTACCTCGGGTGGATCAACAAGCCTAGCGCAGACTGCGGTGCCCACCACCAATCTGAACTTAAAGGTGTTAACCGGAGCCATGATAGGGAGACCAGGCTGGCCGAAAATTGAACCCGCTGATGTCACTCTCAAGGCCAATTCTATCGTGCATGTAACGATTCAAAACTATGATGACGGTGCGGCGCCTATCCCTGGTAATGATAATCAGGTTCAGGGAACGATTGGGGGGACTATCCATGTTGATGGGCAAACGGTGAACTCGGTGTCGCCCAGCAACGTGGCGCACACTATTACCATTTCGTCCATTCATTTGAATGTGCCCATTCCAGCCCGCTCCCCAGGGCAGACCTTCAACACCGTGACATTCAGTTTCAAAACACCCTCATCACCGCAAAAGTTGAATTGGCAGTGTATGGCGGCTTGTGGTCCAGGCGCCATGACCACTGATGGATGGATGAAGGGGGTTTGGACCGTTCAATAAAAACACCATGACCACGTTGAATCCACACAACTTGGAATGCATGACAACCTAGCTGCGCTTAATGGCGTTCAGCAAAAGGCCACGACTTCTGTCTTTTCCCCACACATGCTAAACTAAAAAGAAATCTCGCCGTTGTGTGGAAGGGGGCCAGGCAGATGCAAACCTTGAATCTCACACCGCCCCGTAAGGCGGTATTGCAAGTGATTCAAGTGGCCACAGATCATCCGACGGCCACGGAAATCATGGATCGATTGAATCAGCAGGGGCAACGTTTTGCCTATGCCTCAATTTATAATTCTTTACGCTATCTGGCTGAACATGGAATGATTCAAGAATTGAATTTGGGGAATGGAGTCACTCGTTATGATGGTCGTTTGGCGGAACACCAACACCTTATTTGTCGCCGCTGCGGCGCGGTGATGGAGTCAACAGCCGCTGTTCCACTCGACTTTATTGCGGGAATTGAAAAGGAAACTGGATTTCGCGTAGAGCAGTCCGATGTTCGCTTTGTCGGTCTGTGTCCTACTTGTTGGGCCGAGTTGGCAGCACATCGCGTTCGTCCCGGCTGAGCTTTGGGTGCCTTCAAAAAGATTTGCAATTCTGTGACGCGCACGCGTGGCATGTTGAGGACCCGCCGTCTGCGATGATTGCGTGGACCGGGAGAGTGGTGCCTCTCCCCACTTTGCCTGTGGAATGCATCCCTGTTTCCTCAAAAGGTGGACTTTTGCAATCAATTGTGGTATATTTAGATTGAGTCTAAATATAATATTTGGTTAGAACAAAGGAGGTATTTTCATGCCATTAGTAGGAATCCCCGCTCCAAATTTTGATATGTTGTCCACAAAGAATCTGGATACACTGGAAGAGCACGTAAGATTATCCGATTACCGTGGAAAATGGCTGGTGATGTTTTTCTATCCAGCCGATTTTACTTTCGTATGTCCTACGGAAATTACGGCTATGAATGATCATTTGCAGGAGTTTCAAAGTCTGCATGCTGAAGTGCTGGCGGTCAGTTGTGACAGTGTTCACAGTCATCGCGCCTGGATTCGCACCCCACGAGAGGACAATGGACTGGGAACCCTGGCCTATCCCTTGGCTGCGGACTTCACAAAAGAGGTGGCTCGTCAATACGGCGTGTTGGTTGAAGAGTCCGGCCAGGCATTGCGGGGCTTGTTCATTATCGATCCGGAGGGGATTCTGCGCTACCAGGTTGTACACGACATGAACATCGGACGCAGCGTGGATGAGACCCTGCGTGTGTTACAGGCTTTACAGTCCGGAGGGTTGTGCCCGGTCAATTGGCATCCGGGAGACAAACTGCTGTCAGTGGAGTGATTGAACCAGACAAATATTTTGTCTGAAGTACTTACTGGGAGACTCCGCGATTGCAGAGGATATAGGATTCCAAGGGACTTTCAATCTTCCAGAAACCCGTCGCAGGGGTGATAGATTACCGATTTATGGTTTTCGCTAGCAAAATAGACTGATGGCGCTTGTGAGAGCTGTCAAGAAGGTTTTGTCTGCACTCACGGGCAAATCCAGGCTGGAAACCATGACCTCATTGACGTGAACATGTTGCCCAGTGGTGGAGTCCTGGTAACCGGAGAAATCGTGTAGGACGTAAGGGCGTCCACCGTGTGTTCCGAGATACATGAGGGCATGACCGGGCATATACAACAGGTCTCCAGCGGCGAATTTAGATAAGACGTGGCACCTTTGTTCTGGCCCGGCCCAGGGGGAAAACTCCACACGGTCGGGCCAGGACTTTTCTTGGGCCCCTGCATCTCTAGGCAGTTGTATGCCCATCATGCGATACACGTCCATGATAAAACTGGAACAGTCATGTGTACCAAAACTGCCGCCCCATCCATATCGCTCTCCCAGCAGGCGAAAGGCCACGGTCAATACGGATTTCCGAGAAAATTTCAAGAGTTGGGGATGCACTCCCAACTGGCAACGCAAAAAGGCGGTGTCCAAAGTTAGTTCCCCGTCTGTCTGGCGAATGGGCCACAACACCGGCAGATTGCCCACCAGAGTTTGAGTTCCCCAATGTTCATGTGTAAATTTCCTGTTTGGATGCAGAATGGCACCAAATTCCACGGGTTTTTCGGAAACCCGCGGATTGTATGGATTGGGCTGAGTGTGAATACCAGTTTGTGCAATCACAATGCCATCCAACCTTGTTGTGATCCAGTCGTTGAATGTGTCCCAATCCGTGAGGGCAAGGTTGTCTTGACGTATCCAGCCTGCGTAGGTCTCGGATATTCCGTAGAGCCACACACCATCCCCGCTGGTGTGTGTGATGAGCAGTGGGTCTCCCGAGTGGAGAACCGTGTCTTGAAACTGGTCAAATTCCCGGTCTTTTGGCGTGCGAAAGGCGGCTGTGGCCGTAGGCCAACGACGCACGGCGGCAGGTCTCACGCTCACGGCGGGCCGGATGTGAGCATCGGCTACGTGAGTGTGTGCATTCTCCGCGAGAGATTGCCAAAAAGCATCATCCAGTGGGTGCCCCTCGCCGTCAAACAATATGCGATTGTCCGGCGAAGCGTGGACAATTCGGTCGAGCACCAAAGGGGTTCGGGGGTCACGAGCAGCCTCTGTCGCCAGTAACCTTAAGTCCGCCAAATGAGAACTGTAACTGTGCAATATTTGGTTGCATTGTTCAAAAGTATAGCGAGAGGTGTCTAAATGACCATTTTTAGAACCGGACAGGGTAGTTTGATTTATCATGTTTGAGAGCCAAAATTCGGGGTGGAGCATTTCCTGGTTGACATAAGGAAGCAATGATTCTATCACCTTTTTCACCTCAGTTCCGCAAACTCCAGCCCAAGACCGGGTGCCAAAGGCAGATGGATGGCTTCTCCTGCGTAGCGAATACCGCCCAAGGCATGAGTGTGCTTCAGGAAATATCCTGCATCCAAATCCACAATGGAACAGCCATACGCACTGGCCAGTTGGGCTGCAGCCGTCATCGATGCGGGTCCTTCCATCATGCTACCCATCATCCACTGAAGATTGGTGTCTTGAATGAGTTCAATCATTTGCATCGCCTGGTGGATACCCCCAGTTTTCATCAGCTTGATGTTGATGATATCCGCCCCTCTCATGTCCAACAGACGTTGTAAATCGGAAAACTGGAATATACTCTCGTCGGCCACAATGGGAATGGGACTATTTTTTGTCACTTGACGCAGCCCCTTCATATTCCAGGCCGGAATCGGCTGTTCCACAAGTTCCACACGGTAGGGTGCCAATTGGTTCACATATGCGATACTTTCGGCAACTTCCCATGCCTGGTTGGCGTCCACCCGCAGAACAATGTCGTCGCCCAGAGCTTGACGCATGGCGGCTACTCGTTCGATGTCCTTGCCATCTCGACCCCCTAGTTTAATTTTTAAGGTGGAGAAACCGACTGCGACCAGGTTCTGTCCCTGAGTCACCATCTTTTCCACTGAATTCAGGCTGACGGTGGCATCAGTGGAGAGGGTGGGCAGATGGGACAGCGCATCCGACTGAAGGTTCATGGAGTCGTCGTTGTCGGAGAAGCCAGTGATTGCTCCCCTTCTGTGGCTTGCCAAGTAATCGTATAGGTTCAATCTCGCCTGCTTTGCATAGAGGTCGTGCAAGGCGATATCCACTGCCGCTTTGGCGGAGGTGTTGTGCACGATGGATCGACCCAAAACTTGAAAAACGTTCTCTCTGTCCGCCAATTCGACGGATTGTAGGGCGGGGAAAATGAACTGCTGTAAAGCGGTCACAATGGATTCTGTGGTTTCTCCCGTGATGGCCGGAGTGGGGGCGGTGGACCCAACTCCCACCGTTCCGTCTTCCAGTGTGAGGGTGACGCGAATGTCTGTTACCTCGTTTGTTTGACGCAGCGCGGTGTGAAAAGGGGTGTGCAAGGGAAGAGAGACGATTGAAACCTGTGATTGTACAATACGGATCATGGGGATACTTCCTTTCAATCCCGACTTTCTTCACACATTTTTACAAATCTGATGATTAATTTTATCACTATGCTTAATTCTTTGAAATCTATTATTATCATACATAGCATAGCACGCAAAAATGGGCAATATGAAGTTGGATTATGGTGTGATATGCGCTAAAAGGAGAGGGGCTGCGCACATAGGTGTCAAGGAGTTGATTAAGGAGTTGATCCGTGAAAATTGGAGGGAATACAAATGAGCGAAATTTTTGCGGTCCGGGAACGGTGGGGAGTATGCATTCTCATGAGGGACGGGGTGCGACTGGTGGGGGATGTGTACCTGCCGGATAAAAGGGTGGATACTAATCAGAAGGATGAGGGTCTGCAAAATTCTTGGCCAGCCATCGTTGTACGTACACCGTACGGGAGGTCCAGCGATGACCTGGTGGACCAGGGACGTTATTTTGCCGCCCAAGGCTATGCCGTGATCCAACTGGATGTACGAGGCAGGGGAGACAGTGAGGGAGAGTTCATTCCGTATCGTAATGAAGGCAGGGATGGATATGACACCATCGAATGGACGGCTCGTCAACCCTGGTGCAATGGCAATGTGGGAACCTTGGGAGGGTCCTACCTAGGGCGTATTCAGTGGTTGACTGCCTTACATCACCCTCCGCACCTCAAGGCGATGATTCCCCTTGTAGCGCCATCGGACCCTTTTGTGGAGTGGCCCACTGGAACTCCGGGTCCCATGCACCTGTGCTGGCTGTTTTTAACCTCGGGCAGGACGATGCAGAACATGAACAAGGTCGATTGGAGCCGGGTGTATGGTCACCTGCCTTTGCGAACCATGGACGAAGTTTGCGGGCGCTCCATCCCGGCTTGGAGTGAAGAAATCGCTCATCCTTATCTGGATGATTGGTGGCGTGAATTGAGTTACCAGTCACATTTTAATGAGATAAATCTGCCTGTTTTGCATATTTCCGGTTGGTATGACGACGAACAAATCGGTACGCCACTGAATTTCTCTGGTATGGTACAACACGCGCCCAGTGAGTGGGCGCGCCAAGCCCAGCGCCTGGTGATGGGTCCCTGGGGACATCATGTGAATGAATCCACCCGTTTGGGGCCCCTCGATTTTGGGCCCGACGCGGTGATTGATCTGTTAGGGCTACAGGTGCGCTTTTTCGACAGATGGCTCAAGGGGCAGATAAACGGAATAGACACGGAACCGAAGGTGACCTACTTTGTCATGGGGATGAACCAATGGCAGTCTGCCGCCACTTGGCCGCCTCAGGGCGTCGCTTACACTCCCTGGTATCTGAGCAGTAACGGTCATGCCAATGGGTACCCTGGGGATGGAGTGTTGATAGCGGATGCCGCTATGCTCCCTTCCCCCAGAGGCCATGGGGTGAATCGGAGACAAGATGAGCCCTCCAACTCAGAAAAATGGATAGCGGCGATTTCCGACACGTATTCCTACAACCCACGAGACCCAGTTCCCTTTCTGACGGAGCCCACCTCGTCTCAAATCGGCGGTCCCGACGATTATCAAACGGTCCATCAGAGGCGAGACGTGCTGGTATACACCAGTGCTCCCCTGACCGAATCGGTACAAATTGTGGGACCTGTGAAGGTGGAGTTGTACGCAAAGACCTCTGCGCCAGACACGGACTTCATGGCCCAACTGCACGATGTCTGGCCCAATGGCTATGCGCAGCGCTTGTGCGACGGGATGGTCCGATCCCGTTTTCGCCATGGCATGGATCAACCAGAATTGCTGTCACCCAACGAGTTGGTGAAATACGTCATTGATCTCTGGAACACCGCTCATGTCTTTCTGCCCGGGCACCGGATACGTGTGCATGTGACCTCCAGTGCCTTTCCCAAGTATGACCGTAACCCCAACACCGCCGACGACTTGGGCACATCGGAGCGCATGGAGATTGCTGTGCAGACTGTTTATCATGACTCGGACCATCCAAGTGCGGTGATTTTGCCCATGATGCCTGGAAAAGATATGTCGATAAACTTGCACTGATTTTAAAAAATATCGTTAATTTTGGGTTGTGATTCAATAATGAAATTGCATTTTTCCAGACCGTATTACCTGTAACAACACCGATGGGTGTGGATTGCAGGGAGATCGGTCACGGTCATGTGAATTTTTATTTCATGTATATTGATTGAATTTAGAAATATGATATCATCAATCTATGAACCTCATAGAACAAAGGTCGTCTGAGAGGAAAAGAACGAAGGGGGATATGTCATGAAAAAGGTTGTGTTTCTTGCTTTGTCGATGGTAAGTGCTGGCGTTTTGGTTGCTGGTTGTGGTACGGCGACACAAGCTAAGAGTTCAACATCCACCACTTTTACCACGATTGACGAGTATCACGGCATCACGGCAGGAGCGCCGATTAACCCATTTAATTCAAACGGTAATAATTGGCTTGGATACGATCAAATGCAACTAGGATGGTTTACCAATTCTCCCACAAATCCGAATTCTTTTTATCCAGGTCTAGCAGAAAAATGGGATGTTTCCAGTAATGGTTCGAATGTGACGATTTGGCTGCAACCGAATGCGAAGTGGTCCAATGGCACTCCCGTGACTGCCAAAGACGTGAAAACTTCAATGGCAGTCGCCTTTACGCAAGGAAATGCGCAGTCATTCTATCTGGGTTCCGTAAAGGTTATCTCTTCCAACGAGGTACAATTCAGTCAAATTCCAGGGCAACATTACAATCTGTTTTTGAACAATCTTTTACAACAGACCATCGTTCCAAGTTTTGAGTATGAAAAGCTTATGCCAACAAACATTTGGCAAATTATTAATGAATCAATGTATACCGGGAACAATGCTGCAAAAAAAGCGCTGGCGACAAAAGCTGAAACCGATTTGACGAATTTGGGAAAAACCATCGCAAACTATTCCCCAGCAAAAGATATATCGGCAGGCCCCTTTGTGTTAAAGAATTTGAACCCAGGTGAAGCCTTACTGGTGAAAAATCCAGACTTCTTTGCGGCAAATTCGATCAAAGTAAATCAAGTTGTTTTTAGAAACTATACTGGTAATCAACAAATATGGAATTATTTAATTGCAGGCCAATTGGATGCTGCACCTTTTACGGCCATGCCCACCAATATTCTGCATCAAATTCTAGCAACCAAAGGGAACCAAGAGGTTGTTTCTCCCTCCTATGTAGCTGCTGCTTTGGCATTTAACCAGGGGATTTATCCCTATGGAATGCTTAGTGTGCGTCGAGCGTTGGCACACGTGATTGACCGTCAGGCGGTGCAAAAAGTTGCTGAACCAGTTGTGGGGACTGTTTCAAAGTATTCGGATGGCATGGTGGATTCAGCAACATCTCAATGGCTGAATTCTGCACAGGTTAACCAGTTAGATCCATACAGTTATAACCTTTCCAAAGCAACTGCAGAGTTGCAGAAGGCAGGATTCAAGAAAGTGAATGGTCAGTGGCTCATGCCTAATGGCAAGCCTTGGACCGCAACAATCTATACCGTTAACGGATTTAGTGATTGGATAGAAGCGGCGAAAGTAATATCCAGTGAAATGACTAGTTTTGGGATTCCGACTCAACCATCCATTGTTAGTAGCTACTCTCAATACCTAAAGGAGATTGCTCAAGATAAGTATGCGTTGGGATTTTGGTTGAACGCTCTTGGTCCTGAGGCGTCTCCCACTTATTTACGGATTTACGGGGCAAATGATGGATATCAGGTCGTCGGAGGTCAGTTGGTGCATTATCCATATACAAACAAGACACAGGGAAATTGGCTGGATATACCCTCGACAGTTCCTCTACCCAATGGGACACTTGTGAATCCGGGGAAATTAACCTATGAGTTGAATAGCTTGACGTCGACGCAACAGCGCCCCATTGTGCAACAATTGGCACTGGCCACTGATTATAACCTTCCAATGATTACCTTGTGGAATTATATCAACGTGCAATTTGTGAATACAACTCGATTTGGCGATTTTCCCACAGAACCTGGATTATTAGACAACCCTCCCGCAGTGTGGATGACGCAGGGATATGTTCACCCCAAATCGTAAGTTTGTCGAGGGCTTGGAGCGGATAAAGAGTAGCCATCCAAGCCTATGTTCGTTCCGGTTCATTGCAAAACATATGGGGGGATGGCGATGAAAGGTGTGCTAATTCGCCTATCGCAGCGCGTCATTTGGGGAGTTATAATGGTGTTCGTGACGGCATCTTTCACGTTTTTTCTGGTTCGAATGATGCCAGGAAACCCCGTGGATGCGAAGTACAACCAACTTGTGATGCAGGGCTTGACGCCCGTACAGGCGATGAATAAAGTGCGCGTCATGTACGGCTTCATTCCACACGAACCCCTATGGCAACAGTACATTCATTATTTGAACCAAATTGCCCACATGAATCTGGGACAATCTATTTCGTATGAAGGAGTTCCTGTTTTACACCTTATTCTGACCGCTGCCCCCTGGACCATCATACTGGTTTTAACAGGGTTAGTCGCCAGTTTTATAGTGGGGGTCTTGGCAGGGGTCATTGCTGCCATCAAACGCAGTTCACCTGTAGGTAGTGCTATTTCCCTGTCAGGCTCTCTTTTACACGGAATTCCACAGTTTGTCATGGGTTTGTTTCTGGCTTATGTTTTTACCACTCTTTGGGTGTTGCTTCCCTTTGGGGCACCTTACAACGCAGAGCTCACTCCCGGCCTGAACGGACCCTTTATTTCCAGTCTGATTCGCCACGCCATTTTACCGGTGGCAACTTATGCCTTGTCGAGTTATGGAGGCTGGCTTTTAACGATGAAGTCAAGCGTCATCACTGTACTGGGAGATGATTTTATTCTTGCCGCCGAAGTTCGGGGACTCAAGATGGGGACAAGAGTAAGATATATTGCACACAATGCGATTCTTCCTTTATTTACAATATTTGCCTTGTCCATCGGTTTCATGCTGGGTGGTTCCTTGTTTATTGAAAATATTTTTGATTATCCGGGTTTGGGGAATTTACTTTTACACGCCATTAATTCTCGCGATTATCCATTGATGAGTGGAGCATTTTTGCTGATAACGGTGTCTGTGATTCTTTCCAACATTGCAACGGATTTCTTGTATTCCGTGGTAGATCCGAGAATTCGGAGGTGATGAGCCCTTGGCTTTGCCAGCGTCCAAGTTAGATCCTCCAGTAAATCAATTGGTTGTTTCAAAGTCAAACCCTTCATTTTGGACGTCTTCTTGGCGGATTATTGTCAAGAAGCCCGGACGAGTGATAGGCTTCATCATCATTTTGTTATACATTTTTATGGGATTATTTGGCCCGATGCTCTATCCAAAACAACTTCCCATAGATCCAAATGCCATCTATGCGCCGATTAGTTGGAAGTATCCTTTAGGGACGGACTTTGAGGGGACAAGCAACCTTGCATTGGTGATTACCGGGGCACGCTATGTTCTGTTTGCAGCCTTCATGGCAGCCATCTTTACCGTGGTTTTTGGCACTGTCCTAGGTCTTGTCTCTGGATATTTCTTAGGTTTTTCAGATTCGGTCATTATGAGAATCACAGATTTTATTTTGACGATTCCATCTTTTCCATTGTTGGTTGTTCTGTCCACAGTGTGGAATTTTGGGCAACCTGTCGCGATGGGATTTGTGCTGGGTATCACAGGGTGGGGTGGGTTAGCTCGTGCTGTCCGGTCGCAAACTCTGTCCTTACGAGAGCGGGGATTCATTGAGGCCGCCAGGAGTTTGGGATTATCGCCAATGCACATTTTGATGCGTGAGATTCTGCCCAATGTGGGCTCGTATATTGCAATGAATCTTCTGCTGACCATCACTGGGAGTATTTATGCGGAAGTGGGTCTGTTCTTTCTCGGTGTGGTTCCATTCCAAGTAAACAACTGGGGCGTTATGCTGAATTTGGCCGTATTTTCCGCAGGAGCCATGAGCAGTGCACAAGCATTGCCGTATCTTTTGTCTCCCATGCTGGCTTTACTCATTTTAACACTGGGTATTGTTCTTTTCCTGGATGCTGTGGATGAGATGTTCAATCCTCGTCTTAAGGAGGTTTGAGTCAGCGTGAGTGTTGAAAATAAGGTCGAGGATTTTTCTACTCCTATTGGCGTTCATGTGCGGAACTTGAGCGTGGTGTATGAGACAAATCAAGGTCAAATTCCAGCCGTAAATCATGTGGACCTCGACATCGCCGCGGGAGAAATTACGGGGATCATTGGTGAGTCGGGTTCTGGCAAATCAACCTTGGCGATGGCGCTCATGAACTCTGTCTCTAAGCCGGGACGGATTACGAACGGTAGCGTTATTGTGGACGGAATTGGGGACATGTTGAAAATCTCTAACGAGAGACAGCGACGTGTAAGAGGAAAACAGATTGGCTTTGTGTTCCAAGCGGCGCAAAACTCTCTCAATCCACTGAGTAGGATTGGACATCAGGTATTGGATTTGGGACGTTCTCATCAAGTGGGAGACTTGAGATCTTTACTACGCCATGCTCGGGACTTGTTGATTCGTCTTGGTATGGATGCAGACAGGGTGCTCATGTCCTATCAACACGAACTGTCTGGTGGAATGAGGCAACGTGTCGGTATTATGTTTGCCCTGGTATTGGATGCTAGGGTTGTCATCCTAGATGAATCTACGACGGCACTGGATATGCTGTCTCAAGCGTCGGTGCTGGAGATTGTCCGTGAGCTACACCAGGAACGTGGACTGACCATCGTATTAATTACCCACGATATGGGGGTAGTTGCCGACTTGGCTGATAGAATTGTGGTGATGTATGGCGGGGAATTAGCAGAGGAAGGACCGACAGAAGACCTCTTGCGTCAACCCCAGCATCCTTATACACGGGGATTAATCAGGGCCATACCCCGCATTTCCGGGAATCCGGACGAGGCAATAGCGCTGAATGGTTCACCTCCTGACTTACAGACCTTTGCTCAATCGGGTTGTCTGTTTTACGACCGATGTCCAGACCGTATAGCTGAGTGTCAAGCAGGTAGGCCAATCTACAAAGAAATATCGGACGGTAAAAAAGTCGCATGTTACAAGGTGGATAGACGTGATTGAAGTAGAAAATTTAACCAAGGTCTATTCGAGCAAATCCGGAATTTTTGAACGGCAGTCCGTGCGGGCTGTGCGTGGCATTAGTTTTCATATTCCCGCAGGTGGAGCGGTTTCTTTCATCGGTGAGTCGGGTTGCGGCAAGACTACGGTGGGGCGCATTCTGGCGGGACTAGAGTCCGCCTCAGAAGGGGTAATCCGGATTGGAGGTCAAGACGTCAGTCGAGTGAGTTCGAAGGAAAGACAGGCTCTGTTTCGAACGGTTCAACTGATTCACCAAGATCCTTATCAAGCACTCAATCCAGCACGTAGCGTTGGGCAGAGCTTGCTGGACCCATTGAAGGTGATGGCGAAAACAAAAAGGGTTGGCGATTCATGGATTCGTGATCGAGCGAATGAGGTGTTGACCATGGTGGGTTTGGACCCAAATTCAGTGATTCACAAATATCCCCACATGTTGTCTGGAGGCCAGCGTCAGCGCATTGTGATTGCAAGGGCGTTGACTGTTGAACCTCATGTTCTGGTGGCAGATGAGGCGGTTTCTATGATTGATGTATCGCTTCGTTTAGGAGTCCTGAGACTTCTCAGAAACCTGCGCGAAAAGTTGAACATCGCATTGCTTTTCATCACTCATGATGTGGCCGCAGCTCGATATGTCGGGCGAGACGGGGAGGTTCATGTGATTTATCGGGGACTGATTTTGGAAAAAGGGGAGACGGACGATGTCATTCAGCATCCTCAGCACCCGTATACCCAAGCTTTGCTGAGCGCCGTTCCTGTTCTCAAGGGGCTTGAGATTCCAGGTCCGGATCGATACATTCCGCTAAAGGAGATGGAAACCAGGGAAGACGTAGAAACGGGATGCCTGTTTGTATCCAGATGCCCTTTTGCTCGGGATATTTGCCGCGAAAAATCACCTCTCTTGACAGGTGAAGGTCATGAGATGGCTTGTCACTTTGCACAGGTCCGGAATGTCGTGGCAATGCCAGTTGTTGCAGATTAAAGTGAAAAATTGTTTGGGGGTTCACAGTCATGCTGGGAATTGGACTGATGTCAGGAACCTCTGCCGATGGAATTGATGTTGCCATTGCCGAAATTGTCCCAGAGGATTCCAAGATCCGGGTGAGTTTAAAAGGATTTCGATGTATTCCATATTCCCCGGACATAAGAGACTACATTTTTGCGCTCTTTGATGTTTCTGCTGCAAGAATTACGGACTTGGCTGCGATGAATTTTCTCTTGGGCGAGGTTTACGCTGATGCCATTTTGCAGACCGTGGCGGGGGCTGGATTGACTTTAAAGGATATTAGTTTTATCGGATCTCATGGGCAAACGGTGTACCATCAGCCGTGTCTTGAGGAATATGGTGGGAGACCGATTCGTTCAACCCTGCAAATTGGTGAGGCGGCTGTTATGGCGGAGCGCACCGGGTTACCGGTGGTTTCTGACTTTCGTGTACGAGATTTGGCAGCGGGAGGTCAGGGGGCACCTTTGGTTGCGTATGTGGATGCGTTATTGTTTGCTGAAGAGGATGTGGATGTCATCGCTGCAAATATTGGTGGCATTGCAAACATTACGGTGCTTCCCAGCCGTCGGTCCGGCAGAGCACCGTTTGCTTTTGATACGGGTCCAGGCAACATGTTGATTGATGCTTTGATGATGCGTCTGACGCAAGGAAGAGAGACATTTGACCAGTCTGGCAGAGTTGCCAAAAGTGGAGAAATTCATCCAGAATATTTAAGAAGATGGTTGAAATTATCTTATTTTGCACAATGTCCGCCTAAATCAACGGGGCGCGAACAGTTTGGTGGAGACTTTGCAGACGAGTGGTGGCGCGATTGGCGCGAAAGCGGGAATTCGATGAACGATATGATGGCCACTGCGACGGAATTTACGGTGCAGACCTTTGTTCGTTCCGTGAGTCGGTTTGTGTTACCTGATTACCCGGTGAAGAAACTTTGGGTCAGTGGTGGGGGGGCTCACAATTTGTCCATTATGGAGGGCATTGAGCGAAACCTTCCGGGGGTGGTGGTATTGCATCAAGATCAATCGGGCATCCCCGCAGATGCCAAGGAGGCGGTGGCTTTTGCTGTGTTAGGATATCAAACTTTACACCGACAGCCCAATAACCTTCCATCGGCCACAGGAGCACAACACTCTGTTGTGATGGGGAAAATATCATGGCCTTAGAATACATTTCGAAGACAGTGGCTGGATCTCCTTTCTAACATTCTTGAAGCGTTTAAGGTAATCTGTGTCCACCCACTGCGGAGCGGGTAGATTCAAGGGCGGTCACCAGAGTATCACCAGCGAGATTGGCCAGGTAAAGAAATAGAGTATCTACAACAATCAGGGCTGCTGTGCGAGACGCTGTCGCCGCAATTCGAGGTTCTGGCTCCGCGGAACTCACGTACAGGCAAAGAGAAGACAACTTGCTCAAAGCGGTGTCTCCAAATCGCGTGATGGAAAATACATCTGCATTGCGCTGACGACATATTTCAGCAACCTCGCAAACTTCACTCGTTTGTCCAGAATAGGAGACCGCAACACAGACGTCACCTGGTTTGAGCTGAGCAGCAGCGGTAGCGGAAGTATGGAAGTCTGGGGCCCAGTATACGGGGAAACCAATTCGTAAGAGTTTAAGTGCTAAGTCGTTGGCCACTTCGGCTGAGGCGCCTGCACCGAAGGTCAGGATACGCGCTGCTTTAGAAAGTTGGACTGCCATTGCATGGACGTCCGTTTCTTTAAGCAGACTCAATGTGCCTTGGATGGAGTTGATGCTGGCTTCCTGAACGGAGTGAAGGAGAGCAGCAAAGGAGTGGTCGGCTGTAATTTCGGTATACCGGAAGTTGGTTTCAGACTGAAGGTCGCTAGCTACCCGGAGTTGGAAATCTCGATATCCATCGAATCCCAGTGATTTCCATAGGCGGACCACTGCTGCTGGACTACTACCAGAGCGTTCCGACAGATCATGAACGGTGAGGTTAACAAACTCCCGCGGGTGCTCGAGTACATAAGCGGCAATACGGGCTTCCGAATCTGCCAAACTACTCTGAGACTCATGTAAGCGAATCAATCCACCACCGGGGAGGTTCATAAACCACGCTTCCTTTCATTGTGAGGACTTGTTTGTCACTTGGCCATTCAGCATCTACATGAAATTATATTTCTTTATGAGGACTCATATCAATGTCATATGGCATAGCGATTAAGGTGTTGTTCATCCATCGTTCTTTTTTGTGGAGAAAGAAGAGAATCCATGTCTGTCTTTCGGGTGATTTGCACTCAGTGGATGCGAACATCGCGTATAATTAGAAAAAAATGGAACAATAAATCGACTGATAAGCAAATTTGTATGTATTAATTTTTCACATAGGCTATAATAAATATGAAATTAAATTACATGATTGAAATGTTGATTTTCCCTGCATCACCTGACCAACCTCGAAGCATGGACACGACGGGTTTGGCGTCAGGACAAACACGCAAATGCTGTGTGTGCAGGCTAAGAAAAGAAGTATATTACATGCTGGAGTTGATGGGCGTGCAATCCTTATGGAATCACTTAGACACCGAACAGTCAAATCCCAGGTATAATCAGTTGGACATCAGTTCGACGGAGCAGATCCTTGCCCTGATGAACGAAGCAGACGAGGGGGTTCCTCTCGCGGTAGCCAGGGCTTTGCCGGATGTGGCTCGAGCCGTGGATTTGATTGTGGGGAGACTCCGGCGAGGCGGGCGTCTGGTCTACATGGGTGCTGGAACCAGCGGCCGATTGGGAGTTTTGGATGCGGCGGAATGTCCGCCCACCTTCAGTACATCTACGAACGTGGTGGTGGGATTGATTGCAGGGGGTCGAGAGGCCATGTTTGAAGCGGCAGAGGAAGTGGAAGACCACCCACTTTCTGCACACGCCGACTTAGCAGCCCTGGGCTTATCCAATTTGGATGTGGTGGTGGGAGTGACCGCCAGCGGGCGCACTCCGTATGTGCTGGGCGGCTTGGGTTACGCGCGAAAACTGGGCGCGGGCACCGTGGCGGTCAGTTGTAACTTGGGGGCGATGGTTAGCCAGGAGGCCGAAATTGCCATCGAGATTGACACCGGACCAGAAGTGCTCATGGGTTCCACTCGGCTCAAGGCGGGTACGGCTGAGAAACTGGTGCTTAATATGTTGAGCACGGCCAGTATGGTGAGATTGGGGAAAGCCTACCACAACCTCATGGTGGACCTGAAGGTGACCAATGAAAAACTAACGGAACGGGCTAAGCGGATTATCATGATGGCCACTGGAGTGACTTATTCAGATGCCGCAAGCGCCTTGGCGGCAGCAGAAGGCCATGTTAAGATGGCAATTTTGATGGTTAAGCGGCAGGTGGATGCGGCGACAGCCGAGCAACTTTTGCAGGAGGCCAATGGTTTTCTACGTCTGGCCCTGGGAGAGGAGCCATTAACGCATGCATGAATCCCAGATTCGAAATTTGGTGGGCGAAATCGTGGTGGCGGGTTTTACGGGACTGGAGGTGAACGACCATGCTCGGCATCTTCTTGCAACCCATCAGGTCCGCAACGTGATTTTGTTTTCTCGTAACGTGGCAGCAAAGGCTCAACTGCAACGTCTTACCGCAGACCTGCAGGCCTTGGCTCAGCGTTCCGGAGCAGACCTGCCCCTCATCATCTGTACAGATCAGGAAAATGGGATTGTTCGTCGTGTGGCTCCAGATATGCCGGGTCTGCCAGGAAACATGGCGGTGGCGGCCACGGGGCGGTCGGAGTGGGCGAGAGACATCGGCAAAGCCACGGCGGCCCAACTGCGGTCGGTTGGAGTGAATATGAATTTAGCGCCAGTGCTGGATGTGAACAATAATCCTCACAATCCGGTGATTGGCGTTCGTTCCTATGGCGAGGACCCGCAAATGGTGGCCGAGTTTGGCGTGAAAATGATTCGTGGGTTGCAGGAGTCTGGGGTCATTGCGTGTGGAAAACACTTTCCGGGACATGGGGACACCCAGGTGGACTCACACTTGGGATTGCCGGTCATCTCCCACCCGGAGTCGCGGTTGGAGGCGGTGGAATTAGCTCCTTTTCGCGCAGCCATTCAAGCAGGCATTGACGTTCTCATGACGGCGCATGTGGTGTTTCCGGCGGTGGATCCAACCGGTGTTCCAGCCACTCTATCGAGAGCGGTATTAACAGGTCTATTGCGGGAGAAATTACAATTTTCTGGGGTCATCACCACAGACTGTTTGGAGATGAACGCGATTGCAGATACCGTGGGGGTGGCGGAAGGGGCTGTTCTGGCCGTGTTGGCTGGGGCAGACATGGTCATGATATCGCACCGATTAGATCGCCAAGAAGCGGCAATCGAGGCCTTGGTGGCTGCGGTCCAAACGGGGAGAGTGCCGATGGACCGGCTGCAGGAGGCGGCAACCCGAGTGAGGCGATTGCGATCCGTTCGGTTGCACAAGCCACGGGAGGCGTTCAGTGAAACTCCCGTTCAGGTGGGGTCTTTGCAGCAGAAAGTGTGTCGTCAGGCGGTGACGTTTGTTCATAATGATCGTGGGATTTTGCCGGTGAGTCCGGCGACCATCCACAACATCCAAATCCTGTTGGACAGTGGGATGCCTCACATGGTGGCTGCAGGGAGTGGAGGAATGGGTCACTGGCTCTCAGAGGCAATCCAAAGTTCTTTTCCCGAGGCAAAAATTGAGGTATTCGTTTGGCGTGAGGACGGTATCGGTTGGGACAGGGATGGCCAGGGTGTCGCGGACCTGGTGGTGGCCGGCCTGCACGGCACACAAAACACAAACTACTTACAGCAGTTGCGCAGTTTGGCTACAAGTTCCGTTCCCCTCGTGGTGATGGTTTTACAGAGTCCCTATGACCTGCAATCGCTTCCAGAGGCTCACACGGCAGTGGCGGTGTATGAAAACACACCCTGGATGGTGCAAGCCGGAGTCGCGGCACTCATTCACGGCGATGCGCCGGGCCGATTGCCCGTGACCGTGTAAAGCAACTGCGTGCTTGAAAATGATGCGAGTGGATAACGCATTAAGAGAATAATTGGCGACAATCGGAGACGCGGTTGTGGCAAAAGGAGGCCACTGCAGTGGTTGCTCTGGGCATTGAGGTGCTTTTGTCGCAACAACGGGATTTGTTGCGGAGCAAGCGAGTGGGATTGGTGAGCAATTACACTGCAACGAATAGCCGGTTTCAACCTGTGATTGACCTGCTGCTGGACGGCGACTCGTGGCGGCTTGTAAAGCTGTTTGGGCCAGAGCATGGAGTGAAAAACGCCGCCAAGGAAGGGGAGCACGTGGCGTCAGAGATGGACGGCCATTCCGGGCTGCCCGTGTACAGTCTCTACGGAGAGTTGCACAAGCCAACACCCGAGATGTTGACAGGCCTGGATGTGATGGTGATTGATTTGCCGGACATCGGAACACGGTATTACACGAATATGAACACTTTGGCATATTGTCTGGAAGCCTGCGCCAGCGTGGGAATCCCGGTGATTGTAGCGGATCGTCCTAACCCGATTGGGGGAGTGGTGAGGGAAGGAAACTTGCCGGACCCGGCATTTTATTCGTTCGTGGGCATGTATCCCATTCCTAACCGACACGGATTGACCCTGGGGGAGTTGGCACAACTCCACAACGACGGATTGAATTCCCGCGCCGACCTAATGGTGGTGCGGGCCGAGGGATGGAGCCGGCAGCAGATGCTACCGGACACGGGATTGCCATTTGTACCCTCGTCACCCAATACAAGTTCGTTGGAAATGTGTCTGCTGTATCCGGGCACTTGCCTGTTTGAAGGGACAAACTTGAGCGTGGGACGGGGAACGGCCCATCCCTTCACGGTCATCGGTGCCCCGTATGTGGACGGACATCAATGGGCACAGGTGTTTAACGAGGCGGAGTTGCCTGGGGTTCGAGCGCGTCCCTTGTACTTTATCCCCTCGTATTCTACCCATCAGGGAGAACTGTGTGGTGGTGTGCAGTTGCACGTTACGGACCGTCACGTACTGCAGTCGGTGCGCATAGGTCTGGTGTTGCTGCAGACTGCTTTCTCGTTATTTAAGGAATTTGAGTTTTTGCCGCCACAAGGTGGGGGACCCTGGTTCCTTGACCTGTTGGCGGGGACGGACCGATTGCGCCATCTTGTGAGCCAAGGTAATGCCGAGGCCTATCTGGGAGATTCTCGGTCAGCGGTTGAACAATTTTCCCACACCGTGCAGCCATATTTATTGTATGAACAGGAGTGAGAGCGTGAGAGAGAAACACTTGAACAGAATTGACGTGCTATTGAGCGACGCTGTGGATCAGGGAATGTTGCCTGGAGCCGTCGTCATGGTTGGAAAAGGCCAAGAAGTGGTTTATGAAACGGCATTCGGGTTTGCGGAACACTTGCATGGGGTTCGTCGCCCGATGAGACTGGACATGCTGTTTGACCTGGCCTCTTTAACGAAGGTGGTGGCCACCCTTCCGTCCCTATTATTGCTACTGGACCAGGGCCACATTCGTTTGGCGGACCCAGTGGGAAGGTTTCTGCCGGAGTTTTCCGGTGGGCCAAAAGCGCGTGTGACAATTCGTCATTTGTTGACACATTCCTCGGGCTTGCCCAGTCACCGCGAGTTTTTTAAAACGTGTGTTACGCCTCATGAGGTGCTCACCGCCGTCAAACAGGAGCCCTTAGAGGCTGAGCCAGGGATGCGGGTTGAATACAGTGACCTGGGGTTCATCTTGTTGGGCGAGGTAGTACACGCCGTCACCGATAAGACTTTGGACCAATTTACTCATAAAAATATCTTTGCGCCCTTGGGTATGACTGAAACTCAGTTTTGCCCATATGCTGGCTTGATGGAGCGAATTGCGGCCACTGAGGATGTGCCAAATCGTGGGGTGAAGGTGGGCGTGGTTCATGACGAAAATGCAGAAGCTCTTGGCGGTGTGAGTGGACATGCGGGCCTGTTTGCTCCGGCCCAAGACTTGGTGCGTTACGTCCAGATGTGGCTGGGTGTTCCGAGTGCGGGGAAAACTTCACGGAGTCCGGTGCTGTCCACCGCTGTCAAGCAACTGGCGACAAAGGCTCACACCGAACAACTCGGTGCCCATCGTGGACTGGGCTGGGTGCGCCGGGGAGATTCCTATGACCATATGGGAGATCTGTGGCCAACCACGGCGGTCGGTCACACCGGGTTCACTGGCACCAGCTTGGCGTTCGATCCCGTTTCACAACTTTGGACGGTGATGTTGACCAACAGTGTGCACTTTGGCAGGGAGAATCCGCCAACCCTGAGACTGCGACCCTTGGTGCACAACATCGTCGCGGCGGCGATGGCGGATTGAACACGGGAAGGCACATACCGGACAAGCAGTGGGTGAGGGACTCGACGGAGTGGAAGACTCAGCAAAGGGCATGATTCTGTCGTGCAGGCAAAAGGAGTGAGGCGGTTGCCCACAAAGAGGGAACGGGTGGATGGAGTTGTGGTGGGCATTGATGGTGGCGGCAGCAAGACACAGGTTATGGTGGAGGATGAGTTATACAGACGCCAGGTTGTTGTGGACGCAGGACCCAGCAATCCAAACACGGTGGGACGAGACCAGGCCATGGGGGTACTGGCATTGGCCATCCAAGAGGCATTACAGAAACTTGGCCTGGGTGTAGACAGCGTCATGGCCTTGTCGGCGTGTCTGTCTGGGGTAGATAGGCCGCAGCAGTGCACGGAATTGTCTCAACATCTGCGTCACCTTTTTCCGACGGCCCGCGTTGAGGTGACAAATGATGCACTGGCCGCCCTAACGGCGGGGACCCAGGGACAGTCGGGAGTGGTGCTCATTGGCGGAACGGGATCGATTGCGGTGGGGGAGGATTGTCAGGGTTTGACCGCTCGGTCTGGTGGGTATGGGAGTCTGCTGGGAGATGAGGGAGGAGGATTTGATTTAGGACGGCAGGGATTGCAGGCTGCAATCCAGTCTGCGGAGGAAAGAGGTCCGTACACGATGCTATGGGCACAGGCGCAACAGGTCTTCCGGGTGACAGAACCCTTTGCACTGATTTCTCAGGTGTACAATGCTTCCCACCCGGTGGGAATGATTGCCGGGTTTGCAGAACGGGTTTTGGCCAGTGCCGGGGAAGGCGACCCAGCGGCGCTGGAAATTGTTCATCGGGCGCTGATGGCCTATCGCAATCTGGTGACTTCCGTATTCCAACAATTAAGTAGCTCGGTGGAGCGAAAGGTGGTTTTGGCCGGGGGGCTACTGACCCACTCCAGTCTATTGCAGACGGGCTTGCAGTCTCTGCTTACAGATGTAAGTTGGACAGTCTTACAGCAACCAGCGGTGACGGGGGCGGTGATCCGGGCAAAACGTCTGTTGTAATCATCCATGTATGGGGTAGCCACTGAGAACACCCGTGCTGGGGAGGTTATCTCTGCCCATTGAAAGAGTTCCCTTCATCGATTTCTTCGTATTCTCATCAATGCGGCCTTAATTCCGAGTTTTTACATTGACTAACTTTTAATTCGAGAGTACATTCCTCTTAACACATTATTCATATGATATTAGGGGGAATTGAATTGACCTATCTGTTTACCGTCCTTGTGCTGGGTTACACGGCTTTGTTATTAATATTGAGCCAGCAGGCAAAAAAGAGAGCCGCAACAGCGGGACGTTTCTTTGACGGTGGGAGAAGTTTTGGAACGTGGCGAGTGTTTGTGTTGATGACGGCCCTGTGGGGGGCGTCTATGTTTTCCATAGAACTGGATACAGGCTTTTCCCAGGGACTGTCCGCCGTCTGGTTTGGTATTTCCACTATCATTGCGTCGTTATTTATTGCCTGTTTTCTGCTGAAACCCTTTCGTAAAATCCAGTATTTAACCAATTCCAATCTTATTGGACGACGTTATGGGACTCATGCGCGGGATTTTGCTGCCTTGGTCATCGGCCTGACCTTTCCTATCTTTGCCATGAAAAATGTGTTGGCGGCCGCTTCATTTTTGCATGTCATCCTGGGCTGGAATCTGCCCGTGGTTTTGATTGCCACCACTTTGTTGGTCATTCTCTATGTTTCTTTGGGTGGGATGTGGTCTTTGGCCTATGTACAGGTGGCCAATCTGGGGGTATTCAGCCTGGGGCTGGGGGTTGCCGCTTATTTTGTATTGCACAATCATCCTGTTTTCAATCCAGCCGTATTGCCAAATTCACAGTTTTCAAGTTGGTTTGGAGTGGGTCCGGCAACCCTATTGGTGTGGCTGGGCATGAGTTTGCTGAATTCTGTCAGTGCTCAGGCAGAGTTTCAAACCATCTCGGCGGCCAAAAGTGTGCGGCAAGGGCGATTGGGAGTGGTGCTTTCTTCCATGGCTTTGCTGGGATTTGCCATTCTCCCTGTGCTCATGGGCATGGCAGCACGCGAGAGTGTGCATTCCAATCAAGGGGGACTGTTGGTTTTCCCCGTCTATCTAACCGAGGTGGCGCCACACTGGGCGGTTGTTTTGACAGGACTGGGATTTTGGTCCGCGGCTTTGATTTGGTGCGCCCCCCTGATGTTTTCCGGGGCCTCCAGTTTTGGTTTGGATCTATTCAATCGCAAGGGAAGCCCTCACACTGCGGTTTCTGTCCGCCGTCTCACCCGTTGGGCCATGATTTTGCAAGGAGCCATGATTGTTTTATACGCTTTGGCCCGTCCTGGTGAGTTGGCCTGGTGGGCGGTTTTTGGCCTGACGCTGCGCAATGCAGCCATTGTTGCCCCCACGGTGGCCTTTTTACTATGGCCGTTGGTACGGGAAAGAACCGTCATTGCTTCTATGGTTCTTGGGGTGGGGATGGGGTTTGCCTGGAATGCGGTGACAGGCTTTTCTGCCACAGTGTTTCCATTTGGCATCAATCCCATGTGGGTGGGCACCGGAACGGGAATGTTGGTGCTTATGGTTGGGACATTGGTAGAAAATTGGGGCGAAATGTGTTGGACTCCAGCGGGACTGAAGCGTTACTTGGGCATGGGCATGGGACTGTTGGGTGGGGGTTTGCTGGCGATTTCTCCCTGGATTGAACACTCAAGTCTGTCCTCATTGTTGGGTTGCGAGCTGTTTCTTGCCGTCATGGGATTTTTCTTTGCAGCCATATTCTTGACCAAAGCAGCCCGTGTGATGGATGTCACGGAGAACATCACCGTGAGCTCCGTGATGGAGATGATACAGAACTGACCCATTTCACATGGGTCACATGTACCGTGTCGATTGGTCCATTTTGTTCATTTAAAACCGTTGATTTGCCGCTAGGGTAAAGGAAGTAGGTGAGGAAACAGATTTGGGGTGATGAGATGCAGCAATTGGATTTTAATCAGCGGCCAATTTTGGTATTCTGGGAAACCACTCGGGCCTGTCTGTTGGCCTGCAAACACTGTCGGGCGGAGGCGGAACCCGATGCTGCTCCTGGTGAGCTGTCGGCAGAAGAGGGGTTGGCGTTTGTACGTAGCCTCGTGAAGTTTGGCAGACCCTACCCCGTGTTGATTCTGACTGGCGGGGATGTGTTGATGCGTCCGGACGTGTTTGACTTGGTGGTGGAGGCTCGTAGCTTGGGCATTCCCGTCGGTCTGGCTCCCAGCGTCACGCCTCGCTTATCTGCGCAAAGCATCCAGCGCATGACCGACCTTGGCGTAAAAATTGCATCCATCAGCCTGGATGGGGCTACCCCTATGACACACGAAGGGGTACGAGGAGTGGCTCATCACTTCGCGGATACTTTAGATGCCCTAAAACTCATGGTATCTAGTGGAATAAATGTGCAGGTGAACACAGCGGTGATGGCTGACAACGTGCGGGAACTGCCAGGTGTGGTCCGGTTGTTAAAAGACATTGGTGTGCGTATTTGGGAGGTCTTTTTTCTGGTGCCCGTGGGTAGAGGCAAACAGGACCAGAGCTTGTCACCCAGTGAAGCCGAGTCCGTGGCTCACTTTTTGTACGATGCCTCTGGGTATGGACTGACAGTACGAACTGTGGAAGGCCCATTTTTTCGCCGGGTTGCGCAGTGGCGCACCGAGGCGGGGATGGTGCCGGGAACTGACCCACAGTTGGTGACGGAAACCTTCCATTTAGATTCTCTGTACGGCAAGCTGACCGGGCAAATGCAAGAGATTCTGGGGACGCCAGGCCTTCCTCAGGCACAAACCACGGGTACTCGCGATGGCAAGGGTATCATCTTTGTCGCACAGGATGGGACGGTGTATCCTGCTGGATTTCTCCCCATTCCATTGGGGAACATCCGCAACCAACAACTGGCTGATATTTATAGGGATGACCCCTTGCTACAGTCCATCCGATCCGCACAATTCAGCGGGCGTTGTGGTACCTGTGAGTTTCGGGACATTTGCGGCGGATCACGAGCCAGAGCATATGCGGTGAGTGGAGACCCACTGGGAGAAGACCCGGCTTGCGTCTATGCCGGAGCGATTGCGGTTTCCTGAAGGGAGAAGGGTGTGTAAATTTTAAGGGCAACTTTTCCTGGATCAGATAGGAAATGGGGACCATGCCCTTGCAAGCAGGTTTGCAAAAGTGGTAAACTGCCAATGACCCCAAGCCGGGGTGGCGGAATCGGCAGACGCAGCGGACTTAAAATCCGCTGAACCGTAAGGTTCGTACGGGTTCAAGTCCCGTCCCCGGCACCAAAAAAGCTTACAGTCGGCCATGTTATTTAAATATTCGAACATTAGTCCTGCGCTTTGCGTTGAATTTAGTTTATCTGTAAACGATAATCATGAACAGTTTTGTCATAAGTGAGAAAGTAGCCATGTACTACAACAGGCAGCGATAGACGCTGCCTGCTAGAATCTCTTGTGACAAAGCGTGCAATTTACCTAGGAATATCCGGAGTCTCTCCACTCAACTAGATGCCGTATGGATGTCTTGCCCCACTCTTCTTCTCACTGTACGCTTGCCAGCAAGGACAATCGCGTAGGTAATGCCGCTTACTAAAAATGCCAATAAGACGCCCAAATTACTACCCGCAAAGATTCCTTGTGCCAATGGACCATTAAAAAATGGTGAATTGGTAAACAAGAGTCCAAAAACAATGCCCAGGATAAAGCTCACCAATGCAAGCGGTTGGACACTTTGCTCTCGCAATAATGAATTCCGGTTCACATCGCCAAAACAATATGAGGGATACGGCCCCCATCCGCGGGCGAGCCATTGATCCACAATGAACACCGCCTCCCATGCCGCAAGGAAAACTCCCCCCAGACTCATGAAAGCTTCAAAAGGCCCCATGAAGTTTTGTCGGATAAAGAGCACATAAACCGTCACCAAGGTCATGATAACAGCGTCCACTATGACGGTCTTATGACGCGCCGTACGTGCGCCCAGAACAAGTAAATTCAATCCGGACGAGTATAGCCCCAAATCCGCCTGTGCGAGCATCCCTCCTACTGCGGTTATCAGGTAGGGAACCATCATCCAATGGGGCAAAAGGGCACCAATTGCCGCAATGGGATTGGCGGTGGTTGGTAGATTGGGCACGCGGTTTGTTAGGATAACCCCCACCATGATGAGAACAAATACAGGAATCGCACTTCCCAGCGTGACTGCAGAAAATATGGATCTTTTCCTTGTCGAACGTGCTTGATAGCGGCTGTAGTCCGCCGCGGCATTGCCCCAACTGATACCGGTTCCCGCCATAATGATGGAGACAGCAGGCAAAAAGCCGCCGATCCAGCTTCCACTTGGCGCCGAAAGTGCTTGATGCCAGCCGCCCTCATTCAACAATAAAACAATCACACCCAGGCTCAATAGTCCGAAAGACCAAGTCGACACTTTTTGCAGGATTACCAGTGTCGCTTGCCCGAATAGTCCAACCACAATCACCAGACCACCGAAGAGGATCAAACTGATCATGCCGTTTAAAAATGAGGGCCGGAGCCCAAAAACAACTTGCAGTAAAGCCTCGAGGGAGAGTGTTCCGGTGATGACGGTCACTGACTCCCACCCCAACAAGTTTATCCAACTGAAGCTGGTAGGTAAAAGGTTTCCACGCACGCCAAATACAGCTCGAGACAGTGCCAACATGGGAGCACCGCCGTCCCTCCCCGCAACGCTTAAAACCCCGACGATGGCAAAGGATAATGACCCAATCGCCGCCGCAAGCAGAGACTGCAAGAAACTCAGATGATAGCTCATGATAATGCCACCATACAATACACTCAAAATACCGATATTTGCCGCAAACCAAACCCAAAACAAGTCAATAGGACGCCCGAGTTTGTCGCCTTCTGGCACCGCATTCAGGCCATGTTGTTCAATATGCCAAGGTCGATTCCCATTTATATCCTGCAAGATGTCCTTCCCCTTCCCATTTAAACAGTTGACGTTCGAATCGAATCCAGCTAACAATTCAGTGAATCATTTACCTTACAGTTTTTTGAGAGAATCTGCTACGTTTGCCTGTGCAAATGTAGCCATTTCTCTAGCAATGCATGAAGCAGCTCGCACAATAGGCAACGCCAACGCAGCGCCGCTGCCTTCACCGAGGCGTAAATTCATTTGCAGGATTGGTTGAATAGCCAGGAGATTGTTGACGATTCGATGGCCAGGCTCCACCGATTCATGTGAACCGATTAAATACTGTGCTGCGAGCGGGGTCATTTTGGCCGCGACAAGAGCCGCCACAGCGGAAATAAATCCATCTACCAGTACAGGAATTCTTGCCGCCGCTGCTTGCAAAACAATCCCGACTAAACCCGCGATTTCCAACCCGCCAACCTTTGCAAGAATGTCGAGCGGATCGAGCGGATCCGGACGATTGACCGCAATCGCTTTTTGAATCACCGCAATTTTTCGCTTTTTTGTACTGGAATCGATACCTGTGCCAAAACCCACCACTTGTTCAACTGGGACTTGTCCTAGTATGGCAAGCACGGCGCTGCTCGTCGTTGTATTTCCGATACCCATCTCGCCAAGGGCCAGCAGTTTGGCACCTTGATCTATGGCGTCAGAGGCCGTGCTCATTCCCACTTCCATCGCCGCTACCGCATCTTCCACCGTCATGGCCGGGCCATTTGCAATGTTATCCGTACCACGACGAATCTTTCGGGAAATAAGTCCAGGCAGTTCAAGGTCGGCGTTCACACCAATATCCACAATTTTCACTGACGCTTGCGCCACCCGAGTAAGAACATTGATGGCAGCGCCACCAGTAATGAAGTTATTCACCATCTGTGCCGTGACCTCAGCCGGAAAGGCGGAGACCCCCTCGGCAGTTACCCCATGGTCTGCCGCCATCACGATTACCACGGCAGGATCGATCACCGGAGATGTGGAGCCTGTAATCCCTGCCAGTTGAATGGCCAACTCTTCTAAACGTCCCAGACTTCCCAACGGCTTGGTCAGGCAATTGAGATGCTCCGCCATCGCCTTTTGTGCGGCCACGTCCACACCCTGAATGCGTTCCACCACTTCAAAAATACCCATCATTTTCCTCCCTTGCGTTCAGCCCGAACACGTAAAAAACCCCAACTCGAATGAGTTGAGGTTATGCCAATCCCCAATAGGAGAATTCTTCAGGCAGGTCTCCTGGCTACGATTCATCGCTGGCTACGCCTTCCCAGATATCCAGTGGCTTTGTAGCAGCTCCTCGACTACAGTGGCGGGCTCCGCGTTCCTTTTAAATGAACTTCCCTATTCTCCCAATGTGGGCACCTGAAGAACGGATTTGATTACATGGAGAATATATCACGGACAAAGAAGAGAGACAATATTTTTCCTGAAATCTTCATAGCATTGTGGAGCGGTCGTCAAAAAAGGACGAATGATAAAGTTTCCCATATGACCACGCTGGCTGTAAAACAAAAGATATGTTGTAAAGAGCACCGGGAGGCTTATGATATTTTTTGACGTTGTTCCAAATGTGAGACTCCCACTTTTACAAGTGGGAGTGGAACTCTGTACCCTGCTTCAGTGGGGGTAGACTCCTCCAACGAAGTCTCAATGTTCAACTTTAGTTGAACGAGTTCACTGCATCCCGCAAGATGCTTGCCAGAACCTCCAGTGTGTAATCCACACCTACATGCCAAATTCACGGCTGTCACTTTGCCGAGAATTTTTGTATCATTACCAAGGCTTTATCAACCAAGGCTTGTTCCAATATCACAATTCAAGTCAACGCGGAACCATTGCGCAATCCTCCCTTTATTCGGTAACGTACGGCTTGTTCAAGCATACGTAGATTTATTTCCTGTTCACGCCAAAGTTGTTGAGCTGATTCTAGTGTAACCTCTTGAAAACTCAGTCTATCTCCGGGTTTTAATTGGGCTAATACCGGAATATCCACTTGGATAACTTGGGCTATACAGGGATATCCTCCTATTGTTTGATGGTCAGCCATCAAAATGATGGCATTTCCATCGGGAGGTACTTGAATTGTTCCCATCATCACAGCGGTGGATATTTTTTCTTGTCGGAACGCTAATTCTAAAGTTGGACCACTTAATCGATATCCCATTCGGTCTGATTGAGTGGTGAGTTTAAAAGATCCAGTCACAAATTGACGTTGACTTTCTTCAGTGAAAAAGTGAAAATCAGGGCCACGAGTGATTCGCACAACGGAATGTGTCCCGTACTTTGGATGTAAAGTGGGGCTTACAAACCAATCAAAATCACATAGATCCTCATTAAACATTGAAACATCCATATCGGACGGACGAACTTTCAGTATGTCGCCTCGTTTTAGCGCTCTGCCCTCGAAGCCGCCAAGTCGTGCTCGTAAGTAAGTACTACGACTTCCCATCACTTCGGGGACATCAAAACCACCAGCAACAGCTAGGTATGCACGACAACCGCGCACAGGTTTTCCAAATGATAATTGGCTTCCTGCTTTGGCGAAAATCGTGCGTCCTTCTGATATGAGATGTCCATTCAGCATGGGGGAAAAACTTGCTCCACAAATTGCAAATAGAGTATCTTCAGTAAGTTCAATGGTGGGCCCCTGTAACGTGATTTCTAACGCCGCTTCGTCTTGACTGTTGCCAACCAAGATATTTGCTACACGAAGAGAAAACATATCCATGGAACCATTTACTAACACACCATACTTTTGAAATCCATAGCGACCAGAATCTTGGATGGTTGTCAGAATACCCGGCTGTCTTACAATCATCCAGCTTCATTTCCTTTTAAATTTAAATAAGTTTTTATGGAAATTGGGATAAATTTAATTTTATCACCTGATCTAAGCAAGCTTGGTGGATTTTTGGCTGGGTGGAACAGCTTTGTCGGTGTCTGTCCTATCAGTTGCCACCCTCCTGGTGTTGAAATGGAGTAAATGCCCGTTTGAGTGCCTGCAATTCCTACCGATCCAGCAGGAACCTGAACTCTTGGTAATTCACGTCTTGGGGTGGCTATCTTCTCAGATAAACCGCCCAAATAAGGGAATCCCGGTGCAAATCCAATCATGTGGACTGAATAAATGACTTCAGTGTGTATGTCAATAACTTCTTTTTCAGTTAAATCGTGAAATTCAGAAACATACTTTAAATCGGGTCCAAAATCACCGCCGTAACATACCGGGATCTCAATAATGCGCTCTTCTGCATATCTTTGTGTAACGTCAAAGGTACGGAGCGCATTTTCAACACTTTGTTCCATTTCGATATAATTTCGTTGCATCACATCATAAAAAATAGTGACAGTTGTAAATGCAGGAATGTACTCGGTCATTCCTAGGATGGGGCAAGTCTCGAGATAACGGCTGAATGCTCCAACCAAACGATTTACCTGTTCGTCGATGTATTTACCAAACTGAATTACAATCGCTGATTCTCCCAATGAATACAAAGTGATTGATGATCTGTTTATCAAATACATCCCTCCGATATATATCTTGAATACCTATTATTTACTTTTACTTTAAAACACTATTGTTGGGTATACGCCAAGGAGCATTTAAACCGTTCCAACCAAGCTCACGGGAGGCAGAATGTGCAGCTATGAGTAATCTGTTTATTAAGTCAGGGATATTATCTGAGCTAAATCGAGACGTCGGGCCTGCAATACTAAGTCCAGCCACAACGGAACCTGTATGATCCAAAAGAGGCGCAGCGACAGCTGAGGTATCATTTTGTAATTCTGAATGACTAATAGAATAGCCTCTTTCCCGCGCTTCATCCAATACTCTCTTTAATTCGTTCAAATCCGTAATTGTGTTACGTCCAATGGGTTGAAGTTGAACCCGGTGCAGATAGGATACCTGTTCTTTGGAATTCATAAAAGATAAAAGGATCCGTGGACATGCTCCTGCATACATGGGTGCTCGCCGACCAGGACTATTATAAATGCGGACTGGATGGCTAGTATCTACTTTTTCAATATACACTGCGTCATCATCGTCACGCACAATTAAGTTAACGGCCTCATTCACAGAGTCTCGTAACTCTTTCATAATTGGCAAAACGACATTTCGAATGTTGAGTCGCTCTGACACGAGTTGACCAAACTGTAGAAAAAGCAATCCGAGAAAGTACTTACCCTCGGTGTCTTTTTGAAGAAATCCCATTTTCTGAAAGGAGCCAACCATCCGATAAACTGAAGTTTTTGGAGCCTGTAATAATTGCACCATTTCATTAAGTGTTAAACGTTCATGATTAAGAAATAGGTTGAGCAGAGACATGGATTTCACAACTGTTTTGTTCTTATATTCCATGGGATTCCTCGCTTCTGAGATCAGTGGAGCCTAATGCTCCCCTCTCTAATCTTTTATACTAATTTCAAAAATGTAAAAATAAGGTTATAAATTCTCGCGATTTCTGTTCTGGTGAAAATTGTTTCTTACACTTTGACTTGTGGTAATTTATACTCCCACAGATACAGATTCATTAAAATTAGACCAACCACTATAATAGGTTGTTCGGAAAGGGGTCAGAACTCCCGGCGCATTCCCTCGTCGTCGCCCAAAATGCTCCTTCTCATACCGATTACGTACGGTACGGAACTCTCGCTTGGTCTAAACGCTCCCCATTGGGGAGCAGACCCAGTGCGCATTTTGGGCTGGCCTCCTGGCACTGCTTGGGTCTGACCGGACCCCTTTCCGGACACGCTATTTTAGCTTCAAGAAGAAAATTAACCCGCGGCGTCGATATAAAGGGAAGCGTCTACTCCATTGGTTTTAGATTCATTCCTTTTGTTTCAGGTAAGATCAATACAGCAATGACGCACAACAAATATGAAATGGGGCCAAAAATTGCAATAGCGTGGCCAAGTCCTCCGACTTGAACGCTCAGGTATCCAATTACAGCAGGTCCAAAGGAGGCAATGGCTCGTCCTCCGTTGTACACAAATCCTTGTGCAGCCCCGCGTACACGACTAGGGAACAATTCAGCAAGGTATGAACCAAACCCACTAAAAATACCCGATGCAAAGAAACCGAGCGGAAACGATAGGGTGATTAATACACTATTGGCATGAATAATGAACATATAAAGCAATATAATCAGGGCGGAGCCCATCGAGAAGATCAAAAAGTTTTTTCTTCGTCCCAATCTATCATTCAGCCATCCAGACGTGAGATAGCCAATGAACGACCCGATAACAACCATTGCAAGGTAGGGTCCACTCCCAATAGCCGTTAAATGGCGGACTTTTTGCAAATATGTTGGTAAGAAGGTGAAAATTGCATAGTATCCGGACAGAGCTCCGGTGCTTAGAACTAATCCAAGGAGTGTTCTTCCAATCAAATCAGGTGCCCATAATTGAAGAAATGTTAATGTGAGTGCCCTTCGATTATCGTTATTTATGTGCGGTCTCTTACGAAGTTGTCGCTTCATTTCCATTGTTTGTTTCCAAATTTCAGGTTCTTGAACGCTCCGAAGGATGAAAATCACACTCAAAGCCGGAAGGGCACCAATGAGAAACAGGATCCGCCATCGATTCGGGTCTTGAGAGGCAGACATAATAAGAAAAACAATAAGCGCAATTCCCCAACCTACAGCCCAAGAACTTTGCATCCAACCAAGCCAACGGCCGCGACGATCCGCCGGTGCACTTTCAGATACCAGCGCTGCTCCTGCCGCCCATGCTCCGCCGAATCCCAAGCCTTCCAACATGCGATAGAAAAAAAGCTCTGTGTAACTATGTGCTAGACCTGTTAAACCTGTGAAGATGGCATATAGAAGAATTGTGATTGCCAAAGTTCGAACTCGACCGATATAGTCCGAAAGCGTTCCCGCAAATAACCCGCCAAAAGCCGAAACAAACAGCGAGGCTGTTGCTAGCAATCCAGCTTGACCAGCAGACAGATGAAAAGCGGACATTACTAATGTTAATGCAAGTGTGAAAATCATGAAATCAAAGCCATCTAACATATATCCGCCAAAAGCCGCAGCTAAGGCTTTTCTTGGTTGGGAAAGAGATTCGTTTAGAGTACTCATATGTTTCACCTCTTTCATAATAGTCACGGTATGTTTGACTGCAATAATTGTTTAACACGGCTGTTATTGAAAAAAATACTAGTTATACATGTAATAAAAGACGTTTAATAAAAAAACGGAAACAGTAAATAACAAAAGTTAACCAACAATACTGTTATTGTACCTAAGCAAGAACATTTTTAAATCACTGCCATTTCTTCATCACGCAAATCTGAGATAAACATATATCCCGGAGCGTGTGCAATCATTAACTCTGGTTTGGCAGTCATAGCTACTGCCTGTGGAGTCACACCACAAGCCCAAAAAACGGGAACTTCTCCATTTTTAATTGTAACTGGCTCCCCAAAGTCCGGATGACTCAGATCTTTGATTCCTATTAGTGTAGGATCCCCAATGTGAACTGGCGCACCATGCACTGAAGGAAATCGGGAAGTGACTTGAACTGCGCGAACAATATCGGACTGAGGAATGGGTCTCATACTGACTACCATTGGACCATGAAACTCCCCGGCTTCAGTACACGAGATATTTGTTTGATACATTGGGACGTTTCGATTTTCTTCAATATGACGTACAGGAATGCCATTATGCAAGAGTGCCTGTTCAAATGTAAAACTGCATCCAAGTAGAAAGGCAACCATGTCGTCTGCCCAATACGATTGAATGTCCGTTGTCTCACTCATCAACTCCCCATGACGATATACTCGGTACTTTGGGACATCCGTCCGTAAATCGGCCGTTGGAGCCAATCGTGTAGGAATTGGGCTTCCTGGATCAGTCACGTCTAAAATTGGGCAAGGCTTGGGATTCCGCTGGCAGAAAAGCATAAAGTCAAAAGCGAGTTCTTTTTTGAGTACAACAAGATTTGCCTGAACGTATCCATCGGCCATCCCGGCTGTCGAACGAACTAATTTACCTTCACGAAATTGTTGACGTAGCTTAGCGGGGGTTACATTTGAATAATCCATTCAGGGAATATCTCCTTTTATACGAAAATAGCCTGGCCTAATCTTCTGGCCATTTTCATTCCTGGTGGTGGCCGTCAGGCCATGTCAGTTTCGAACGGTTATACACCTAAACTCCCATGCACCTGGAGGACACAAAATTATGGTGAAAATAACCGTACGGCTATTTTCTCATCAAAGCGTAGAAAACGAATAAACAGAGATCTCTCACAAATTTGCTCACCTACAAACCTTTCGCAAACATTTCAGAACAGACGATTCAGTTCATCCTCGGATACGAATCTTTATTGCCGAGAGTATCTTGTTACTTGATGAAGACGATTTCTTATCTAATAAATCTAAACTTATCATTTTCCTTTGTAATCGTCTTTTAGTTTCTTTCAAGAATCCCCCCCTGACATCTTTAAGGCTGAACTTTCATTGATTACTCAATAGCTTATTTGCAGTGAAATTAGATGTATAGTAATATACCTCATGAATTACGTCAATATTTGAAATAGGAGGTTCATAAAATGGAATAACAATAGGGTATAATTATAAACGTCCTGTTGATAAACTGAAAATTTTTCGGCTAGTAGAAAAATCCGAACTTAAAGAGCGTATCCGGAAAAGGGTCAGAACTCTCTGGAACATTGCCTCGTCAACGCACAGAAACTTTCTCATTCATCACGTACTGAAGACGCACACTTTGTGCGCCCTTTGGGGCAGTTTCTTACGCTGCTTGGATCTTTTCTGACCCCCTTTTATACGAAAATAGCCGATTCATCTCCTTGGGATATTTTCATTCCTGGTGGTGGAGGTCAGGCCATGGAAGTTTTATGCGGTGTCTTTATTCCACGGATGGGAATGAATGTAGTGAACTCGGAAAAATTCACATTCATACATCCGAGATTACATTAGATATTGTCAGGTCAAATGATGCAAATAATGCCAGGAAAGAGGGAGAGTTTTCTGCAAAGTTGGCATGTGGAGATGTGGATGTGTCATCAAATTCGAGAAGTGTAGAAAAAAAGGTAGTCACAACGGAGGATGAATGCCTACTTGTTTTTGCACCTATGATTGGTACGTTTTATCGTTCGTCTGCACCGGATATGTCTCCATATGTGGATGTGGGTTCAATGGTGGAACAAGAATCTATCGTCTGTGTCATTGAGGCTATGAAACTCATGAACGAAATATCTGCTGGGGTAGCTGGTGAAGTCGCTGAAGTACTTGTGGAAAATGGTTCAATGGTGGAATACGGACAGCCTCTGTTTAAGATTAATCCAGCGTGAGGAGAACAAAGGCGATGTTTAAACGTGTGCTGATTGCAAACCGGGGCGAAATTGCAGTGCGCGTCATACGTGCTTGCCGAGAATTGGGCATTGAAACGGTTGCTGTATACTCGGAAGCAGACAGAGAGGCGTTGCACGTGCAAATGGCTGATCGCGCCTATTGCATTGGACCCGCTTCAAGCAAGCAAAGCTATCTCCACATCCCAAGTATCATGTCGGTGGCCACCTTGACCCATGTGGATGCGGTCCATCCGGGTTACGGATTTCTTGCCGAGAACAGTGACTTCGCAGAAGCCTGCGAGGCCTGTGACATTCGTTTTATTGGTCCGAGTGCTGCGGCCATCGAAATGATGGGGGACAAGTCTGCGGCCAAAACCACCATGGCAAAATCAGGAGTGCCGGTAGTACCCGGTAGTGATGGCGTCCTTACGGACCCTGAGGCAGCCTTGCGGGTTGCGGAACAGGTGGGCTACCCGGTGATTATTAAAGCGACTGCGGGTGGGGGAGGAAAGGGGATTCGGATAGTGAAAGATTCCGAATCCTTGCGGCAAGCGGTGGTAACGGCACAGACGGAGGCCGAGTCGGCATTTGGGAATCCAGGAGTGTACATAGAAAAGTACATTGAACGGATGCGTCATGTAGAGATACAGGTG
>DAHWFY010000049.1 GCA_027336365.1 Bacillota bacterium | reverse complement strand
TATTGCACTCAATTGAGCGTAAGCAGCAATGGCCTGCTGATAAGTGGTGGAGCGCGGAGAGGTCACGAGTCCAGATCTGCGCAACACCTCCAGCATGGCGTACTTAATGGCAACCCTAGCACTTCGTTCATCCAGCGTTCCCTTCTGCTCAACTTCCCACAAACGGGTCATTGCTGCGGAAACCAAATCATTTTCGTCAATCATGCCACTCCTGCGGTAATGAATGAGGCGGGTGGCCAGTCGCACAACATAGGGTTGATAATCTAAGAAACTCACTCTGGCAAGATCTCCTTATGCTGCGTGGCCCGTTTCAGCAGGTGGACCGCCGACACAATTTCTCGTGCAATCCCAAAGTTGAAAGTGCCGTCGAAAGTTGACTTAAAGAGGTTGTCCATAGACCGATTGCTTGGCGATACTTGGCGAGCCGAGAATTCCTGACTTCCTCCAAATTATTTGCATTCAACAAACTTTGAATTCCTACCTTGAATCCCAGCCTACCGCAACTTTCTTGTATGATTCGACAAGTCTCCTGCAAATCCTTCAGGAAAACGTAGAGTACTCGCAGGAGACTGCTGATTTTGATGGTGAAAATAGTCGTCCGGTTATTTTCACCATCATCTTAAGCATTCCTGTAGAGCATGGGGTTTAGTGTCCACATTGATCGGATCAGTCGCCCACCTTCATGCGAGAACCTGTCCCTTTTTCTCTAATCACGTCGATGGTCAGCCAGCACAACACGAAAGCTTGGATACATCTTTATCGAAAGTGAGGGTCGCCAACTTCAGACCTTCCGCCATGGTCAAGTACGGGGCAAGCGTTGAACGGAGGTCTTCAATCGTTAATCCAAATTTGACGGCGAGCACGGCGGAATAGATGACATCTCCAGCATTCTCAGCGACGACATGAGCGCCCAAGATGGTCCGCGTTTTCGCATCCGCGATGAGCTTAAAAACTCCCGTCGTCTCCCGATTAGCCAAGGCTCGTGGGACCGCATCCAAGGGCAGAACCGAAGTCAGGGTCTCATATCCCGCTACTTTCGCTTGTTGTTCCGTCATACCGACGGTGGCCACAGACGGGTGGGTGAAGGTTACAGCCGGAACCACCCGTAAGTCAATTTTCTTGTGGCCACCTCCCACGGCATTGTCTGCGACAATTCCGCCCTCGTAAGCGGCTACGTAAACAAATTGGGGTCCTAGGGTGACGTCTCCAGCCGCATACACGCGGGGATTGCTCGTTCTGAGGAATTCATTTACAATCACTTCTCCGCGTTCTCCCAGCTTTACATTCGCCGCAGCAAGATTCAACGCCTCAGTGTTGGGCCTGCGCCCTGTAGCCACCAGTAACGCTTCCGCTTCCACAACATGTTCCTGGCCGTTCACTGTGACGTACACCCGTTTGATATTCCCATCCTGTTCAACCCGCTGATAATCCACCCCGCTGAGAAGATGAAGGCCTTGTTCCGACAATGCCTGAGTCAGAGCTGCGGAGATTTCCGGATCATACGACTTGAGCAAACGAGCACTTCGTTGCATCAACGTGACGTCGGAACCTAGGTTATGGAAAAAATGTCCCAATTCCAAGGCAATGTAACCGGAGCCAATCACCGCAAGTCGCTTGGGAAGTTCCCTCACCTCCAAGGCAGTGGTGCTAACCAAGTAATCCACGTCTTTTAGGCCCGGAATGTTCGGCACAGCGGGCGAGACGCCGGTTGCAATCAGAAATTTTTTTGCCTTGATTTTCTGGTTCTGGACCTCGACGGTCCATTCATTGACAAAGTGAGCTTCTCCCTGAATGAGATGAAAACCGTATTCGGCAATTAAATCCACGTACTTGTGCTGGCGAAGATTGGCCACGAGTTCATCTTTCTCATTTATCAATTCCGCCAAATTTGCTGGCTCAGCCGTGGTGCGTAGTCCGTAAAATGAGGGAACTGCGGCGAAACGATGCAACTCCCCCGCCCTGAGCAAAGTTTTCGACGGAACGCAACCAATATTCACACACGTGCCGCCGATGGTTCCCCGTTCCACCATCCCGACTTTTGCTCCATGGGAGACCGCCTGAATGGCGGCGGAAAAAGCAGCGCTCCCGGAGCCTAGAATGAGCAAGTCATAGTCGAAAGACTCGGAGTTGTCCGCAACGGACGGGCTCGAATTAGCATGTAGAATTTCAGCGTCTCCTGGTTGATACCCCGTTTCTTCAATCGCTTGTTTCGCAGCATGGAGTCTGTCGAGATCAATCAACTCAAAAATGGCTTCGCCTCGCTCAAAACTGGCAGAGATGTTTTCCGCTCCAACTCCTTGTAGCGCATGGGTCACATGCCGCTCACAACTCGTGCAGGTCATCCCTTGGACTCTGAGGCGAATTTGCTGTTTCTTTTCTTCTGTCATACCATCAACCTCCTGTATTTCCTATTTGTTGGGTTATCCACATTTGAGTTATCTACATCCGTGTGCAGCATTGAATGTGTTCCGCATTGTCAGCCACAATTTCTCGAGCAAGTTGGAGAAGGGTGCGCACCCGTGAGTCGGAAATGCGATACAACACATACTTTCCGTCTTGACGCGAAGTAACATACCCACACCATTTCAAACATGCCAGTTGATTTGACACCTGACTTTGCGTGGCACCGAGAGTTTGTACCAATTGGCTGACACTTCTCTCGCCATCGAGCAGCGTTTCCACAATCCGAAGACGTGTCGGATTGGACAACCCATGAAAAAACTTGGCATAGATTCCTGTTTGCACCCCTGCATCGGGAATCATCAAATCAAGTTCCACGTCAATCATTTTGAGCACTCCCTCGGTTTCCTTCGAAGTAGGCCCTCATGCCGCTGTTAGCGGCACCAACAGGGAATGTAAATCCACGTTATTGTATTTACTGGATAGGCGAGGATGTCTGATTCCCTGAAGGCACATAAGACAATAAAAAGTCCAATCCGGGGAATTCAACAGAAATCCGCCACTCCAATTTCACCATTTACATATTATAATAATTTAATATGTTGTTATGTCAAGTGCAAAGAGATCCTTTTTCTCAGGTGCGGAATGGAGAAAATCATGTCCGAGTCGTTCCTGTGGACGCGCGTAAAAATGTCACAAGGTGCGCAATTTTCTCATCCACTGTCCTTCAATGTGCGCGAAATTCCTGGGCGACACGGCGAAAAAATGCTTGCCATACGGCCGAACTGTCTGGAAATGCGATGCTGGCAGGAGGAAGCGGCACAGGTTCCTTTCCCTTTGCTCTTGTCTTTCCCCTTCCCTTTGTTTTCCCCCTTTTTCCGTCCTCATCCTTTCCCGTCTCACCATCCTGTTGCGGGGTCTTCCGCCTCGTTGTGGTGGGTTTGCCTTCTCCTGTGGTTTCCCCTGCAAAATCCGGGTGGATTGGCTCCGATTGCCCCTTGACGGTCACAGCGTCGGCAAACACACAGACAGATTTGGTTTCGAAATCCTTCTGTTCTGGTTTGTTTAACATCTTTTAATCCTCCACCCATTCCCGCCTCAATGCAAACACAGATCGCAAGTCTTCCGTGGACATTTCCGTAATCCAGTTCTCCCCAGACCCCATGACTTGATGACTGAGGGACTGTTTTGTTTCCAACATCTCGTCAATCCGCTCCTCCAAGGTGCCGAGTGTGACAAACTTAAACACCTGTACATGGCGCTGTTGACCAATTCGATAGGCTCTATCCGTTGCCTGATTCTCCACGGCCGGATTCCACCAGCGGTCAAAATGGAAGACGTGGTTGGCCGCCGTCAGGTTGAGGCCAACTCCTCCAGCTTTCAGAGATAAGATGAATATCCCTGGCGAAGAGGGGTTGCCCGAACCCTCACCCCCAACCTGGAACCGGGAAATCAGATCTTCCCGCTGGGATTGGCTCACTCCACCGTGTAGGAACAGCACCTCCTCACCAAATTCGTGGGCAAGGACCCGTTGGAGCAAGTGACCGGTCTGAACAAACTGAGTGAAGATGAGACACCGGTCTCCGTCTGATCGCAATTCAGAGACCATTTCCAACAACCTTTCGAGTTTCTCCGAACGAGAAATCAGCGACTTCGTCGGACGTGACACAGCATGGCCCAATCCATCCCCAACTTCCTCCTTCAGAAAAACGGCAGGATGGTTGCAAATTTGCTTCAACTTCAGCAGAGTGGTGAGAATGGCTCCGCGCCGTTCCATCACAGACAAAGAATCCAGGTCTTGCAACATTTTTTGAACAGTAGCCTCGTACAAGGCGGCCTGTTCTGCCGTCAAGGGGACAAACACCTTTGACTCCGACTTCTCCGGAAGGTCCAGTTCCACGGCTGGATCCCGTTTCTCCCGCCGCAGGAGAAACGGCTGCACAAGCCGCTGCAAGGCTTGCGTGATTTCCATGTCCCCCGTACGTTCCAATGGATTCACAAACTGGCTGCGAAAATGGTTCAAGCTCCCTAAATAACCGGGGTTCAAAAAGTCAAAAATGGACCACAGTTCTGTCAACCGATTTTCCACCGGCGTTCCCGTCATGGCAATCCGATGCCTGGACTTGAGGCGCCGGATGGCGGAGGCCTGCTTCGTATATGCATTTTTGATGTTCTGAGCCTCATCCAAGCAGATCGATTCCCAAACGACACCGCCCAGATGAACCTCGTCCAAATTGGCCAATGCATAGGTCGTTACCACCAAGTCCACCGTGGCGGCCCGTTGTCGAAAGTCTTCATCGCGTTTTCGATTGGAACCATAGTGGATGTACACCTGCAAATCGGGTGCAAATCGTGCCAATTCTTTCTCCCAGTTGCCAATGACTGACGTCGGACAAATCAGCAGAGCCCGTCCCTGAGATATGTTCCTTGCTGAAAGGATGGTGTGAGGGGTGCCAAAATCCCCCTCCAGACTTACAGAATCTCCCTGGCGATCCCGTAACTCCCCCGCCAGCATCTCCCGTTCCTTGCGTGCTTGCAAGAGATATGCGATGAACTGCACCGTTTTGCCGAGACCCATGTCATCCGCCAGGCACGCTCCCAGGCCGAACCGGCGCAGAAAGGTAAGCCACGAGGCCCCTACCCGCTGATAAGGACGCAACTGTCCGTGGAACTCTGCAGTCTCGGGTTGAATTTCCAACCGTTTGACGTTCTGCAATCGACTCATCAAGTCCGCAAGCACCGGATTAAGTTCCACCTCCACTGGCAGATTGAGGTCTGCTTCCGAGACAGCCTCAGGTCCCCCGTCTAGCGCGTCTGTCCCAGACTCTACCATGACATCGAACCCCTGTGCATCTGCCCCGTTCTCACCGCTGGAGTTGACTGAACTCGTCGATGAGACTCTCCGTTCCCCCCTCTGGCCATCCCCCGACAACAGGTGCATGGTGAGAACGTCCCGCAAGGACAGCCCTCCCGATTTGGCCACTTGCTTCATTTTTTTCAGAGCACGGTCATAAAACTGAGGGTCAAGAGCCACCCAACGGCCATGTAATTCTACCAATTGGCGTCTATCAGCCAAAAGTTGGGCAAATTCCTCCGGTGTTAGATCCATGTCCCCGACCGCTGCGGCCCAGTCAAACTGAACAATCTGGTTCACCCCAAACAGCGACTGCTGAGTCGTCCCCACGGAGGATTTGACTTTAGCTTTCAAACGCGCCCGCAGACGTCGCGCCTCTTCCCACCAATCCGGCAGATACACTCGTTCTCCCGCAGCCAATAGACGGACAGATGCATTACTGAGAAATTCCCAGGCCTGCCCCTCGGTCAACTCAAGCTTCAGAGACAGTCCAGTTCCGTCCAGATCACGATTGCGGCCAGCGACTTCACCAACGGGGAAATCCCCATTACCAGTGAGAGTGTCTCCATCAGCATTCACCGCAACCACTTCCTCCACCAGCCAAGGAACCAAACGTCGCCAGCGTCGCAAGGCTTGGTCTACAGCGTTCAAGTAAGGCAACCAATTCGACGGCAAGACGAGCGTCTTTTGCCCGGAATCATCCCGGCGCGTGGTTCTCCTTACTGACCTCTTCTGTGTAGCACGAGAAAATTGCGCCATCCAGGGAACTACACGCGCCGCCTCCTGCTTGTCCTGCAAAATCACTTGCAACCGCCAACCAGACTCGTTCACCCACCCATCGGTTCCCTCTACTGTGGCTTTGTCTCCTGCTCGATTGGGCTCCACCAACGCCAACCCCACATAAAAAGGTGTCGGGTCTGGTCGCAAGTCGAGGGCCATCAGCCACTCTGACTCGTCCTCGACAAGGGACGACTCGGGGGCTGGTGAATCAATCAAGGGATAAGTCCGCCTCACCGCGTCCCACACCTCCGCAATCTCCGGTGTGGTGGACAGGGTTTCCACGATGGCATGGTGCAACCAGTCTGCGGCAAAGAACGCTACCCCCTCAGGAAACGCCACTGAGACATTGCTTGCAACATTCACTGCACCACTTGTCATAGCCCCTGCTGGCAGCACGTCCGGAGATGGGTCTGTGGCGACCGCTTTCCACTTTAATTCACCCGTTTGCCAAGCCGCAAAGTCAGGCATGAAGCAACCCGCACGCAACATGTCCAGAATTTTCACGGCAGTCTGATGGAGCACTGACCAGTCTGGATCAAACAGGACCTGCAATTCGCTGTTGAAACACGGCTCAGCAAAGTAGTGCAATCCATGGCGAGCCGACAACACCAAGCCGCGCTGTCCGTTCCACTCCCCAACCTCCACCGTCGTACCATAAAATGACCAAGAGTCCCAGGTAAACAGATGAAATGCCAGCCGCTCCAAATCCAAGTCTGACAAGGTACGCTTGCTGAGGACACGAAAAAACAGTTGACCGGAGGGAAGCCAGTCCACCCGAATACGAATCGTCAGTGAAGCACTCATTCGCTGATTCCCGCCTTGTGCAATTCGTCTTGCAAAGCTCGCAACCGCGCGTATTTCACTTGAAAGGAAGTGATGAACAGATCCCACTCTGCCATCCGTTTCATTTTCTTGTAGTATCCTCGCAGTTTTTTCAACCAACGTACGGCCAATCGGTAAGCCTCGCGATTCTTTTGCGCCACCACTCGTTCAACCGCTTGATGGTAAATCGGCAAGAGATATTCCGGTCCCTGTTTCTCCACAATCCGCAGCGCTTTTTTCTCCATATCTCCTGGAAATAAGTGGTCCAATAGCTGCAGTTCAGCCCAGGTGCGCAACTGTCCGAACTCCACCAGGGACCACTGATAGAAGTAATCGGCGGTTGGGCTGTCCACTCTGTGTCGGTAGAAAAACTGTACAGCGGCCTCCCGGGACTCAGCAAAAGCATGTCCTAGGCGCAACCAATGCTCACCCAGTACGCGGAACAACAACCGCTCCTCTAAGGTCAATTGGGATTCACACCATAATAGCCAATCCATGGTCCGGTTCCAGGCTTGCATCCCCATCAATATCTGCAAAATTCCATCTATTTTATCTCGATCTAATTTTCGCGTGTGTAACAGGAATTCCCTGGCACGTTGGTCATCCCCTGCAAGAACACAAAAAAACAGTAGAACTCGTGGCAGATTCAGGTCATTCTGACGAACTGCATCCTCCCTCAGATTTGTCCACAACTCCCGCCAAGCCGAAAGCTCTCTCGCAACTTCCATTCGATACCTGAGAAATTCTAACCAAACCCACTGAATCGCATCCGCAACAATGGCCGTGGGCAAAACCTCTCTGGTGACCAAGGAGCGCAGAAACACTGCCAGTTCATAAGCCCGTTCCAAGGGGATTTGCTGAACCTCTTCATTTCCCGCCGACTGCAAAGTGGCAGTCAGGCTATGAAGTAATTCCTCCGCAATTCGCGCATACGAAGAGTGGCGAAAAGATCCATCCCCTCTGTGTTCCTCGGCACGTTTGCATTCATGCAGCACCTGTCGCAAGGCCACCAAGTGGAGCAACATTCTGTAAACCCATCGTTGTCCTTCAGACCAAGACTGCGTCCGCTGAAACAAAACTTCAATTTTCTCCATTAGTTTCTGCACCGTTTTGTACCAATCGTACTCTGATGGAGGCTTACCGATTCCTTTCCTGCTGAATTCCCAGTCCAGGAAAGCCACCCATTGATTCAGAACCTGTTCTTCCAGCGGTTCACTCACGCGATTCTGCGATAAATTTCCAGGTTCAGTTCCGTCCCGCATGGAATCTCCCCGCTCTCCCCCCTGACCAAAGCCAGAGGTTGAGATGCCGATGTCGTCTGCCGTGGGATGGTCATCCCAACACCCCCAACCCCAGTTTACATCTCTATCATAGCACAGGGAGTACCCGTATTTTGCTATGGATTGCGATCCACCAGGGTGCAACTGGAATTCCGAAAACAGGTGCAGGAAGTGTCATGGCCGTTTGACTACTTTTCCTCGTGGATTACGAGGAAACTTTTTGCATCTTTACTGCCTTCGCGAGTAACGAGGCGTAGTATTGAGCTCCAGTGGGATCAAGATGAACTCCGTCAGGATAAAAATATGAGCTCTTCCCAGCACTTGCGGTATACCAGTTAACCAGGGTGATTCGAGGGAAAGCGGTAGCCACCTGAGCCAAAGTTTGGTTTACCGTGTCTTGCCAAGGACGTGGCATACGTGTATTCACCAGGATAACCTGTTGAACAGGGCCCAAAGATTGCAGCAAGGAGACCATTTGCTGCTCTGTGAATGGACCGTTGGTTCCCAGTTCAATGATGACCCGGCTACCGAGCAGTCCCTTTGCCTTGAGTTGTTCGACAACCGCTTGGGCTTGCACCACTTGCCGACCGATGTGAGCATCAATCACAATCCCAGGTAACAGTTTTTTCAAGTACGGTGCTGCGTCAATCATCACCGAATCTCCGATGGCGGTAACCCCCTGCCCGGATTTGGGAATGACAGCGTTGGCCGTCGCTGGGCTGGAAGAGTGGGTGTCAGGCCGTATCAACCCCGTCCCACTGTGGGAAGCAGAGCCAAGTAAAGATGAGGATGAATGAGATTGCGCCGGAACTGAGTTCTTCGTACGGATGCTGTTTTTCACGCCTCCGTCCCTGGCGGGGGAGGTTCTGTTCGATGCATCAGTGGCGACATTTGTAGGACCCAAACTCGCAACCGTTGAAGTGCCGCTGAAGCCCTTGACTTGAACCAATCCGGACAATCCAATCCCTGCCACAATCAGGGCCAACAATCCACCACCCGAGATTAACAAACGGGACACTCGGGCCGTGAACTTGCGCCGCCTGCGGGAAAACTGCGGGTTCATGAGCCGAGATAAAGCCCCGTGACGAATGGGGTCCTCCACATACCGCCAAGAAAGAGCAGCCAGAGCGATGCTAGCAGCCACTTGCAAAACCGCCCGTGTTCCGTTGAAACTCTCCATATCCGCAATTGGAGTAGTGAGAACAATGACTGGGTAGTGCCAAAGGTATATCCCATAGGAGCGCATGCCCAGCCACTTCAGTGGTTTGCAGCCCAAGACCTTGCCCACATCGCTGGCAGGGTGCGCCAGGGAAGCCACGGCCAAAGCCGCAGCCACCGACAACAGAACCATTCCTCCTCGATACAGAGAGGTTTGGTACTGATTTGTTCCCCACACCAGGAGCAAGATGGTTGTAATCCCCGATAACCCCACCACATCCAGGGTGAATCGCGTGCCCCAAGAGACAGGGAAAGACAGTTTCCGGCTCGGCCATACCATGGCTAGGGCTGCTCCGATGAGTAAGGAGAAAGCCCTAGTGTCTGTGCCATAGTATACCCGGTTGGGGTCCCCGCCAGGTTGATATAGCAGAGCCATCGTTAGGGCGGACGCCGTGGCCAGGGCGAGGGTCCAGGTCAACAAAGGCCCCTTGCGAGAACTCCGCCGCAGAAAGAAAGTCAATCCCAGTGGCCAGAATAAATAAAACTGTTCCTCCACGGCCAGAGACCACAGGTGAGCGAGGGGAGATGGTGGGCCAAAACGGGAAAAGTAGGAGACATGGTGAAAGATGTACCACCAGTTGCTGACGTAAAAAAACGCGGCCAAAACATCGCCTCGAAGAGAAGACAACTGAGAAGGAGACAGCAAAGTCGACCAAACGATAACTCCCACCAGCATGACCCATAGACCAGGCAGGAGTCGACGAGCCCGCCGCAACCAAAAATCTTTCAGGTTCAACCGCTGATGTCGCTCCCACTGGGCGAGAAGAAGGTCTGTAATCAAATAGCCGGACAAGACAAAAAACACACCAACGCCCAGCAATCCCCCGGGTGCCCAGGATACATGAAGGTGATAGGCGATGACCGCCAACACCGACAAAGCCCGCAATCCGTCCAGTCCCGGCATATATCGTCCATTGCCTTTGACAGGTTCAGGCATGATTTCGCCCCCAATCCGGCCTGTTGGTATCTCGAGTTTCTGTATCTACCGACCTGGGTACGGAGAGAATCCCCTGAAAGGTTACGCCCCGGATGAGGTTACATCGCGACACCGTCCATACTGTTAAAAACACTTTGTTGCCCGGCTTTCTTTAAGAGGTTGCCTAACAAGGGGTTAGAACTCCCGTCGCATGGCTTGAGTCTCACCTAACCAGTAAATACAATAACGTGAATTTACATCCCTTGCTGGTGCCGCTAACAGCGGCATGGGGGTCTATCCAGTAGATACACTCACATGTATTTACATCCCCTGTTGGTGCCGCTAACAGCGGCATGAGGGTCTATCTCATCATAAGAGAGACGTAGGAACTCCTGTGAAAGTTACAAAGTAAAAACACGTCGTGGGAGAAAAATTTCAAAAAATATTCTGCCGATTGACCATTTGGATAGCATGTCCGGAAAAGAGTCCGGTCAGATCCAAGCAGTGTCAAGAGGCTAGCCCAAAAATGCGAACTGGGGTAATTTGTGTGATGTTCATATCCGCCCTTCTCACTGCTGAAATGATCTTCCATCTCTCCCTGCTCCATCTAACCTTAGGAGAGTATTTCATATGGCGACAAGATTGGGTTGTCTACGGTTCAGGGCTGATTGCCGTGTACCCCCAAGTTGAGAATCATTCCTGTGTATTCTATAATGCTTTTTGAGTGTTCGTGACTTCTCTATTTGTTGGGGAAATAGCCGCCTGGTTATTTTCATCATAATTTTGTGCCCATCAGGGGCATGTGGGTTTAATGTGCCTCCGAATTTAGTGCATAGTATTTAGTGCATAGACCGTCATGCCGCTGTTAGCGGCACCAGCAAGAGATGTAAATCCACGCAGTTGTATTTACTGGTTAGTATTTCGTGTATATCAGAAACCTCCATGAGCTGACGTCCATAGTTTTTGTACAGTCTCTTGGACAGTCTTTATTTGTTTCACGGAAAGAAAACTCAGTTTGTGGCGAAATCACCCGTAGTTTTGATCAAATTGGGAAAGAAGTGACTTAGTCATGGAACACGTACGAGTAATTTCCAAACAAGTTCCTCATCCCGAACAATGGGCAACGTGTGTCTCATGTTCAGTGTCATGCCAATCCGCATGCAAGACTTCCGCTACTGTAGGCAGTTCGATTTGCCAAATGGACGGTTTTGGAAAGGAAAAAGTCCGTAGGCCCATTCCAGTGAAACACTCATGAGCCAAAATGCAATCCATGCTTTCACCTTTAAAGACCTTCATTTGGTGTACGATGGAGTATCACAAACCCTCCTCACCGTGGATGAGGTTGGACTTGAAGTGGCCACTCTCTTTAAGAAGATGACCCGGCAGCGCCTTGTCGCTGAGTTAAGCTCCCATTTTCCCCGTGATGTAGTTGAGCATGCATATGATGAGATTGCAGGGTTGGTTACCGAGGGAGCACTTTTCTGCGATGAAGAGCAACTTTTTATTACGCCGCAGAGTTCCAACCTCAGACCCCCTCTTGCTTTGAGTGGCATGTGCCTCAATGTTGCCCATGACTGCAATATGCGTTGTTCTTACTGCTTTGCTGGAACCGGACGTTATGGCGGACGGCGCTCTCTCATGGATGGAAGTTCAGCAAGATCCGCACTGGATTTTCTTTTTCAACGTGCGGGGGGAAGAGCTCATTTGTATGTGGATTTTTTTGGCGGAGAACCATTAATGAACTGGGATGTCATCCAAGACTCCATCGCCTATGGAAATCAGTTAGCCAGTTCGTCGGGAAGAACGATAACATGGAGTCTAACCACGAATGGTATTTTACTGGACGACAAGGTCAATGATTTTCTCAATTCTGAGAGAGTTAACGTCATTATCAGTATCGATGGAAGACCCCACATTCATAATCAGATGCGTCGAGATACCCGAAGCAAGGGAACCTATGAAACGGTTCTCAATCGTGCAAAACGTTTATATGAATCTCGTTACCCTGAGATGACACACCGCTATGGAGAAGGGGTCTACACTTATATTAGGGGAACATATACGCGGCACAATTTAGACTTTTTTCAGGATATTGTTCATTTATATCAGGAAGGGTTCCGACACATTGCGATGGAGCCCGTTGTGAGTGATGCGTCTGCTTCGTGGGTGATACAAAATGAAGATTTGAATGTACTAACTCAACAGTACGAATTGCTGGTAGAGTTTGTGTTAGAATCTCGGCGGCGGAAAGATCCTTTGTACTTTCATCATTTTGATATAGATTTAAGACGTGGACCTTGCTTGGGGAAGCGGCTGAGCGGATGTGGTGCAGGGGTTCATTATTTAGCTGTTTCACCCGAAGGAGACATCTACCCGTGTCATCAGTTCGTGGGGCAAACTGAATTCCGTATGGGAGACGTCTTTACTGGAGAATTAAATTCCGACTTGACACACACCTTTGAACACGTCAATTTTGATATGAACCCTGTTTGTCGTACGTGTTTTGCCCGTTATCAATGCGGAGGTGGCTGTCACGCAAATCATTGGCTGATTCATCATACTTTATTGTATCCGGATGATTTTTCCTGCCAATTGATAAAGAAACGTTTGGAATGTGCCTTGTACTTGGAAGCCACCGAGGGCATGTAGTGAATTTAGGATTGGTTTCCCAAACGAGGTGTAACGATGTCGGTTCATATCCACCAAGCCGTTTGTCCCCTGGATTGTCCTGATGCCTGTTCCCTTAAGGTGACAGTGCGAGACGGAAAGATGATCTCTGTGACGGGAGACCCGAACCACCCTGTCACCCGTGGGGCAATCTGTAACAAGGTCCGCCACATGCCTCAACGAGTTCACCATCCTCAGCGCGTGTTAACCCCGCTGAGACGCACAGGAGCCAAAGGCCAGGGACACTTTCAACCCATCTCATGGGATGATGCCTATGACGAGATAGTCCATCATTTCCATAGCGTGATTGAAAAATATGGAGCTGAGGCCATTCTACCTTATAGCTTCTATGGGAATATGGGTGAATTGAACGCTGAAGGCATGGACAGGCGCTTTTTTCATCGTCTGGGAGCCTCTCGGTTGGACAGGACCATCTGCAGTGTCGCAGGGTCTGCTGGATACAAGGCCACCATGGGGGATTCCATCGGCACGGACCCGGAAGATACGGTGAACGCCAAGCTGATGGTGGTTTGGGGTGCCAACCTTGCCTCTACGAATATGCACCAATTGTTATACGCAAATCAAGCTCGGAAGAATGGTGCCACCATCGTGCACATTGATGTCCACCGCAACCGTACGGGTCAATGGGCTGACTGGTTTATTCCTATCCGCCCAGGTACGGACGGGGCGTTGGCCTTGGGGTTGATGCACGTGCTGTTTGCCGAAAACCTGGTGCAACGCGACTTCCTGCGCCTGTATACAACCGGTTTTGAGGAACTTGAACACTTTGTGCAATCCGCTTACCCGGTGGCAAAAGTGGCCGCAATCACTGGAGTCCCGGAACAGGACATCGTGCAGCTCGCCCGCATGTACGGCACCACACACCCTTCATTAATTCGCATCGGTAATGGCTTACAACACCACGATAATGGCGGTATGACAGTGCGCACCATCTCCTGCATCCCAGCGTTGACGGGAGCGTGGCTACATAAGGGCGGAGGCGCAATAAAAGGGAATAGTGGTTATGCCCGTCTGAATCACTCCGCCCTAGAACGTCCAGACCTTATGCCTCATCCACTGCCCAGGACCCTCAGCATGAATCAATTGGGCGATGCCTTATTGTCGTCGGCCTCTCCCCCGGTCAAGGCACTGTTTGTGTACAACAGCAATCCTGCCATCGTTGCGCCCGACATTCTCAAGGTGCGATCCGGACTACAGCGAGAAGACCTGTTCACGGTTGTGCACGACTTGTTTGTCACCGACACGGCTCGTTATGCCGATTTGGTTTTACCTGCCACAAGTTCGTTTGAAAATCTCGATCTATATACATCCTATTGGCACCTATATCTGAATTTGCAGGAACCCATTCTCCCCCCACAAGGAGAAGCCAAGTCCAACTTCACGTTGTTCAAGGAATTGGCGGCCCACATGGGATTCGCAGATGCCGCCTTTCAGGTCACAGAAGAAGACATGATTCGAGAAGCATTGCTAACGAACAATCCATATTTACAGGGAATCACCTACGAGAAGCTAGAAGAGCAGGGCTGGTTGAAGCTACAGGTGCCTCCCTTCCCGGAAATTCTCAAACAGGGATTATTGACACCATCAAGTAAAATTGAGTTATTTTCGTCAACATTGCAATCCATCGGTCTGTCTCCGTTACCAGAGTACTGTCCTCTGCCGGTTCGAAATCCCAGCTCTGAGTCTGCAGAAAATGCCCTTGAAGGATCTGTGCAATCCTCCGATGTGAAAAGCAAACAAGTGGAAAGCAACGTGGAGGAAAGCGAGGACGGTCGCTTCCCCCTTTGGTTTATATCCAGCGTGAATCATCATTTTCTCAATTCCACTTTTGGCAATGTTGAAAGTTTGCAGGTGCCAGAACAGCAACCGACTCTGACCATGCACGTCGATGATGCGACGGTCCGAGGCATTCATAACCACGTTAATGTGCGAGTTTGGAATCAACGAGGGGAAATCCAATTGCGTGCGCAGGTGGGCAACGACGTTCTCCCCGGTGTGGTGGTGACTCAAGGCCTTTGGTGGGACGACACATCCTCCGGGATGCAGGCAGTCAATCAACTGACATCCCAACGACTGGCGGATATGGGGGGCGGAGCCACTTTTTTCTCCACTCGTGTGGAGGTCGCGCCTTGTCCCTAAGTGACCATCACTGAGTATAGAAATGAACTCGTTCAATGGAAGATTGAGACTTCGGTGGGGGAGTCTACCCCCACCGAAGCAGGGTACGGAGTTCCACTCCCACTTGTAGAAGTGGAGGTTTCACATGTGGATCAAAACCATGGCCCCCATCGTTGGTCAATCCGATTATTCCTACATGAACCCTTGCTCATGCCGCTATCAGCGGCATGAAGGTCTATTTAATTGACAAGGGTACTGCTCACGGTGTTGCTGATACCCCCGATGGCATTGCTCAGGGGGCTTGCGGCACTCCCGACGGTATTGCTCAGAGCGTTGGTGACACCACCCACGGCGTTACCCACCGTACCCGTTACATTGCCTAGGTTGGGCAACGACGAGACCCATCCATCGCCTGGAATAATAGTGCCCGGTGCGGTCTCCATCATACGCCAATTCACTCCGTCCCAACTCGACTCTACTCCGAAATAGTGAAGAGCTACACCGACATACCAAACGGGGACGTAAGTGGTCAAGACATGAGATGCCGGATCTGGAAAACGAATGGCTCTATCTCTTTGCACCAATTTGCCGTCAATCCATACTAGGACTGACCCCGAGCCCAGGTTCACGGGAACCTGGTTGGGCTGAAATCTGGGTTCCAGATTCACTGGTAAAGTTATCCCCCAATTACTCCCATCCCATGTGCTCTGTACCCCTGCGGCATCCAAAGCCCGCATCACATACCAAATTGGCATGTAGGTGGTGTCTTTACCCGTGCTCGGATCTACGGCGTAGATTCCTTTTGGGCTTGAGGCCAAATAACCATCCCAATAGATGTTCATCCCGCGAAGGGAGTTGTTGTAAGAAGATGTAGAGGCATGACTCAACCCCGGCCACAGAAAGTTGGTCACCAGTGCCGTAAAAACCGAGAGAACGGTTACAAACCTAAAATTCTTGTGTTTCATACAATTCCCCCCTTGAAATTTGGACAAAAACTTTCGACTGGTTGGTAGATACAACGCGTCAAAAAAACACCTTTCATCCTCTCCAAGAAAGCTCTACGACTCAAGACAAGTCCTCATGCCGCTGATAGCGACACCAACAAAGAGTCACGTTAATGATACAAATTCGGAGTCTGCAGAATTTTTATGAGGGTATACGGTAAATTTTTATCAAATCAGGGGACGAACAGGTCGTCCCCTTCGATCTCCATGACAATTTCTTGTCCACAATTCTCCAAAGCACTTTGCCGCGTCCGGAACTCAAGCGGACTGCTGCGTTTCCACCCGCGCCGCCGTGCCTTCGCGAATACGCACGAACGAAATTAAGATAGCAACCGCAATGGCCGAAACACCCAGGAAAAGAAATCCAGTGAGAAAACTACTGGTGGCGGTGTCCAAAGCACCGACGATGAAAGGTCCGAAAAATCCACCCAAATTACCGATGGCGTTAATTAAGCCCATGCCGCCGCCAGCGGTTTCGGGAGGCAAGAGTTGCGCCACCAGAGCCCAGAACGGCCCCAAATAGGCGTACAGACCGTATCCAGCCAAGATCAGGAGCACCAGCGAGATTCCGACAGCGCTTTCAAGAAACGCGCTGACCACAACGCCCACGCCGAGAATCAACATCGGAATGATCACAAATTTCCGACGAACCAAAGAACGGTCTGACAGCCATCCGTTCACAACCAAGCCGATAATCGCAATAACAAACGGAAGAGCGGTGATAAACCCAGCGGTCTGTGTGGAAAATCCTCCTTTTTTCAGCAGCGAGGGTAAAAAGCTTGCAATACCGTAACCTGGGATGACGGAAAAGAAATAGACAACGGCAAGTAACCAGACCTCCTTGCTGGTTAATGCCTTGCGCATAGTACCCAAATCTGGGCGATCCCGTTGCAACCGTTCAGCACTGACAGTCGTTTCGATGTACTGCCTTTCCTCCGGACTAATCCAGCGAGCTTGGGATGGGACGTCTTTAATGTAAATCGCCCACAAAATAGCCCAGAGCCACGGCGGCAATCCTTCTAAGATAAACAGCCAGTGCCAGTTGCTTACGTGGAGAATATATCCTGACAGGGGGCTCACGACCACAGCAGCCACGGGCAAACACAACATCCAGAGGTTATTGGCACGGGCACGCTCATCCCGCGGGAACCAATGACTCAGAAAGATTAAGGTGGCTGGCCACACGCCCCCCTCGGCCACTCCTAAGAAAAAGCGGGCTATGAGAAGTTCGGTGACATTTTGGACGAAGCCAGTGATGATGGCGAAAACTCCCCAGATGATGAGCAGCGTCAAGATGAACTTTTTGGCACTCCATTTCTCGGCGAGATGACCCCCAGGAATTTGGAGTACTAGATATCCAATGAAAAAAATGCCGAAAACTGTTCCGCCGATGGTAGGACTGAAGTGCAAGTCCTTAGCCATTGACGGCAACGCCATACCCACGTTGATTCGATCCATGAAGGCGATGGTATACATGATGAACGCGATAGGAATGACATGACTCCAACGTTGTCGGGGGATACTTGTTGACATCATTCGATACCTCCTCATACATTTGGTGATGGCGTGGACAACCGACTAATTGTCAAACACCATCTCTGACGCACCCGTATACTGCATTCAACGACTGCTCTCTAAATATTACGTCAGATAACCCCTGAAGTCCATAGGACAATTTGCAATTTTCCCAATTGTGCTCCCTGAGATAAACTGGATTTTCACCCCAAGATCTTCAGTCGACAATTCTGCATTGCTATACCGTCGCCCCACCGTGCGTTCTCAATGACCTTCTCCTGGATTCAGGGATATCGTTCCGGAAACAGGGGTTCTAGACTTTTTAGGAAATGCATCTTGGTAAAACTCATCCAAATAACTCGTCTGTACTGGCTTTGTCAGTAAGCTTACAATCCAGAAGACCGCGAGGTTCGCCAGTAACGCCACAAGTCCAGCATTCCATCCGCCAATTGGGTCATGCTTTGTCAATACC